>CAYLPS010000228.1:0-1545 GCA_964385625.1 uncultured Anaerolineaceae bacterium | reverse complement strand
CTCAAGAGATGAGATTAGACATTTGAATGAATTAATTTATAAAATTGGCTTTAAGATACCTGAATTATGGGATTCCAGATTCATAGATTCATTAACATCCCGAAAGATTGAAAAGAATATTGATCAAACTCCAAAACAACCAATACTTATTCAAATAAGCCAACAATATTCTACCTTGCGTGATATGGAGCCTCAGAAGCGGGGTTATGCATTTGAGCGTTTTCTAAATGATTGGTTTGGCCTTGAAGGTTTATCGCCTAGAGGCCCTTTCCGATTAATTGGCGAACAGATTGATGGTAGTTTTGAGATTGGCTCAAATATTTATCTACTGGAAGCCAAATGGCAGGACTGTCAAACACCCGAATCAGATTTACTTGCATTTAGAGAAAAAGTAGAGGGGAAATCAGCTTGGTCACGTGGGATTTTCATTAGCCATGCAGGCTTCACTAAAGAAGGTCAAATAGGCTATTCACGAGGCCGTTCCACCAATCTTATTGGAATGGACGGTCAAGATATTTATTTTATCCTGGAAGGAACGATGTCGTTAACTAATGCGATTAATCGTAAAGCAAGACGCGCTGCTGAAACAGGAGAGTTTTATATTTCGGTCTATGAATTAGCCCGAGAAGGTTGAAGGAGGATAATCAATGCCAACAATTCCCTGGACCCCCTGGCATAAAGTCGTCAATCTTCGAGACGATCTCCGCACTGGTGAGCTCTCATTGGCGGTTTTCGCGGCTGACCTGTATGATGTGAAGATGCAAAAAGGTCGCCGACCGATCTACGAAGACCCAGCCCAATTCTTCGCCCTCACCTATCCCACCTACAACCTGCGTGAGCTGGTAAAAGATGTGGCCTTGCGCCTAGCGGGCAAGAATGAGAAAGCTGTGCGCCAGCTGGAGCTGACCTACGGTGGTGGCAAGACCCACACCTTGATCACACTGTATCACCTGGTTAACCAACCCGAAAACCTGCCTAACCTGCCTGCCGTCCAGGAATTCATCCAGCACATTGGGGTAACCCCTCCCAAGGCATGTATCGCAGCGCTCACGTTCGATAAATTGGATGTTGAAAAGGGAATGGAAGTGTGCTCCCCCACCGGAGAGACTCGCTGGCTCAAGCAACCCTGGAGTGTGCTGGCTTACCAGCTCGCTGGCTCGGATGGACTGCGCCTGTTGCACGCTGAGGGATTGGATGCCGAACGAGAGAGCGCACCTGCAGAAAACCTGCTCACCGAGCTGCTGGCTTTGCCAGGAAAACAAGGCCTGGCAACGCTGGTTTTGGTCGATGAAGTATTGATGTATGCCCGTGAAAAGATTGGCTTTGACCCGACCTGGCGCGGCAGGCTGGTTAATTTCTTCCAGTACCTAACCCAAGCAGTCACACGCGTGGACCGGGCGGCTTTAGTTGCATCACTATTAGCGACGGACCCTCGGAAAAGCGATGCTTTAGGCAAGGAAATCACTCAAGAACTCTATGCAATCTTCCGTAGGGAGAGAGAAGAAGGGGTGCAGCCGGTGGTCAAGGAAGATGTGGCTGAAGTAT
>CAYLPS010000227.1:0-1584 GCA_964385625.1 uncultured Anaerolineaceae bacterium | reverse complement strand
ATTGATTAAACAAGAGAATTTCTGTAAACTATATCTGCGATTTAGTATGGTCATCCTGACCATACCGGGAGGAGAAGTCGATGAAGAAAACCCTTTTTCAAAATACCATAATCGGAATAAGTTTAATACTTTTACTTTCGTATGGGCTGGTGGTGGTTAATGCCCAGGATGCTCAACCCCAGGGTGGCTTTTCGGTATTCATCCCGGTAATTCACAACGGCACCACCTCAGGGCATGCCATCACCGGCAAGGTACTGAGCCCGCAAAACGTGCCTATGGCAGGGGTCACCATCCAAACCAACCAGGGGCAGGTGGCTGTTTCCGACCAGGAAGGATATTACGCCATCGAAAACTTGCAGGAAGGCACGTACACCATCACACCATCCCAGGGAGGCACTGTTTTTTCGCCAGCCTCGTCATCAGTGGTGGTGCCGCCAGACGTGGAAAAGCTGAATTTTACTGCCCAAGTGGTCTGTTCGGAGGCGATTGTCAACGGCGGGTTCGAGGATAACAGCGGGTGGGTCATCCCCATCACCGAATACTCCGCCGCCTACAGCACTGCCCAGGCGCACAGCGGCAGCCGCTCGATGCGCACCGGCATCGCCAACCCGGCTGATAATATCTTCAGCTACTCATCGGCGCGCCAGAAGGTGAGCATCCCGGTGGGCACTACCAGCGCCTACCTGTCTTTCTGGATCAAGCCATTCAGCGGGCAGGTAAAGGGCTTATCGCTACCCGAAAAGCCGGCTGTCGGCACACCCTTGAGCGAGTTGAAAATGTCTGGCGACGTGCAGTACGTGCTGGTGCTGGACAGTGATTTCAACATTATCAACACCCTGGTGTGGCAGCTGAGCGACAGCCAGGTATGGACGCAGTACCAGTTCAACCTGGCAGCCTACGCCGGCAGGACTATCTGGCTGCATTTCGGCACTTTCAATGATGGCCTGGATGGCATCTCAGCCATGTACGCCGACGACGTCTCGCTGGATATCTGCCCCGGCGCCGGCTCGCCAACCCCCACCGTCACCCCGGGCGCGTGTGAAAACCTGATCAAGAATCCCTCCTTCGAGACCAACAGTGATTGGGAGATCCCCATCACCGCCTATTCTGCCGGATACTCAACCCTGCAAGCGCACACCGGCTCGCGCTCGATGCGCACGGGTATCCTGGTGCCTGCCGACAACGTGTTCAGTTATTCAGATTTCCGCCAGGCGGTGCACATCCCCTCGGGCGCCACGGTGGCGAATGCCAGCTTCTGGCTGTACACGCTCAGCGGCGATGCCAAGGGTCTCGCCCAGCCTGAAGCCATCACCCCCACCGGTGGGCCGTTCAGCGAGGTTACCCTGAGCGGCGACCTGCAGTACGTGCTGATCTTGGACCAGTACCAGAACTGGATCGACACCCTGGTGTGGCAGCTAACCGATGAAGGCTACTGGCATTATTACCAGTTCGACCTGCGCCCCTACGCCGGGCGCACCATTTACCTGCAATTTGGTACCTTCAATAATGGCCTGTACGACATCACCAGCATGTTTGTGGATGACGTCAGCCTGGATAACTGCGTGGTCACGCCCACCCCCGGCC
>CAYLPS010000226.1:0-1626 GCA_964385625.1 uncultured Anaerolineaceae bacterium | reverse complement strand
GTTAAAGAGAGCTGATTTGCTTCTGCTAATGGGCGCATTGAGTCACATACATCATTAATCAGGGTGGATAGATCTACCGCTTCAAATAGCTCAGGAGCTTGCTTATCGCTGCGCGCCAGCCTCAACAGATTTTCGATCAAGGTGCGCAGCCGGTCAGTCTCTTCAGCCAGGTCATCCAGGGCTTGCTGATATTCTTCGGGTTTGCGTTGTTTCTCACGGATCACGCTGAGGATAGCCTGCATAGCAGCCAGTGGGGTACGTAGCTCATGCGACGCATCGTTGGTAAATTGACGCTCGCGCTGAAAAGAATCTTCCAAGCGCGCTATCATGCCATCGAAAGTTTGTGCCAGGCGCCCAACCTCATCATCGGTTGAGGGCAGATTCAACCTTTGTGAAAGGTCTTTGGCCGATATTTGGCGTGCTGTGGAAGTGATCCGGTCGATCGGCACCAGGGCTCGGGCGACCAGCAAATAACCGCCGAGTTCCGCCAGGATGACCAGGGCGGGCACGCTGATCAGTAAAGCGATGAGCAGCCGATGCAGCGTGTTTTGAACATCCTGTAAGGATTGCACCACCTGGACCACTGCGATGATATTGTTATTCTCGAAGACAGGCAGTGTATAAATACGTACAGTCGTGTTTGTCGTGGGGATTTTATAGGTGGTGAACGACTGGCTTGTGGACACGGGTAATCCCTGGTAAGGACCTAATTCCTGGAGCAGTTGCCCGAGTGGAGACAGGATGCGGATGCTGAAGCCCCGACCGCGCAGATCAGCGTTCTCAGTATCTTCCACCAGGCTATCCGGTAGGACGAGTTTACCATTATCGACGTTCAAACCAACGGCAACCTGTGAGGCATTCAGGCTAAGTGAATTATCAACCGCGGTTGAAAGGCTGCTTGAGAGGCTGTAGTAGACATAGACACTGAAGATGGCCAGGATGACCAGCACCAGCAGGGAGGTCCAAAGTGCAAAGCGGAAGCGTAGGGTCCTAAACCGTTTCATCGTATTGATTAGATGAAAGCCGGTAGCCTGCCCCGCGTACAGTCTGGATCAATTTGAGATCGCAATTGCTATCGATCTTGCGCCTTAAATTCTTGATATAAACATCTACAACGTTGGATTGGTTATATACATCGTAATTCCAAACGTGCTCTGCGATCTGGGTGCGGGTCAGCACATGCTCCGGCTCTCGCATGAGACACTCTAATATCGCGTATTCTTTTGTGGTCAGGTTGATCAATTTCCCGCCCCGCCGCACCCTGCGGGTGAGAGTATCCAAAAATAAATCGGCTACCTGTAGAATGGGATTCCTGGGGACTTCATTGCCACGTCGCGATATGGCTCGTAAACGCGCCAGCAATTCTTTGAGGGCGAAAGGCTTGATCAGGTAATCGTCTGCGCCCGCATCCAGCCCATTCACCCGGTCATCCACCGCATCCCGGGCAGTCAGCATGAGGATGGGCGTGCGGTTTCCCTCCTGGCGCAGCTGGCGGCAGACGGTCAGGCCATCCACTTCTGGGAGCATAATGTCGAGGATGATAAGGTCATATGGGGTGGCTTCTATCCAATCCAGAGCCTCTTTACCGGTATACACATTATCCACCGCATAGCCCTGTTCTTCCAG
>CAYLPS010000225.1:0-1705 GCA_964385625.1 uncultured Anaerolineaceae bacterium | reverse complement strand
AGGAGCGGCAACCACGCTGGCTCCGCCTATGGGATTGTCATCCTGATCATAGACATGGCCCTCCAGGATACCGGTCTGCGCCCCACCCATACAAATTTCCACCGCTTGAAGCACATTCAGATATCCGTAGCCGTCTTCATATGTGCCTTCGCCATCTGGCGGAACACCACAAACAGGATCAGGCGGATCGGGTGGCTCGGCGCTACCCTGTAAAAGCTCGAAGGTATCGTAAATCTGACCGATGTATGTTGGGCAAACCGACCACACCTGTGCTACAGCACCCGCTGAGTGCGGGCTGGCCATGGAAGTTCCGCTATAACCACAGCTCCAAGCATTGGTCGGCACCGTCGAGCAAATCGAAACCGCCGGAGCAGTCACATTCGGTTTCGTATACGGCTCGTGCCCAAAGCACGATGCACCCTGAGAGTATGCATGGGCGCGCGAGGAATTATGCCCCGTACTGGCAAATGATTCCTGATAATCACCAGGAGAACCCATGCTGTTACAGCCGGTGCTGTTACCTGATGAGAAAGCCGGGAAGATACCACTGGCGACCCAGGCGACGACTTTTGACTCATACCAGGCATCACATCCACCACCGCCCCACGAGTTGTTCACCACATCAGGCCGGTTCGCTGGATCTCCACCCGGTGCCAGTACCCAATCCGCACAGGTAGTCAAAGCATATTCCGAGCAGCTGCTTGATTCGCAACCCTTGCAGGCAATCCAGCTGGCATCCGGAGCCATGCCGGCAATATAGAGCAGCGAAGGGTCATCGACTGCTGCCATGGTTCCCATGGTATGCGTGCCATGGCCATTATTGTCGCACATACTCCCGCCACATATATTGCTAGGATCTTCCCAGCAATCCGGGTCGGTTGGATCTCCCGGGCAGGCATATTGATTGACCAGTGCTGGATGGTTCCACTGCACACCGGTATCGATATTCGCGACTTTAATGCCACCCCCACGTGCCCCCAACAACCATGCCTGGTCGGCTTTGGTATCGAGGATGCCCCAATCCGTGGTCGCATCGATCGAGCTATCCACCGTGGTCAAGAGATTGTTCGCTACAAAGTCTCCCATCCAGGTAATGCTTTGCAGGGGGTTACTTACCACATCCGGATCGATGTAATATGTACGTGTGGCTCGGATGAACTTGACTTCTGGCAGGGCAGATAATTCATCTGCACTTCCCTGGGTTCCACTCCATACGTACAATTCATTCCCGGCGATAAAGGTTTGATAGCTCAATCCTGACATATCCAAAATCGCTTTGGCATTTACCTGGCTCTTGGCCGCCACTTCGGTCAGGTAATTGTATACGTACTCCCCGCGTGCATTCCAATCCATCGTGTAGGCTGCTGAAAGATCAGCCTGGTCTGTAAAGAGTACGATGAAATCTGCGGAGCCGTTGGCTGCAAACTCATCTAAAAGCAGGCCTTCAATTTTATCGACCCCATTCTGCGCCGCAAAAGCCGCATCGTGGTGGGCCAAGCCGAAGAATGCCAGGATAAATAGCAGTGTAACGGTGAGAGAAGCAAAAATCCATTTACCTTTCATAAAATCCTCCTCAAAAGATGTGACAAACAAAAAAACTGGATTTCAAGATGAAAAAACTGAAGGAAGTATAGTTTTTGGATATATCTAAATCCCGCACTCCTTTCCATGCAATTCGCCCGCTCCGTTGCGCTACTTGCATATA
>CAYLPS010000224.1:0-1816 GCA_964385625.1 uncultured Anaerolineaceae bacterium | reverse complement strand
TGCCGAAGGCGATGGCACAGGGAAAGCAGGGCGGTGTGCCACTGGAGGAGGTGGCCGTCAAAGCCGCGCATTGATGGGCGGCGCAATTGCTGGGTACTCTGCCTGTGCTTAGCGGCCTGCCTTAAACCGCAGCAGGCATGACCGGTGGTGAAGAGTGAGCATCCATCTGGGTAAATCGCCGCTACAACGCGGGATGGGACTACCCATTCTCCAGGTGGAATCCTACCACCCGCCAGAGTGGGTGACGGCCGTGTACTTTTCGACAAGCCTGGTTACTATAGATCTTTTCTATCTCGTTGCGCAGCCCTAGTGTGTTTGGACCGTACTGCTCACCGGTGAGGGGATGGACAGTGCTGCGGATGTTGTACATCAACCCCAATGTACGCATGCGCTCTGCCGGGTCAGGTACCATGGCCGGCTCATCCATTGCCAGGTGTAACACCCGCCCGGCGAAAAGGTGCCAGTGACTGTTTTCATAAAGTGGACGGTGCCACTCAAGGCGGCATTCCGGGTTAATCGGGCATTCGGCAATACGCGGCGCCTGCACCGCCTTTGCCGCTTCGAGGGTGAATCCTGAATCGGTTATTTCGTCATTGTCTGGCAGGTTGAGCCGGATGGTCTCGAAACATTGCTTATCGTGTTGAAACGTGGGAAAACAAACACACCACTCAGTTTCACGCAGGATGTTGGCGTAGGTATGCGTGTTATCCAGCAGCGCTACCAGGGATGAGTAGTTGCATTTTTCTCCAATCAATAACCCCCACGAGTGCAGGTTAGCATTCGGGGCGCCGTTCGCCTTGTGGGTGGTGACTATAAAAATGGGATTGGGTACGGTATTGTTCCGATTGCAGAGGCGGGCTGATGATTAATTATAACGGCAATATATCGAGCCTCCCGTATGCATACATGCGGGCAAAAAACCTTTAGCCTGACTGTAGTATTCGAGAGATATCTCTACAATCAACCCGCGCATAGACTATTTTTAGAAAATTCTGCTATGATTAATAGAATTCAAGGTATCCATAAATCACTGAGGAGGGCCAGCATGCCACTATTCGGAAAGAAACCAAGCAGCAACATCCCGGCAATTCCTAGCGGGGAATTGAAAGCCCGCCTGCTTGGGCTCAACCGCGCCACGTCACCCTATCGCATCGTCGACGGCCAGGCTGAAGGTGTGGACCTGGTGGCCGAGTGGAAGATTGTGGAACCCAGCTGGTATAAGATTTTCGAAGATGCCAACCTGGAAAAGGTCTTCCAGATTCATATGAAACTCGATGCCGAAAAAAGCGAGCTGCGCGCCCAGGACCGGGAATATTCGCTCAGCTGGTCGGCAGGCATCCCGCAGCTTACGCTGGAAGCCAGTGCATTCAAAGGCCAGATGACCTCGATGCAATTCGGCACCGCCTATGCTTTCACCGAGGCATTGGCACCCGGCCAGGTGTATAAATATCGCTTCAATACCAATGAGCTTAAGAAACCCATCCAGGAGATTTGTGCCTCCAGCGGCTGGGGTTACAAAGGGGTGGCGTTCGGGAAGCTATAAGGGTCGATCCGTGTGTGTTGGATGAGCAGCCTCTTTTAGGATAATCTACTGCTCAAGCAGCCCCTTTGAGGTCGAGTGCAGCTCGACCAGCATGCCTCCGATTTCAAATCCGTCTTCATCAGGATCAGAGGTAAGCATGGTTTGATTCAATGCTCTGATCGGTTGGATTGATAGAAGTTTTCACTGTCCATGAAAAGAAAGACCAGCATGTTTTCACCGGTACTGAAAACATGCTGGTCCTTTTTATCCTGCTTGATGAGATCTTATCGGCTG
>CAYLPS010000223.1:0-1818 GCA_964385625.1 uncultured Anaerolineaceae bacterium | reverse complement strand
AGGAGGTAGATTATGAATTCAGTCGTGGTTATCATTATCGGGTTTATCGTTTTTTTCATCGGTTACCGCTTCTATGCCAAGTATGTAGACACAAAAATCATCAAGGCCGACGCTAAAAAAGCCACTCCTGCCAAGATGTATATGGACGGAGTGGAATTCATGCCCACCAGTAAGAATATCCTCTTCGGTTATCAATTCAAATCAATTGCGGGCGCAGGACCTATCCTCGGACCAATCGTTGCGATTCAATGGGGATGGCTCCCTGCATTGCTCTGGATTCTACTCGGGGCTTTCTTCATCGGCTGGGTTCAGGATTATTCGAGCGCCATGGTAGCCATGCGAAAGGATGGGGCTTCGTTTGGTGGCTTGAGCTACAAACTGATTTCGCCGAGGGCGAGAATTATCCTTCTCTCGTTTATCTATTTCTACCTGCTTCTGATCGCCGGCGCTTTTGGTACTGTCGTCATGAGCACAGCCATTGGACTCAAAGCCGCTCCCATGGCATGGCTTTTCCTGACGATCGGTGGAGTTCTGGCTGGCCAGATGATCTATCGCTGGAAGAAGGATATTATCCTGACGACCGTGGTTACAGTTGTTATTGTTCTGATCGGAATTGGGCTTGGGACAGCCGCCCCTTCCGACAAAATCATAGGGGCCTCGCTTGCCAATAGTAAATTACTATGGGCTATTTTAACGTTTGTCTTCTGCTACTTTGCGGCTGTGTTACCCATCTGGAGGTTTGCGCTCCCCATCAACTATGTTGGCTCATATATCGTTTTTCTGGGCCTATTGTTCGGGATCATTGGAGTGTTTGTCCTCCATCCTGATTTTACCCTTCCTGCTTATACCAGCTTTTCAATAGGAATTGGCCCTTTGTGGCCCATTATGTTTGTGACCATCGCCTGCAGTGCGATTTCCGGGTGGCACAGCATTGTTTCCAGTTCGGGAACCGCAAGGCAATTAGAGTTTGAGACCGATGCCCGTCCCGTCGGAGGAGGGGTCATGTTTGTTGAGATGATGCTTGGCCTATTCTCTCTGATCGTTGCCGGAGCAATCTATGCTTCTTCAACAGAATATGGGGCAGCATTGGGTAAGGGAGCCGGTGTTGTTTGGTCAGCTGGTGTATCTAAATTCCTGGGAGGGTTAGGACTCCCAGCTAAGTTGGGTGCATCATACGGCAGTGTGATGATGATCGTCCTGGCCGTCACTATTTTGCAATTAGTGATTCGGTTCATGAGAGTGGCCACTTCGGAATTATTGGGTGATGTCAGTCCCATCTTTAAGAATGCTCATGTGGGTACGATCATTGCCAGCCTACTCGGAATTTTCCTGGTTTTGACGGGATGGTTCCAATATATATGGGTGTTATTTGGAGGAGCAAACCAGTTGATGGCCTCCTTAGCATTGATGCTGGTAACTGCCTGGATGATGTCAGAGGGAAAGAGTTACGCTTGGAGCTTCTATCCGATGATCTTCATGTTCTTTACGACTGTGGCAGCCCTCCTGTATACTTCCTACAGTCTGTTTCAGAAAGTTTTTACAGGAGCGGTGAAGACAACGGAGGCCCAGATTGGGAATACATTCCAGGCATTAATAGGACTGTTTCTCGTAGTCGCTGCCATTATTCTGGCAGTGGAAGGAGTAAAGGCATTTGCCCGATACCGGGCCGTAAAGGCTGAGGCCGCACCTGCCAAGGCATAATGTCTCCCAAACCATTAATGTGGGGAACGGTTTCAAACCGTTCCCCACAAGGTGGAGTGAAAGGGTTTAATTTTAAAATTTAATTGGGGCTTGATTTACCTGAATACATTTGTTAAA
>CAYLPS010000222.1:0-1852 GCA_964385625.1 uncultured Anaerolineaceae bacterium | reverse complement strand
CTTCGATAACCAGCGATGTCTATGGCCATCTGCTGCCTAATATGCAGGATGAAGCGGCTGAGATGATTGACGAGCTGGTGACACCAACCGAAGTTAAGCTCGATAAAATAATTTCTACGGCGTAACAAATTGTACCCAATTGTACCCGGAGCACCCATTGGTCCTCAATCCGCAACAAAAAATGAGCGATAATCCCTGTTATCCATCGAATTGATTAAAAAAGCCGGCTGTTTCGCCGGCAATTTGGGGGATATTACAACAATTCTTGTGGACCTGGCGGGATTCGAACCCGCGACTTCTTCAGTGCGATTGAAGCGCGCTCCCAACTGCGCTACAGGCCCTCGTCAAGTAGCGAAATTGTATCTTAGCGGCAGGTCACTGTCAAGCTGCCCGCACATCTGGTAAAAACAATCTGGTAAAAACACTTCATCCGCCGACCCATTGGCGCTATAATTCCTAGGAAACCCATTGGAGGCGGAATATCATGCCCAACTCATCCTCAACTAATCATCTCTTATCCAGGCAGCTAAAGCTTAAATCATTGCTCCAATCCGCAGGCCTCGACAGCCTAATGCTTAACCCCGGTCCCAGCATGGTTTATCTCACCGGACTGAACTTTCACCTTTCTGAGCGGCCTGTCGTGGTATTCGTCTCAACCGATGCACCTATCACCATCGTATTACCAGAATTGGAGCAGCAAAAAATCAGGCACCTGCCATATGACGTGCAAGCCTTCCCCTATGGTGAAGATCCATCGCAATGGGTGAAGGTTTTCCGTAAGGCAATAGATTCCGCCGGATTGAATGGCAAACGCAATGGCGTTGAGCCGAGGCAGCTCCGCCTGCTGGAATACTTCTTGCTCACCGAAGCTTCTCCACAGGCGCAGTTTATCCCTGCCGAAGATATTGTCTCACGCATGCGTATGTTCAAAGATCCCAGCGAATTAACGGCTATGCGAATAGCGGTAGACATCGCCCAGCGTGCCCTAAACGCCACTCTCCCCCAGGTTAGAATCGGGGTCACCGAAAATGACCTGGCCTCCGAGCTTACCTTGCAGCTACTCAGAGCAGGCTGTGATCCTCTACTCCCATTCTCCCCCATCGTTTCATCCGGCCCAAACAGCGCCAACCCCCACGCCACACCAACCAACCGAAAGCTCTCCCCTGGAGATTTATTGGTCATAGATTGGGGCGCTAGTCATGATGGTTATCTCTCCGACATCACCCGCACCTTCGCCATCGGTAACCTCAGCCCTGAGCTGGAAATAATCGGCAGAGTGGTGCTCGAGGCAAATACCGCCGCACGCCATCTCGTCCGTCCGGGCATTGAGATCCAGCAAGTTGACCAGGCTGCGCGCTCGGTGATCGAATCCGCCGGTTATGGCCAATACTTCACCCATCGCACCGGCCACGGCCTGGGAATGGAAGGGCATGAGGAGCCTTACATCCGCAGTGGAAACCTAACAGCGCTCGAACCCGGCATGACCTTCACCATAGAGCCTGGTATCTACCTGCCTGATAAGAATGGCGTGCGTATCGAGGATGATGTGGCCATTACTGACACGGGTTGCGAAACACTCACCAACCTGCCACGCGAAGTCAGGCAATTGGTCTGATATCGACCGTATCTCATCAAACAGTTATAACAACAGGCGATTTATGATCATACCCACTGCCGAACCCTTCTTTCTTCCCGGTAACCGTGTAGGTTGTCTATTGGTACACGGTTTCACTGGCGCCCCCAAGGAAATGCGCTGGATGGGCGAATTCCTCAACCAGCAAGGCTATACTGTATTAGGATCAGGCTGGCTGGTCACGCTACCCAGCCTCAGGATATGCTGCGCATGCGTTGG
>CAYLPS010000221.1:0-1915 GCA_964385625.1 uncultured Anaerolineaceae bacterium | reverse complement strand
TTGGAATTAATCGACCAGCCCTCGGATCTCGTGCTGCCCATCATGTATACAGTGATAGACGACGTGGTGGGGAAAATGGCCCGCTATACCCTGGATCCCTACACCGTCGTTACATCTGCCCTGGTGACCGATTCTCCAATCACCGAGCAAGGCTCCGACGATGCCCTGTTCATCTCGCCCGGCATGGTAGCGATATCGATCCCCATCTCCCGCCTGTCGAGCATCTCCTATGCACCTGAACGAGGCGATCATGTAAACGTGATCGTCACCATGCTGTTCGTCGATCTCGACCCATCCTGGCAGACCATCCTGCCCAACTGGACCGGCAACGTGATTGGCCCGGGTAGCGGTGCAGTGGTAGGTGAGGGTGGCTCTTTAACCGGTGAAAATGTTACCACATTGCTTGCCCAACCATTCCGGGGCGGATCGGAGCAGGGCCGTTCCGAAACCGACCAGCTGATGAACGAGACATTTTATGTTCTCCCCTCCGAACCTCAGCGGCCACGCCTGGTGAGCCAGACATTGATCCAGGATGTGATCGTGCTGCAGATGGGCAACTTCCGGACCCCCGCTGAAAAAGCAGCCCTGGAAGCAACCGCCCCTGCACCCACAGCAACGGCAGAACCTGGCGCCGAGCAACCCCAGCAGGCTGCGCCAACACCGACACCGGTGCCAGCTCCACCGGATGTAATCACATTGATCGTGACTCCCCAGGATGCGGTGACACTGAACTACCTGATCTACAGCGGCGCCCAGTTAACCCTGGCTTTGCGCAATCCAAATGATGCGGCGGCTGATGGAACCGAAGCAGTAACATTGTCCTATCTGCTTGACCAGTATAATATTCCCATTCCGGTTAAATTACCCTATGGCTCCCAGCCCGCGGTGGACGCATTGGTACCTCCAGTACTCACGAATGACGGTACTCCGACCCCACAACCATAATACTTTTTATCTATTGGAGTTCATGTGGTTGATACAGATAAAACACGCGTGGTAATCGTCGACGATATCGCCGAGACACGTGAGAACATTCGTAAACTATTGCAGTTCGAGCCGGATGTGGAAGTGGTGGGTGTTGCCCGCACCGGTCGCGAGGCAATTGATATCTCCAAAGATCTAAAACCCGATGTCTTGCTGATGGATATCAATATGCCAGATATGGATGGGATTGCAGCCACAGAGATCATTCGAAAAACCATTCCTGCAACCCAGATCGTGATCCTATCGATCCAGAACGATCCCAATTACATGCGGCGTGCCATGCTGGCTGGAGCCCGCGATTTTCTGACCAAGCCTTCTACCATCGATGAATTGACTTCTGCGATTCGCCGAGCAGGGGTGAACGCGCGGGAAGAGCGCATGAAAGTGCCGCAGGTCGGCGGGACGCAAGGCCCACGAGCTGCGGGCCAGCAGTTGATGGGCTCGAAGGGCGGAGGAAAAATAATTTCTGTATATAGCCCGAAGGGTGGTTCGGGATGCACCACCCTGGCCACCAACCTGGCAGTCAGTTTGTATAACGAAGATACCACCGTGGTAATTGTGGATGCGAACCTGCAATTTGGCGATGTGGCAGTATTTCTAAACGAGCAGGGTAAATTCAGCATCCTAGACCTTACCCCACGGGCGGATGAGCTGGACCCCGAAATTGTCAACAGCGTGACGATCCGCCATTCGCAATCTGGAGTCAGGCTTCTGGCCGCACCCATGAAACCTGAACAGAGTGACCAGGTATCTGCCGAGCAGTTTTCAAAAGTGCTCAATTATTTACGCAATATGTACTCGTACGTAATTGTCGACACTGCCTCTGCCCTGCAAAACATCACCGCCAGTGTGATCAATAACAGCGATTTATTAATCTTACTGACCACCCAGGATATCCCATCCATCAAAAATTCCAGGTTGTTTCTCGATG
>CAYLPS010000220.1:0-1927 GCA_964385625.1 uncultured Anaerolineaceae bacterium | reverse complement strand
GGGTGGCAATGAGGTGGGAGTGGGTGGAATGCTGGTGTGCGTGGGCGTCTCGCCGGTGGGTACGGCTGTCGGTGAAGGCGAGGATGTTGGTGTAGCAGCACCGGCTGATGCGCAGGCAGTTAAGGCTATAAGGATTAAGCTGAAAATAAATGGATAAGTAAATTTCTTGATCATGACGACCTCCTAAAATCAATACGCTGACACCACAGCGCCGGTTTTCTCAAAAAACCATGCGATCATTAATAATTAAGAAACGCAGCTAGGAGCGGATTGGTTCCTCCAACCCGCTCCTGTAAGTGAATCTTGGTCGTTCTTGGCTGTTATGGTGATGTCCAGCTGTCTATATGAAAATCTACTCCTTTATGATTGAATTTCAACTCGCAGAAAGGTGCTCACAAGGCCACCAGGCCTGGCATCTACCTGACTCCGACGGAATTCGTGGTTGGTTTGCTTATTGTAGTGGTGGACGATAGGATCGAAGTGCTGGCAGAAAAGCTGGCAGTGACGCCGGACCCAAATGCTCCTAACTTCTCACCGTTGACCATCACTACGAAAGCGCCCTTCCCAAAAGTGCCCAGGGGGACCTTGGTGGTGAAGGGTTGCAAGACGGTGATGCACGCCTGGGTAGGATCGTACAGGCTGTACACTTCGATGTTGATGATGTTATCGATGATGGAAGCCTTGGTCGCCGTCTTCAAAATATGGCATGGATCGGGTAGCCAGCCAGATATCACTGCTTCCACCTGGATGGGATATTCTTTACTCACAATCAAGTAGCTTTTATCCAGATTGAGGAAAACCTTATCGCGCAGCAGCTTCTGGGTGCCAGTTTGTGTGGAGGACAATAAGGAGGTGGCGCTGGAGCTGGAAGTGCTGGTGGTTGATGTGGTTAAAGCAGCACTGCCTGAGCTACTAAGCAATGAAAGGTAAACGGTATTGGTGGCTGCCGGTGCAGATGTGGAAATTAGGGGCGAAGAGGTGCTGGGTGCTGCAAGAGCAGTGGCCGGGAAAGCTAACAGTAAAAGCGTGGCGATCGTCGCAACGAAAGTTTTTTTAATTTTCATGGTTTTCTCCTTCTATAACTGTAACAAATGATGTTTGTTTACTGGCTCTTTGAACATGTATGAAAAGGTGGGCATTGGCCTGTTAAGCGTATCTACCTGCCACCTGCCAACATGATGATAAGTAATGGCATTCAAACCATGGGGTACTCATCAATCAAGCCAGCGATCTATTCGGTTGGTAAATTTCTGCCTTCAGTGCCACTAAACTAGATACCCGATGCGAGCAACTTGTTTGGTTTGATCCTGGCTCATCAGGCGCCTGCCCCCACATTTCCCGGTACTTGGGCAGGACGTACCCACGATCCATAGTGTAAGCCCCCCTATATAAGAAGAGTATACAGGATTAAAAGCATATTTTCATGAAAGTATCATAAGAATTTGGATAATAATTGTCATATATAAATTATTCCCGCTGCGAACAGCAGGGCGAAGTTAAAAGCAAAGAGCGGGAGGCAAATGCCATCCCACTCTCAAAATCTGAGTGCTTAAGTGTTTCAGATGTGCGCCATTAAGCGTCGAACTCTCCTACGAGGTCACCATTCACATAAATGCTGTAATGGGCTGCGTAGAAGGTGCCCAGAGGGATGGTTACGTCGAACGGCTGCAACACGGTGATGCATGCTTTATTGGGCTCCACCACCGAATAGACCTCCAGCATCACCTCGTGGTTGGCGTTGGGTGGGTTGACCACCACGCGCAGCTGGTGGCAGGGGTCCGGCAGGTTACCGGTTATGGAAATGCTCACCTGGATGGGCGGCTCACCGGCGTAAATGAGCCGGCTGCCCCCAGCATCCAGGAACACCTGGTCGCGCCTCAACTTATCATCACCAGGCTGAGGCTCATAGCCCGAGGGCGGGATGGGC
>CAYLPS010000219.1:0-1935 GCA_964385625.1 uncultured Anaerolineaceae bacterium | reverse complement strand
ACAGTCGGGTACCACAGTACCCCTCCAAGTACAGTCGGGTACCACACTACCCCTCCAAGAACAGTCGGTTACCACAGTACCCCTCCAAAAACAGTCGGGTATTATGAAAAACGCTTGAAAAAACGAAGAGGAACGAATAACCTTGGACAAAGAATGTAATTGGGCACCCGGCATATGGACGACAAGATGAAAGAACATGATGTATTCATACATAGTGGTTATTTGCAGTCTACTGTAATTACTCACACCCCCACCCCTTATCAATAAAATATCATGAAGAAGATGAGTCTTTGGGTAGCCGTGAGTAATTACATCCTTTACCGGCCTAATTCAGCCGGTATACGAACGTCTTTATTTAGTAAAGACTGAATGAAGACGTTCTAATTATAGCACAAACGTTCTAATCCACAAGGGGTTTAAGGAGGAAAGCGAATATTTTAAGGATTCTCATTTTATAGCACATACCGGTTGGAAAAACCACCAACCGGTATGAAAGAAGAGCACTTTCAACGTGCTAATTCACAAGGGATTTAGAGAGGAAAGCGAATATTTTAAGGTTACACCCTACTTTTTGCAGATTGGCAAGAATGTTGACAAAGGTAGCTGGGTAGAGAACTTTGCGCTCGTGGCGTGGTCACCAATGTCATAATCAAAAAACTCAGAGTAAGCAATTTGAGGCCTGTTGAAAGGATACACTTCCATCGAGACGTAGTAAGCTTCGTTGAGATACTGGCCCGCATTATCCACCACATCACACTGCCAATATTGGAACAAGTATCCTGGTGGTGCTTCACCGCAGTTTCCTATCCCGCTGCCCATATCTGCCAGGGCCGGGCGTGCGATCATCAACCTGGCAGGCGCGAACTCCCCTGTGATTTGCTGATAGGCGATATAGGGATAACCATTCGCACCTACGTCCATCGAGATCCCCATTGGATTAATGCTGATACCCATGTTATCTACCCACACTGTCCCAAAATCGGGATCGTAATATTTCAAGCGGTGGTTTGTATTGTCGAAATATGCGATGCGGAATGGCTGGTCGTCAATCTGGCGCTGGGCAGTGACCGATGGGAACAAACCGACATCACCACTCGTATCCAGTGCCTGACAAAAATAGCCATTGTCGCCGTAGCAATCCGGATCAACGATGCCCCAATACTGGGCATATTTCAGATCGCCATTGCCTGCATCATAATAGGCGATGACCGGCATGCCCTCAGCCGGTATATCCAGGGAGACATATCTACCAACCCCCTCACCCGCGTCGATCACCGTGCAGTCCCATTTTCCTGCTGCTCCACCCTCACCGCAATTCCCTGAGCTTCCCACATATTCAGCTAACATGAGAGCATCATCCGCTAGTAGATTACTACGGTAATAGGCAATGACGGGGTTACCGTTTGCTGCAAATTTCATGGAGGTGGCATTCCCCATTGAAACATAAATTGTAGCTGGGTCATCGATGGTGACGTCGTTCTTGATCGTGCAGGTGGGCCCTGTGCAGGTCCAACTGATATACTTTAGCGAGCGGTTGGTCACATCGTGATAACTGATACCTACCCGGTAGGTATCGATGTTGTCACTCCAGATATCTATCGAGGTAGCGGTGCCGACATTACCGCCGGTGTCAATCGAATCGCAGTACCAGTTGTTATCCGTCCCACAATTGCCACCTCCATGGGGCATTAAATGGGCATATACCAGGTCTTGATTATAGCTATCGTAATAACTGACATAAGGCAATTGAGAGAGTGGGTTCATAGTTAAGGAGATGTAGGAACCGACATCCTCAGGATACGAGGCCTGTTGAATGTATTGTTCACCGAACGGGAGCAGGCTAGTGGTTGAAGAAGTGATGCCTTCACCATTGGTTGGCCTCTGAGCCCTGGCGAGGTTACCACCTGCAAGCAGCAAGGCAAAAACTAATACTAG
>CAYLPS010000218.1:0-1994 GCA_964385625.1 uncultured Anaerolineaceae bacterium | reverse complement strand
AAGATTAACGATGTTGTTCTCGAAGGGATTGTCGTCAGGACCTGAAAGATTGATTCGAGCGGATGACCTTAATAGCCAGGAATGAGTGTAGATATGGCTGCTACATGCGTATTGTGGGGTAAGGGTCTGCCTGAATTGAGGCCGCTGTTTTCGTTCCTGGATGATTTACGCGTTAGCATCAGGCATAGCTTTTGGATGAGTGAGCAAAGTATAGTAGTGAACACTTGTGACATGGGGGAAGATTTGGGGC
The DNA here is from genome assembly GCA_964385625.1 of uncultured Anaerolineaceae bacterium. Lineage (GTDB taxonomy): Bacteria > Chloroflexota > Anaerolineae > Anaerolineales > UBA4823 > FEB-25. Next base: position 1,744 of record CAYLPS010000218.1, on the reverse strand, counting down.
ATACAGTGACAGAAGTCAAAATCGCCCTCCCGATGTCTCACAACACCTTGACAACTATAGAAGAGTACGTAAAATGAAGATCAGGCTGAAAGCCAAAACCTTATCAGTTTCAATAAGTAGTTTTAGGTGTGGATTACAACAAGGTGGGAAATACTGTTCTTTGAAATCGGTCATTCAACTGATCGGGAGCTGGAAGGCTCACTTTACGCTCCGCTGAGCGGGCACCCTTGTAACCCACGGTAAGTGCGAGGTGTTCATTTTGCCAATTTGAATGCCTATATCGCTAAAGTCCAACGATCGTTAGCAATGAATCATGCAATCTAGACACCTCGTCCAGGGTGTTATAGTGCACTGCCCCCACCCGCACCATCCCTCCGCTTTCCTCCAGCCCTAACCGTTCCGTCACTGCCAGGGCGTAGTAATTGCCATCCCACACATAGATACCGGCATCTCCTAACTTCTCTGCCACCTGGCGGGGGTGTTGATTCTGCAAGGTAAATGAAAATGTCGGTACGCGCTCTTCTAAGCGGCTTACATCTCGTAATCCATAAAGGGTCAACCTAGGGATTTCTTCCAATACATCCAGCATGGCTCGGCTTAGCTCGTACTCATAGGCGCGAATGGCTGCCATGGCCTGCTTGAGATACAATGGGCGACCTCGGTAGCGATCCATATACTTCTCCTTATAAATTCCCCCAAAAATCTTTCCCACCCATTCCAGGTATTCGATGGCTCCCAGCATCCCGGCGATGCCTTCATGGTTTTGTGTGCCTGTTTCGAATTTATCAGGGGGATCATCAGGGGCTGGGCGAACCTTGTAAGCGGTCAGTTTCTCTAGATGTTCAACTTTCCCATACAGCACGCCTGCGTGCGGACCGAAAAATTTATAGCACGAGGCAGTAAGGAAGTCACAATCCAACGCCTGGACGTCGATCGGCCCATGGGGAGCATATTGCACTGCATCGATGTACACCCAGGCACCGGCTTCATGCGCCATGCGGATCAGTTTCGCAACCGGGTTGATTGTCCCTAGTGCATTCGAAGCGTACCCAAAAGCTACCAGGCGCGGTTTGCCTTCTAGCGCTTTTTGGAAAGATTCCAGATCCAAGGTGCCGTCATCAGTATGGAAATCCACCCATTGGACTGTGCAGCCGCGATCTTCGGCTGCCATCACCCAAGGAGTGATATTAGCATCATGGTCCAGGCGGGTAACGACGATCTCATCCTCAGGTTGCCAGGTACAGGCGATGGCGCGGCTGAGGATGAAGGTCAGGCTGGTCATGTTGTTGCCGAAGACGATCTCCTCCGGTCGGGGGGCGTTGAAGAAATCCGCCAGGGCGGCGCGGGCTTCGTCCAGTATAAAATCTGATTCGCGGCTGGTCTGGAAGGCGCCGCCGTGGTTGGCGTTGTGCTCGACCAGGTAAGCGTTCATCCGGTCGAGGACGGGTTGAGCCACCTGCGTGCCGCCAGGATTATCAAAGAAGATCGCCGGGCGCTGTAAGGCGGGGAATTTCGAGCGGATTGTCGGAAGATCGAGCGGCATTCTAACTCCTTGAATTCAGGGTAAATATTCATGTTGAACAGGTATAGCTCAGATTATACCTGCCGGTTACATACTGTCCGCTTATTCAGACAATCATTCGAGTAATAGCTTGACTGTAAATGTCAGTTTCTCGTTTTGCTCATTGAGTCTCAAAGAACAAGTTCTTCGGTCCGCACATGGGCGTGCTGTATGGCAAATACG
>CAYLPS010000217.1:0-2011 GCA_964385625.1 uncultured Anaerolineaceae bacterium | reverse complement strand
CCTATCACAGCAGTACTATTGACAGTTTATTGAGTCCGTGTATGGTCGCTAGTTTATTTTCATTAAAATTATTAGTCTCGATTTGAAAATATCTCCATCCTCATTCATTCCATCCACCATTAACTAATAAACGGAGTTGTTGTCTACTTTTGTTGATTACTACTACCTCCTCCAGGCATGACCAATCATTCCTGAACATTTAGGTACTTCTCAACGATTCATCAAGGGTGGCAGACATGAATTACGAACAATCAGTTCGGTGGGCAGTTCAATCCGCCCGGCTTTTTTGGATGGATCGCCCAATAATTCAAGCAAGATTTGGGTGGCCACGCGTCCCATTTTCTCCAACGGCTGGCTGATGGTGGTCAGGGCGGGGTGGATCATGGAGGCCTGGGGGATATCATCGAAACCGATCACCGAGACGTCCTGTGGGATGCGCAAGCCACGGGTACGCACGGCATCGATCACGCCCATGGCCATGACATCATTCGAGGCGAAGATAGCCGTGGGAGGTTCAGGCAGGTCGAGCAGCATAGAAGCGCCGGTGAAACCATCCGGCTGGAAAAACGTGCCGTGATAAATCAACGCCGCTTCTTCCGGGATATGATAGGTGCGCAGAGCCGAACGGTAACCATCCAGGCGGTCTATGGCGCACCCCAGGTCCATCCAACCGGTGATAAAACCGATGCGGCGGTGCCCGAGCTTGACCAGGTATTCCGTGGCGGTGAAGCCCCCCTGCCAGTTCGCCGCGCCCACTGCGGGGCAATCAGGTCCAATCCCCTGGTGGTCTATGAGCACGAAGGGAAAACCCCGCTCGGTAAGGGTGCCGATGAAATCAGCCGGCCTGCGCGGCAGCACCAGCAAAAGTCCGTCCACCATGCCCCTGGCCAGATTGGCTACATAAGTGGCCTCCTTGCTAGCCGTGCGGTGGGTGGTATATAAGATGAGATCGAGGTCTTTCAAGCCCAATTCAGCATCGATGCCGCGAATGATTTCTCCGATATAACCGGTGCCCAGGTCGGGTACCAGTACCCCGATGCTGTTCGCCTTGCCCCCTGCCAGGCTGCGTGCCTGGCGGTTGGCCACGTATCCCAGGCGCTGCATGGTTTTCAGCACACGTTCGCGGGTCTCCGGTTTTACATGAACGTCATTATTGATCACCCGCGATACGGTAGCATAGGATACATCGGCTTGCGCAGCGACATCAACGATCGTGATCTTGGGGGACAGGATTTTCTCCATCGGTTATGTGAGCGTTTACATGAATTTATCGTTTTTAGTGTATTAATGCGCCTGAAACCAGATATGAACGCTGAAATTTAAGCTAAAATGGAGTTATTGAGGCTTAGTAGCCCAATAAACAGGGATAATCACAATTATCTAAGTAAATTCTGAATTAATCAAATGTAAACGCTTACATTATAATAGCATTAAAAACAGCCGGAGTCAATAGGTTTTTCATTAAAATTTCTCAGAATCACCGATATAAGCAGGATGCTCATGGGAAATGATACATCCGGCAATTCATCGATGCAGCCGATTTGCGGGCTTATGCAAAGGCGATCATCACATCTATCGGTGGGGTTTCTAAAGATGAATCAATATTCTCATGGGTATCTCGGCATAATTCAGCGCAGAGACCCATCATTGGGCGGCACATTGCCGCGCTCGCAAAACAAATTCCCCCTACCTGCTGCCGACGGTCCAAAGGACCATCCTCAACCAATCCCATATCGGTCGGCAGGCCTGAGCTTTTGTCCCTGTGCGTCGCAGGCAGGCCATTCACCTGCCTGAATTTCAATGCTTCACATCCATAACCATTGCTCGAGACGACCAATCGTACAAGCGGTTAATGACTTACCTTCCTGGAATTCATGAGAAGAGATCACTTCTCAACGAATTCCAGGGATAATTCCCATTTCACTCGCACTCTCTGTTGATCATCATTATCATGATCATAAATCCATATCCCAAGATTCGACTGCTCTGGTTCGATCAGGTAAAACGCATC
>CAYLPS010000216.1:0-2047 GCA_964385625.1 uncultured Anaerolineaceae bacterium | reverse complement strand
TATCGGAGTTACTTGGGCATGCCCGGATTGACGTGACGTATAAGTATGTGCCAAAAGGATTCTTGGTACCAGAGAATGATATGAAAATAGATAGCCCGGGTTGCACGAATTAACTGTTTCGTTTCCTGCGAATAGGTTCGGGAATTACAAGTCTGGTCGAAATATAGATCGGTTTTCGATTGTTCTCACTCTGCAAAGGCGATGTTGGGGTGGGCAATGGCGGTGGCGGCACTTGGCACGTGGTTTACACCTTTCGAGCGATCTCCCGCTCATAAAAACTATCCTCCAGCCTGAGGTAGCCGCGGATGACCTGGCTGGCCACCAGGCGCAGGGGCTCGGGAGGCCAGGGGAGCAGGCTGCGGTTCACGAACCACACATCGGTCAGGTCGGTCTTGCGCTCCAGCGCCAGGTCTGCCAGGGTACAGCCGTTCAGGTGGGTCATCGAGACGCCGTGTCCCACGCAACCCAGGCTGTAGAGGGCGCGCTCGTCACCCAGGAAACCCATGGCGGGAGCCATCTGCACCGGCACCGACACCGGGCCTCCCCAGCGGTGGGTGATCCGGATGCCTTTGAGGTGGGGGAAGAGCCAGACGATGTCGCGCTCGAGGTCGGCGAAGGTGTGGGGGTTGAGATCATGCTCCATATTGCCACCGAAGGCGATGCTGACGTCACTGCCACCCATGGCGATGCGGTTATCGATGGTGAGGCGGAAGTAGTGCACCAGGTTACGGGCATCCTCGATGCCCTGGCGGTTCGACCAGCCGATTTTGCCCAACTGGTCGGGGGTGAGGGGTTCGGTGATCACCATGTGGGTGAAAGCGGGCACCTGCTTGCGCCTGAGCTGGGGGATGAGGTGCGAATAAGCGTTGGTGGCGAAGATCACTTTCTTGGCTGTGACCTTACCGGCTGGCGTGACCAGGGTAAAGTACTGGCCGCGCTGGATCTCGAGCACCGGGGTTTCCTCGTAAACCCGCGCTCCGGCCTCCAGCGCCAGGCGTTTGAGCTCGCGCACTTGTTTGGCGGGGTCGAGCAATCCCGAACGCGGTTCCCACCAGCCGCCCAGGAAGCGGGGTGAATCAACCTGCTGCCTGATCTCATCCGCTCCGATCCACGTGATGCCGGTGATGCCCAGGGAGGTGAGGATCTCCAGGTCGTGCTGGATGCGCCTGGCGTAGCCGGGGGTGGTGGCAGCTCGCAGGAAGCCCGGGAACCAATAATCGGATCGGAGATTGTGCTGCCTGACCAGCTCATCCACGTAATCGACGGCCTGTTCCATGTAGCGGTGGGCTTCTACGGTGCGCTGGTGCCCGAAGAGGGCCTGGGTGACGGCGGGCTCGAGGCCGAACAGGGTCATCGAGAAGCCTCCATTGCGTCCGCTGGCGCCAAAGCCTACCACTTCACCCTCCAGCACGGCAACCGATATCCCTTGATCTTGCTTGCGCAGGTTATAGGCAGTGGATAGCCCGGTAAAGCCAGCGCCGATGATAGCGATATCAACTATCAGGTCACCCTGGAGAGGCGGGTTGGGGATGTACTCACCATAGATGGCCAGCCAGAATGATTTATCGCGGTAATCTTTCATTGCCTTCCTCCAGTGTTGGTGATTATGATTTCGTAATTATTGCACAGGATTGGTATATTGTAATGCGGATTAACAATAAGACCGGGTGTGATTTCTATCCTAATCGGGGGAGGAGATGAAGCTGACATTTAGTCTGCTTGAATACCAATTACTCCCAGCATCCCAGCGATGAGCCTTTGCAGTCAAATGCCCATCGTGTTTTGGTGATGAAGGAAGGATGGAAAGTTGAATTGAGTTATAAATTCAATTACATTCAATTAATCTTTCCGGTGAAAATGGTTAATCGAAAAGTCTGGGTATTTGAACGAGCAAAAAAGGGTGAATAAGCCACAGCTGGTGGTGGGCAACATCATTTAGAAAAAAACCGAGGAACGAAACGAATAGTATTGAACGCATCCAAATCGGTGAAAATCAACCGTTACGAAGATGATTTGATCAAAATAACTACATGAAATCATCTTCGAT
>CAYLPS010000215.1:0-2061 GCA_964385625.1 uncultured Anaerolineaceae bacterium | reverse complement strand
GTCTCACCCCGCCCACAAACCACCCGCCGGCGCCAGGAAGGCATCATCACCACCCCCGAATACCAGGCGATATTGATCGACACCCCCGGGGTGCACAAACCACACAACAAGCTGGGCGAAAGCATGAACCACGAGGCGCGCAGCGCCCTGGAGCACTGCGACCTGGTGTTATTCATGGTGGACGCCAGCCAAATGCCCAATGACGAGGACCGGCTGCTGGCAAATATGCTCTCATCGATGGTGAAACCCGAGCGGCTGGTGCTGGTGCTGAACAAGATCGACCTGGTGAGCGCTGAGCAGCGGGAAGAGCGCCTGGCAGCATACCGGCAACTGGTGGCGGCCGAGGGCAGCCTGATGATCTCGGCTACACGCGGCGATAACCGCGACCTGCTGCTGCAACAGATCATCGCCCACCTGCCGGCGGGTGAGCCCTTCTACCCCGAGGAGCAGGTGACCGATTTGTTCGAGCGCGATATCGCCGCCGACCTGATCAGAGAAGCCTGTCTGAACAATTTGCGCTACGAGGTACCGCACGGCATCGTGGTGAGGGTGGACGAGTTCACCGAGCGCAACGAGACGGGCGTGTACATCGAGGCCACCATCATCGTGGAGCGCGAGTCGCACAAGGGCATCGTCATCGGCCAGAACGGGCAGATGCTCAAACGCATTGGGACCGCGGCGCGCAAGGAGATCGAATCGATGAGCGGCCGGAAGGCTTTCCTCAAGCTGAGGGTGAAAGTGCGCAAGAATTGGCGCGATGATGAAAGTATGATCAAGCAGATGTTCAGATCGTAACCCCTGGAGAACGCCGATGAACGATTACCCCCTCGTCTTGGTGGCAGCCCTGGCAGTTACCGACTGGGTGGCGGCAGATAGAAAGATAAAGCCGCTGGAGTATTTCGCCAAGCCGGCCACCATGCTGGCGCTGCTATGGTGGATATGGCTGAACACAGGTTTTGATGGTTCCATGCTGTGGTTCACCCTGGGAGTGGTGTTCTGCCTGGCGGGGGACGTGTTGCTGATGTTACCCCGCGATTTGTTCATCTTCGGCCTGGGGGCCTTCCTGGCAGGGCACATCTGCTACATCGTGGGGCTGAATAATAGCCCACCCTTCATCAACTTTTGGGGCGGGTTGGTGATCCTGTTACTGGGCATCTTCATCTATTTGCTTTACCCCAGGCTGGGAAGAGGATTAAAGCAGAAGGGAGAAAATCGGCTGAGGATGGCGGTGCTGGCGTACGCGCTGGTCATCAGCCTGATGGTGTATTCGGCCCTGATGACCCTCACCCGCCCGGGATGGTCCATCGCTGCGGCCGTGTCTGCCAGCGTTGGGGCGCTGCTGTTTTACGCCTCCGATGCCATGCTGGCCTGGGATCGCTTTGTAAAGCCACTCTCACATGCCCGTCTCAGGGTGATGGTCAGCTACCACCTGGGGCAGGTGGGCATCCTCCTGGGGGCGATATTTTACACGTTGGGGAAATAAAAAATCATATATTATGCCACAGGTCAATGGCATGATGCCATGGCGGGTCGTTCTCGAAGATTTTTCGGTCAGGTAATCCCGATGATAACCTGATCGGTTGCCATGTCATCGAGGTATGATCCTACCTGCCAAGCTCGGTAAATTGATTGCTACTCGTGGATACTTCGACGATCAGATAATCGTTAATGCTTTCAATTACATTCCATAACCAAAAACTGATATCGGCTGTGTCCTCATCCGATAGGTCGAATGGCCCAAAAGTCATCCTGGTATCCATATTGTTGAAATAATCGTTGTTGTGATCGTCATATCGCGTCCATCCCTGCCGCCCCGCGCTAGCCAAACAGCCAGATTCGCACTATGATAGCGATATTGATCATTGCCCCACAAACGCTGCTTATTATCATTGCTAAAGTCTGTCACCGTCCAGCCAGGCTGCCCTGCCCAGGGCCAGGCTTCCGAAAAATCTTCATCCAGGATTACCTGCCAGCCGCGGGTGATATCGGTGTCTAAACTTTTATATTCTTCAATGCCTGTTCCTATTGCATCGGATGAGATTGTTGATGGATCATTTACTG
>CAYLPS010000214.1:0-2094 GCA_964385625.1 uncultured Anaerolineaceae bacterium | reverse complement strand
CCACCACGCCCCCACCCGGAACTGATCCGGTGCTGTTCTTTGTGAGTGACCTGGTTTCGGGCAGCTCGACTGACCGGGCACAGGCCGTGGTGAACCTGATCCAAGACCTGATGAGCCAGCACCCTGGCGCGCAGATGGTGGTGGCTTCTGGCGGGGATAACGAGCAGGAAAACAACCCCTCAGTCAGCAACTACCAGTCGTACTTTGGAAGCACTTACGGGACATTCGTTGATATGGGCATCTTCATGCAGGTGAGAGGCAACCACGATATCCAGTCGCAGGGCTCTTACACCGATTTCGACGGCACCGTCCACAGCTCAGGGGCAGCGTATTGGGATTACTTTGGCCCCGACGCCCACATGTTCAACATTGAAGGAAAGAAGCTAACTGATTACAGCTACGACCTGGGCACCTGGCATATCATCGCCTTAGACCAGCTCAACGGGTCGGTGAACAACGCCACGCTCGACTTTCTGACCGCCGACCTGGCACAGCATTCTAACATGGCCTGCCAGCTGGTCTACTGGCATGTGCCCACCTACTCATCGGGAGCGGCCCACGGCGATTCTACGGGTCTAAAGCCCCTCAACCAGGCGGAGTACAATGCCGGGGTGGATATCCAGCTGAACGGCCATGACCATGATTACCAGCGCTTCTTCCCGATCAATCCCAATGGGGTGCGTGATAATGCCAATGGCATCACCACCTTTGTGGCAGGGATTGGCGGGCAGGACGGGCGTTCGGGATCGCAAGAATCCATCGCCCAGGCTGCCTCAGCCATCTACCTGGATGCATTCCCCGGTGGTAGCGGACATGCCATCGGCGTGGTGCAGTTCGTCTTGCACGCCAACTCGGCGGATTACACCCTGTACAACGCGAATGATGGCTCGATCCTTGACCAGGGTACGGTGGTCTGCCATTAATTCGTGGTATGTAGGGGAAGGTCATTGACTCTCCTCTATGAATAAGCAGAGAAAAATACCAGACCCTCCCTTACGGATATAGTAGGGGAGGGTCTGGACCTTTCTCTACAGGGAATGTAGGGCAAGGTTTGAGATCCTTCCCTGAAACTTATAAAGGTGTAAAAGCAGATATCGGCTTATATTGTTCGGGCTATGCGTGGGTTGATGAAAAGGTGAATAACCCATGATACGGCGCTGACAATAAGCGAGCCAAAAATTGCTCCCTGCCACCAGGTGACGACAAAACCGATCCCCAATTGCTGGCAAATCCAGGATGAAAACCACAGCAAGAAGGCATTGATCACCAGCATGAACAACCCAACGGTGAGGATGATGAAAGCGCAAGATAGAAACTTGAGCACCGGCCGGATGAAGATATTCACCAGGCCAAGCACCGCCGCCATGACCGCGAAGGCCAAAATGGCATCGCTACCTTCTATCTTTATGTAGCCATAAGGAGACAGTACATAATAGGCTACGATGAGGCCGATGATTGCAGTGATCCAGTGGATGACGAATTTCATAATATTCCCAACCTTTCCGTCCGTATTTTTACCACAATATCAGTATAAATATCAGAGAATATAAATTATGTCAATGAATGAATTATTATTTAAAGTTGAAAACTGGACAATATAAAGCTCAAAAGTGGAGCGGGCAATTCTATAACATTCCATGATTTAAAGTTGAAAAGTGGAAGGATGATACGAATATCGCCGAGGAGGTTTGGTCGGAGGCAACCCTGATCATGGGGCAAAACCACCCTCAATGTAGAATACGGGTGGCGAACAGGATGAGTATGTGTGTGTATGAGAAATTAGGTGAGGTTTAGTGGCAGATATGATCCACAGGAATTAAATCGGCGAGGAATCCGATTAAACGAACAATATCCATATTTCGGCTTGAAAGAATTAGGATCATAGTAAAATGCAAATGTGGCATTACAATAGCCATGTGAAGATTACGGGCTGCTTGTGAACCAGATAGAATAATCCTGATCAATTTTAGTATTTATTAATTTCTTTAATTGACCTTCTGACAATTTAGTTCAATACTTTTATAACCTGCATGTACATCTATGGCTTGACTGAAAAAACTGTACCTTAAGAATTGAAACACATGCTGAGCGAAC
>CAYLPS010000213.1:0-2105 GCA_964385625.1 uncultured Anaerolineaceae bacterium | reverse complement strand
CCACTGTATTTGACTCACTGCCCATCGCCGGGGGTATGATGCGGGTGGGCATCCCACCCCACCGCTTGCCGTACGACCGGCTGGATTGGGAAATCCAGCAGATCATCGATGAGGGCGTGGAGATGCGCCTCAGCACACGAATTTCTGATATTACTGCCTTGTTCGAGCAGGGTTACCATGCAGTGGTGATTGCCACCGGTGCTCACAGCGCCTGGAAGCTGAATATCCCGGGCACTGAGCATCCGGATAACTGGCTCAGCCTGGATTTGCTACGCAGGGCCTGCCTGGGAGAAAAAATCGATTTAAACGGCAGAGACATAGCAGTGATCGGCGCGGGTGACGTGGCCCTTGATGCTGCCCGTGTCTCCATCCGTCTGGGTCACCCTAAAGTTAAGATCGTATGCCGCGGTATGCGCGCCTCATTCAACGAAATCGAGGAGGCCAACAAAGAAGGGGTGGAGATCATCCGCAACCGGGTGTTCAAGGAAATTGTCATCCATGACAATAAAATCGCCGGCATCCGCTGTGTGGAAGCCAAGGTGGGTGGGATCGTTAATGGCAAGCGCCAGGTAGAGGAGATTCCCGGCACCGATCACGTCATCCCGTGCGATCTGGTCATCTGGGCGGTCGGCCAGCAACCCGATTTTTCCTTCCTCCCTGAAGGATCGCGCATCCGCAAGCTTAGCTCAATGGGCCTCGAAACCGATGAAGAAATGATGACCACCATGCCGGGTGTGTTTGTGGCGGGTGATGTGCACCGGGGAACAACTTTCTTTGTGGTGGATGCCATCGGTGAGGGCCATCATGTGGCTAGGTGCATCGATCGCTACCTGCGTGGCTCGCAGGGAATACAGGAACCGCCCAAACTGCCAGTGGCCACCTTTACCAAGGAAGAAGTTGCGGAAAAGATGGAAATGGGCTGGGCATCAGATGCCCCCCGTACCAAGACCAGGACGATCCCCGTAAATGAGCGACTCGATAACTTCAAGGAAGTGGACCTGCCTTTTACCGAAGACGAGGCCGTGGCCGAAGCAGAGCGCTGCCTGCGCTGTGGCATCTGCTCTGAGTGCCTGGAGTGCTTGTCGGCCTGCGACCGCGGCGCTATCAACCACGACATGAAAGACACCTTCCTCGACCTCTCCGTAGGCACCATCATCCTGGCCACCGGCTTCAAGGACTTCGACCCCTCACGCATCCCCGAGCTGGGCTACGGCCGGCTGGATAATGTGCTCACCTCCATGGAATTCGAGCGCCTGATCAACGCCAGCGGACCCACTTCCGGCAAGGTCACCCTCAAAAATGGCCAGCCTCCCAAAAGCGTGGCCATCGTGCACTGCGTGGGCAGCCGCGATGACCAGTACAACGAATATTGCTCGCGAGCCTGCTGCATGTACTCCCTCAAGCTGGCCCAGCTGGTACACGATTATGTGGATGCCGATGTGCACGAAATCTATCGCGATATGCGCACCTTCGGCAAAGATTACGAAGAGTTCTACAACCGCACCCGCAGCAAGGGCGTCAATTTCTACCACGGGCACGTCAGGGCCATCGATGCCCACAATGACCACCTCGTCGTCCGCTGGGACGAGGCCTTCTTCAACCAGCCCGACCACGTCGAAGTCGATATGGTCATCCTGGCCACCGGCTTCGAACCCCAGGCTGACAGCGCCAAGGTTGCCAGCCTGTTTGGCGTCAGCCGCAGCCCCGATGGCTTCTTCCTCGAAAAGCACCCCAAGCTGGCCCCCGTGGAAACCGCCACCGAAGGCATTTACATCGCTGGCGCTTGCCAAAGCCCCAAGGATATCCCCGACAGCGTGGCCCAGGCCGGCGGGGCGGCTGCCGCAGCCCTCTCCCTACTCGACCAGGGCACCATCGAGCTCGACCCATCGGTGGCAGTGGTTAACCCAGGTCATTGCTCTGGATGTGGGTTGTGTGTTGATGCATGCCCGTATGAGGCAATTGAGTTAACCGAAGGGATTGCATCTGTTAATACCTATTTATGCAAAGGTTGTGGCACCTGCGCAGCAACATGTTGCGACAAAGCCATCACCCTTATCCATTTTAATGACCAGGAAATCGTCAACGAGATGATCGGTGCATTGGCA
>CAYLPS010000212.1:0-2113 GCA_964385625.1 uncultured Anaerolineaceae bacterium | reverse complement strand
CAGTATAGTATAGTTGATTAAAAAAATCAAGGATTTTTAACCCCAATTTAATACCAAATTTATAAAAGCAGGAATTTCTAATGTTCACTACCCCCTACAACGATTACCGCTCCCTTTTCATCGGCATGGATACTCTCATCCCGCTGCTCGACGGCACTTCCCGCTGTTATATCAATTTCGACAACGCCGCCTCCACCCCTGCTCTCAAAGCCGTTCAGCAGTCCATGGACGACTTTCTGCCTTATTACAGCAGTGTGCACCGTGGCTCGGGTTTCAAAAGCCAACTTTCCACCTATGCCTACGAACAGGCGCGCACCATCGTGATGGAATTCGTGGGCGCTGATCCCAACGAGCACACCTGCATTTTCGGCAAGAATACTACCGAAGCCATCAACAAGCTCGCCCACCGCTTGCCTTGGGATGGCAAGCGTAATATGGTCCTCACTAGTGTCATGGAACACCATTCCAACGACCTGCCCTGGCGGGCAGCCACCCGCCTCATCCATATCAAGCTGACCGGCGATGGGCGTTTGGATGAGGTCGATTTCGACGCCCAATTGGCCAGGTATTCCGACCAGGTTGCCTTGGTGGCACTCACCGGCGCCAGCAATGTCACCGGCTATATCAATGCCATCCACCAGTTGGCCGAAAAGGTGCATGCCATCGGCGCCTTATTCCTGGTGGATTGCGCCCAGCTTGCACCGCACCGTAAAATCGACATGCTCTCCCTGGATAATCCAGCCCACCTGGATTTCATCACCCTGTCGGCACATAAAATGTATGCCCCCTTCGGCACCGGTGCCCTGGTGGGACGCAAGGACATCTTCGAGCATGGAGACCCGGACATGACCGGTGGCGGTACCGTCGAAATCGTCACCCTTGATCAGGTGGTGTGGACCAACCCACCCGAGCGCGATGAAGCGGGCAGCCCCAACGTGATGGGGGCGGTTGCCATGGCTGCCGCCATCCGCCAGTTGCAAGCCGTCGGCATGCCAAACGTCGCCAAGCATGAGGCCGGTCTCACCCGATACCTGCTAGAAGAGCTGGCCCACCTCCCGGAAGTGCGCCTGTACGGCGATCCTCATCCCGGCACCGCTGAGCAGCGCCTCGGGGTGGTGCCCATACAGCTCAACAATGTTTCCCATTTCCTGGCAGCAGCCGTGATGGGCTATGAATTTGGCATCGGCGTGCGCAGTGGCTGTTTCTGCGCTCATCCCTACATCCTACACTTGTTGGGACTCAGCAGTGAAGAAACCTCAGCCGTTCGCCAGCGAATGTTCCAGGGTGATAAATCGGAGATGCCCGGCATGCTCAGGATTTCCTTTGGCCTGTACAATACCCGCCAGGAAGTGGATGTGTTGCTCGATGCCCTGCAGGTAATTTCCAGCGGAAGGTATAAAGGTAAATATCTCCAAGACCGAGCCACCGGTGAATATTCCCCCTTGGGTTGGCAGGTAAACCTCTCGGATTACCTCCATCTTAAACCGTAAGGGATGATACTTCGTGCCCTCAGCAAGAACCACAGCAGGGGTACCGCATTCTGCCCCCCATTGTTTCAACTATCATTAACATATTTCACACGATAAGGAGCCTGGTCACCTCCGCGGAGGTCAGGCTAATGTCCCTCGCTTCCGGCTGTCCGCATCCATCACCGCCACCGCTGCGATGTTGACGATGTTGCGCACGTCATCTCCGGTTTGCAGCACGTGCACGGGTGCCCCAATCCCCAGCAGTATCGGCCCGATTGCCTGGGCATCCCCCAGCCTGGCCAGTAGCTTGTAGGCGATGTTAGCTGCCTCCAGCGAGGGAAAGACCAGCACGTTGGCATCCCGCACCTGGCTGAATGGGTAGCGCTCGTCGATCAGCTCAGGCACCACCGCTGTATCCGCCTGCATCTCCCCGTCGACCGGGAAGTCCGCTTTCCTGGCATGGATCAATTCTACGGCTTTTTGCACTTTCCCTGACAAAGCATGTGGGGTGCTGCCAAAATTCGAGAACGAAAGCAATGCCACGCGTGGCTCTATCTGCAGCTTCCGCGCAAAATCCACCACCAAAAATGTAATATCCGCCAGGTCTTCAGCACTTGGGTCAATGTTCACCGTGGCGTCGCTGA
>CAYLPS010000211.1:0-2160 GCA_964385625.1 uncultured Anaerolineaceae bacterium | reverse complement strand
CCCCGCTACTCATCTGAAACCATAGCTCGTCGGGCTATGGTTTTTGCTTAGCCCGACGGTGAGAGATTGGCAAAATCTTAGAATTGGAGGATTTTGACATGAACCACTCACCATCGGGCTTGTTATTTTTAAGTAAGGCTATTCCAGGCTTCATCAACTACAAAACAGCTGAAGGATTAGCTCTTCGCACTATCGATTCCCACGAGCGTCTGCTCAACAAGTGGTTAGAACACATCGGGGACCAGCAGATCAACAAGATCACCGCTCAGGATGTGGTTGCTTATCTGAGCTGGCTGCGCAACGAGTACACCCCACGCCGCTATAACGGAAAGACTCACCCACTTTCACCGAAGTCACTGCGTAATGTATGGGTCACCCTATCTTCTTTCTACTCCTGGGCAGCTCGAGAATTGGGGGTTAGCCAGATCATGAAATCTGTCCCTGCGCCGCGTATCAATAAAACCCCCATCGAACCCCTCACCCAGGAGGAAGTGGAGCGTATGCTGAAAGCTTGCCTCAACTCACGGGAGGCGCGTACCAGCAACCGAAAAAGCTTCACCATGCGCCTGCGTTTTAGCCATAGAGACCAGGCGATCATCCTGACGCTGATCGATACCGGTTTACGCGCTATGGAGCTGTGTAAACTGCTGATCGGAAATATCGACCTGAAGACTGGGCGCGTGGAGGTGAAGCATGGCGTGATCGGCGGTGCCAAGGGCGGTAAAGGGCGGACAGTTTACCTGGGCAAGACTACCCGTAAAGCGCTATGGCGCTACCTCGTTGACCGAGAAGATGCAGAGGATACCGATGCACCGGTGTTCCTAGATCAGCATAGCCAGCATTTCAATCCAAACTCATTGCGACAATTGATCAAAGACATCGCCGATCGTGCCGGCGTTAAAGGTGCCTATCCCCACAAATTCCGCCACACCTTTGCTATCACCTACCTTCGTTCAGGTGGGGATATCTTCACCTTGCAGTCCCTGCTCGGCCACAGCTCCCTGGAAATGGTACGGCACTACGCCCAGATCGCCGAGATCGATGTTGCCCAGGCACATCATAAAGCCAGCCCGGCGGATAATTGGAGGTTGTAGAATTAATATTTTCAATTAGATTGTCAGCATTTCTCATAGATTCTGTCTTTGACTTGCAGCAAGCAACCAGGATGATTCCAGGGTTTCTGGCTCCAGTTGCTCTGCGCAACGGGCATTCTCACGCGGGTCGGTGTGGCCTATGGTGAGCAGCACGTGGTGCATTTCGTGGAAGCTCAGGAAGATCCACTCCGCCAGCCGGACGGTCATGGGCTGCAGGCGGATCTAGCGGTAAGCTCCGCTCATGGCATCCCTGAGCGCTGCCAGGCTGCGCCTGGATTGTGCGGAAGCCTCTTCCAGCGCGGGAGCGAAGGCGGATACACCGTAGTATTGAACAATCCCCACCGGAGATTGGTGATTCTGAAATATTCCGGCAGTAAGATATAAAAAGCTGACTTTTAACCCGTACAACCCGCGCAAAACAGTGCGCATCTTCTGCAACAAGCCTGGATCGGAGCGTGCCTCTAAAGGCAGGAAGGTGAGCTGCAGCAACCTAACAACGCGATATCCGGCATATTCCTGCCCACCTTCGGCCTCGCGCAGGCGGTACCACAAGTAGTCCAGCTCGTCCTGGCCCTCAACGAAGCAAACACCAGATTGCTCAACCTCCAGGTTCGTGGGGATTTCTAGGGTAGCTGTTTTCTTTTGTGTTAGCCAACCAGCACAACCTGGCAGCCAATCACTGATTTTGCTAATGTGTTGAAGGAAACCTTGATTATTCATAAACTGACACACGATAAATCAAAACATGACCTTATTTTGTAAGGTGAAAATGATCCTTAACCACATCAATGAGGTTGCTATACCTTTGATCTAGGTAAGGTTATTCCTCAAGTCCGGTCGATTTTTGACCGGAAACACGCTAAATTACTCTTTGGTGGGAAAAAATCATATGTTGCGTGTATATTGATTTTAGGAAAATTGGGGATCGAATGCGATAGGTATATGTCCCGTCGAAGTGGGGTAAATGCCCCATAGATATAGTGACATTTGTCCAATTTATAACTAAATCACATATATGATCGCACTGCAAAAACGAGCAGACCAAAACGGTCATATTTGACCCCTC
>CAYLPS010000210.1:0-2191 GCA_964385625.1 uncultured Anaerolineaceae bacterium | reverse complement strand
ATTCAGGCAAATAGCGATCCGCATTGTCGAGATCACAATATTTCTTCCGAGGTTTTTGGTCTTTTCCCTGGTGAAAGGCCCAATATACTAAACCGGCTGGACTAGTGCCCCTCCCGGCAACCTCAACAACTTCAAGCACGGTTTTTACACCCGCCGCCTCAAGCAGTCCCACCTCGCCGGTGTCGAATCCATCGATTCCTCCGGCCTCATCGAAGAGATCGCCCTCATCCGCATCTTCAATGAACACCAGGCCAGCCCACCGCCGACCATGATATCGTGCACTGCCTGATAGATAATGGGTGGCGACTATTCAGGAGTAATACATCGGCGGGAAGCATTTACGTTTTACCAGCATGGAAAACACCCCCTTTCTCCTCCCCCAAAAACCATAGAGCGGTTTTTAGGGGAGGAGAAAGATAGCGCCAAATCCTTCCCGCCCTGCGGCATATGAAACGTAAATGAAAGAAATCCCTGGCCCTCTTTGGGTCCTGGCGGTTCATTATTTTTTTCTTTGCCGATCCGGTCGGTTTTCGAGCGGATTATCTGCAATTCATGTTTTTTTCAGCGTTAATCTACGGCTAAATTATCCGCTTAATCCGCGCTGAATTTTGCTACTATAATAGGCCTGATGATGACCGACGATAGAAGGTGACCATGGATGGCAACCCAAACCCCAAACTGAACGCCGTCGTATTATTGAAGGAAGAGCTCTCGCCCCACAACATGATCCTGCGCGTGGCCTCGGTGGGCTGGCAGCTGCCCGATTTCATCCCCGGGCAGTTCGAGGTGCTGGGCCTGCCGGCCTCAGCGCCGCGCTGCGCGCTGGCCATCCCCGAGCCTCACCCGCCCAAACCCGACGAGCTGGTGAGGCGGGCCTATTCCGTCGCCTCGTCATCGCGCATCAACGAGTACATGGATTTCTACATCGGGCTGGTGTCAGACGGCTCGCTGACCCCGCGCCTGTTTGCGCTGAGCTTCGGCGACCCGCTGTTCCTGGGCCCCAAGGCCACCGGCATGTTCACCCTCGACCAGGTGACCGCGGGCAAGAATGTGGTGATGATCGCCACCGGCACCGGGCTGGCGCCCTACATGAGCATCATGACCAGCGAGCTCACCTGCGGGGCAACGCGCCGCTTTGCCGTGCTGCACGGGGCCTATCACTCGTGGGACCTGGCCTACCGCTCGGAGCTGCTGGCCCTGCAGCACCTGTGCCCAAACTTCACCTACCTGGCCACCATCGACCGGCCGGATGAGGAGCCCGTGCCCTGGACCGGCCACACCGGCTGGGTGCAGGACCTGTGGAAAAAGGGGGTGGTGGCCGAGGCCTGGGGCTTCCAGCCCACCAGGGATGACACCGACGTGTTCCTGTGCGGCAACCCCGCCATGATCGAGGAGATGATCGGCATTCTGGCAAAGGACGGCTATAGCGAGCACTCGAAAAAGACACCCGGGCAGATCCATGTGGAGCGCTATTGACCGGCACCGGTGGTTAATCCTCTCTCTCCACCTATCTAAGCTATAATTAATCGACCGCTCATCATGACTACCAACGCCACCACCAAACCTTCGCGCACGCCCATCTGGCTGATCGGCGGGGCAGCCGCCTGGCTGGCCTACGCCGTGATGCTCAGCGGGCTGCATCTGGTGCTGCTGCAGCAGTGGGGGGTGGCGTACACCATCAGGATCTACTCGCTCAGCAGCGCCGCGCCGCCATCACTGCTGCACGCCGTGCTGATCGGCATGGTGGCGCCGGGGATGTACCTGATGGAGCTGCTGTCGCTGCTGCACATCCACCTGGCGTGGGTGGATTCGGCCATTTACAACTGGGGGAAGATGACCTTCCTTTCCAGCCTGCCGGCCTTCGTGGTGGGCGCGCTGCTCACCGCTTCAGACCGCCGCCTGAAGCTGGCGGGCTCGATCAGCGGCTTGCTGCTCTTGGGGGGCAGCCTGCTGTACTTGCTGGATGCCCTGTTCAGCCGGTGATGTGACGCTCAGACGCATGCCCCGCAGCCATACAAGAACGTTGCTCAGCATCATCGCCATGCTGCTGCTGGCGACCCTGGCGTGCGCCCTGCCCCAGGGGCAGAGCGCCACGCCCAGCGCGGCCTCCTCGCCCATCCCCGCCAGCCAGGCCGCGCCTGCCGGCAGCTCACCGGCCGCGCCCGCCAGCCCCACCTCGGCCGCCACGCCC
>CAYLPS010000209.1:0-2243 GCA_964385625.1 uncultured Anaerolineaceae bacterium | reverse complement strand
CCGAGCGCCGCTGTCAGTTGTTAAAGAACTGTTGTTGCAGTGGAATCATATATGAGAAAAACATTAATTCTGCATCGTTTATTTATACAAAATACTATGCATCAAACCGGCTATTTCTGGTGGTGGGAAGGATATACAAATCGATAATTTGGCTAACACAAATGTGCCATTCGCTCACCTTTATATGCCAGGAACACCAACAAACAGCCCCGCCAGATATCCGGGGTTGTTATTTAATTCATGCAAAACAGGTTTTTAGGATTTACTTCTTGTGGGCAGCCACCAGGCCGTAGCGGTGGGCATACACAAGCAGTTCCAACCGGTCTGATACCCCCAGTTTGTTATATATGGATGTCAGGTGGTGGCGTACGGTGGTTTCGCTGATGCACAATTCTGTAGAAATACGTTTGTTTTTAAGGCCCTTGCCGATCAGGCGCACCACTTCTTTTTCCCGATCACTGAGCCGTGAAAAGTTTTCCAGTTCGGGGTCTGGTTGGTTGAGCGGTTGGTTGCGTGAAAGACGGGTGAGCACATTGGCAATCAGTGAACGTTCCAGCCATACCTCCCCATCCCACACTTTTTCGATGGCCTTCACCAGCACCTCCGGTGATTGTGACTTGAACACCACTCCCACCACACCATCTTCGACCACCTTTTGCAGCACCCTGGCATCACTCGTGCCGGTCACTAGGATGATGCGTGAATCAGCTGAGGCCATGCATAGTGATGGGATAAACTCGCTATCCGCCTGGCCGCTCAGGTTAAGCTCCAGCAAGATGATATCGGGTTTAAGGTTGGATACTAGCTCCAGGCCATCACGGATGCTGCCTGCTTCTCCTACGACCTCCATCCTCTGTTGGTTTCCCAGGATGTGGCGCAGGCCAGCCCTGACCAATACGTGATCATCCAGGAGTACGATTCGGATAGGGCAGTTCGCAGAGGTTGGCATGATATCTGGGATAATTGTCCCCCTTAAGAGGTCCTTCCTGAATATTTGTGATTGGGGAGTTCCCGCTAAACAATATTATTATACATCAATAATCGTGATGCTGGTTCCTTTTATTGATTATATCAAAAATACCACCCTCTACCAGCTATTATTGTTGTAAGGGGGAGGCAGCGGTTGCTGATCGAGTGTGAAATTATGAAATTTATGATCTCCACGAAGCACCCACGGCCAGGATACATCCATTGTGCCCTGCTGGCATCAATCTTGTAACTTTGGGTAAAATAACTGCATTGGTGAGTGCAGCCATAAGGTCGAAATTTTAGTCCGGCAAATATCATTCATGCACCTTGCATTATTGTAAGGAAAAGCGCTGAATTTTGATGTAATATCGAAACAGGCAATACCATAATGGGCGAACTGTAAGATGAAAGGACAATGATATGGTCGCCTTGTGGATAATCATCATTGTATTGATCCAATCGGTAGTGCTCGTCTTTGCCCTTTCACTTTGTAAATCCGCTGCCCTGGCTGACCGGCAGTTCGAAAAAGCCCGCCAGGCCGAGCAGCACAAGTGGGCCACTTCGGCTCACGACGCGAATACTGGCACCAACATCTCCGTTTCTTCTGAAACCCGTTCATCCGCCCACGCTAATGCACCGGTAGACATTCGTCGCAGGTAAATCGTTATCCTTTTCGCCCCTTGTTTTGCCCTGTCAATTTACATCATCTCCCCGCTGTTTTTCCACCGCCCAGCATGTTTATGCTGCAAGTCAAAGTTTCGCACCCCAACGCCAATATTTTTTGGTGCTATCACCTTGCCCCGCTGCACTTACTATTGAAAGATGCGTAACATTGTTTTATTTTACGAATCATGCTTATTGGTATTTAACGACAGAAAGGAGGCAATATGATCGCTCACATGTTTGAGAGAAGGAAGGCATTAAAAATCGCCTTTATTAGCCTGGTGGCGTTGCTTTTAGTGTGGACGGGGGGCTCAACGATATTCGTCAAGGTTTTTTACGATGGCAGATTTGCCCGCCTCAACCAGCCGCATTATTCTGCTTACCTGCGCTATGGCGATGTAAGTGGATACCCGCGATCGGTAATCGCATTCAAATCCGGGAACAACCTGCTCGCTGGATATATCTATTCGGTATCGAAAGCGCTCTTCTTTCATACCGGTTGGTGCATTTTCCAACCGGTATGTGCTATAAAATGAGAAACCTTAAAATATACACTTTCCTCCTTAAACCTTAGGTTCGGACACAAGTTCGGACAAAGGTGTAAAAAATGC
>CAYLPS010000208.1:0-2322 GCA_964385625.1 uncultured Anaerolineaceae bacterium | reverse complement strand
TGATGGCGGCGAAGACCGGGAACCAGGTGAGGGCCCATAGAAAGCTCTTATTGGGTTTAGAAGCCCCGATCAGCTTGATACTCAGCCACAGGCACAGCAGGCTGAACAGGCTCCAGATAATGAAGCTCCACACATAGGGTAAATAAGAGAAGGGTACGAATAGCCATGCTAGAAAGGGTGGGGTGATGAAGGCGTGGAAGCTGGTGAGCCCTGGCCCGGCGATTTCCTGCTCCATCTGGCTTTGGAAGGCGAAGTCATACAGGCTGGCGCTCTGCCCAGCGCGCAGGGTGGTTCCTGCCGTGTAGAATTGAATGTAATCGGTGCCGATAGCATGCCCCGCCAGGTCAAAGTTGCCTGGTCCCAGGATCAGGCTTAGCAGCCAGGCGATCCACAACACCACGCCGGCAATCCAGGCATAGCTCATGCGGCGGGGGGTCAGGAACTGATCGAGGCACGATAGGAGGATCATATTTGCTTTCTCATTCCTAATACCACAGATCGATTACGGTAGATCCAGATTAACAGGGCTACGAATAAACCCATGACAAGCAATGATACCCAGGCAATTTTGGTGAGGGTGGCAACAAATGTCAGGAAAAAAGAGCCCAGGTAGATGGCCACAGACGTGATTGTTAGATTGTTCGAATTGGCATAAATCGACCATAAAATATACGCCGGGATGAGGATCAACATATCATGTAATAAGGCGTAGGGCGATGATATAAGGGGCAGGAGGATGGCAAATACCAGGGCAGGGGTTCGATTAACAATTGGCTCCTTTCTTAGCTTGTATGCCACGTAAATCAACCCCGAACTTAATACCACACCCAGAATCGTTGTCACCAATTGGGTGATATTTACTTCACTGGCTGGCACAAGGGTTGACAAAAACCCATACAATGTCACCTGGAGATAGGCGGGATATCCCTCTACATAAGGTAACAAAAACAAATCACGGTTTATATTCAGATATATCAAGTAAGGCTCAATGCCATGCAAGATCATAAACGATCCAACCCAAAGGACTGCTACCAGGAGGAATCCAAGCAGGGCCTTATATTTCCGCCAGATAATCCAAAGTATAAGAAAGCCGATTATAAACTGTGGTTTATATATCAATAAACCTGCCATGCATCCGGAAAGGAACCAATGGTCTGTAAGGCTGAATAAAAGAAGACATGTGATAAGCAAGAGGGTTAAGCTATGATTTTGTCCGACCTGGAAGCCCTCAATAAACGGAAAGAACGACAGGACGATGATTGCCAACTGCCAGTAACCAGGTTCATTATTTCTGGTGCCTGTATTTAGATTTGTCAGCAAACGGACAGCAATCAGTGTAAACCCTAATGAAATGATCGTCCAGATAATGAAAGCCGATGATAGTGGCAGGTAGGTAAAAACACTATACGCAGCGGCAACATACGGAGGGCTGATAAAAGGATTTAACCCGGGTAAAACTGTTGGCGCAATGAGTGACTGCTGAATCGCAGCCTGAGCGGAAAAGTCATAGAGACGAGCAAGATCTGTTCGATAAGCTATTCCTGCACCATACAAGGTTATGAAGTCACTACCGATAATTTGGTTGAATGCACCCAACCAACCATGCCGTAATATCAGATTTATTAAAAGGATACTCCAGGTGGTGATAAACATTAACCTGGGATAATCTCTCAAGCGTTTGGCGTTTATCATAGAAATATCAATGATCGTGAATGCCCTAAATCGACGATTTACAATTAATATAGCAAATTGCCAAGTACTTATGAGTCAAAAATAATAGATGTTGCTTTCTTCATACCTTATTCGAACTATTAATCCCGGAGCAAATCATTTTTTATTTACGCGATCTATGTAAAGTTGCCTAGAAATAATAACCATGTGCTTTTATGGCACATCGCATTCTTCCTTTGATTGGATTGAAACGTCAATAAGATCATATGGCTTCGACCAGGTCGAGTAAAGTTGCTTGTTATCTTGTAGTTCTATGGATGTGCCAAATATGTTATTTAGTATGATTGGAAAAGTGTTTACCGATGTTATATCACTGTGGAGTACTTTATTGTAGCCATCTGGAATATATATCGCGTTTAAAATTGAGAATCGTTCTCTTAGGCAAGTATTTTTAACGGAATTGATATCCAGGTATGCACCTGGACCATGGTCTGCTTGAATAATAATAACGGGAGGAGTGCTTGATAGTTTGAGAATTCCATCGATAGTTCGAATGAGATTTGAATTGACATATTCCAATTGATTTATATAACCACTAATGGCTCCCCTGAAAAAAGGGTCGCATGATTGGCAAAAGTTTAATATAATCAA
>CAYLPS010000207.1:0-2361 GCA_964385625.1 uncultured Anaerolineaceae bacterium | reverse complement strand
CCGTACAATCTCGACAAAGCGTATCACGTCTATGATGATGAGCGAGCCGATGAAGAATACGTCAAATGGTGCAACTCCTGGCTGAGGGAGTATGTGCGGATATTGAAGCCCACCGGTTCGCTATACGTCCTGAATCTGCCCCGATGGTCCATGTATCATGCAGCGTTTCTCAATCAATACCTCTATTTTCAAAACTGGATTGGGTGGGACGCGCTGTCCGAACCACGGGGCAAGCTGATGCCAGCCCACTATGGCTTGTTGTTTTACACCAAGCACCCGACGGACTTTACTTTCAACTACGATGAAGTGGGGCAGTTGGATGCCCGTTACTACTGCCTGCGCTCCTCGTGCATCCGCAAGCGCAAAGCGGCGGGGGTGGATGACAAAATGCCTCTCACTGACATCTGGTGGGACATTCACCGCATCAAACATCGCCGTGACCGAGACTATCATCCCTGCCAGTTGCCTGAGGTACTGATGGAGCGTGTTATCCGCCTTTCCACAAACGAAGGCGACATCGTGCTCGATGCGCTCTGCGGGACGGGCACGACTCCGGTTGTTGCGGCCCAATTAGGAAGGCGCTACGTGGCGATTGATATTGATGAGAACTATGTGCGGATAACGAGGGAGAAAATCGCTGAAGTAGAGCGCAGAGGCTATATAGAACGTGAGAGTATACACAAGCCACAGCGAAAATACACAAAGAAAGAGTTGCAACTGGAGCTTCGCCATTTAGCAGCGGAATTAGGGCGCCTGCCAATGCCAGAAGATGTGCAGAAAATGAGCAAATATGACCTGGAAGTGTTCTTTGACCTGTTTCCAACGTGGGGCAAAGCGTTGAAAGCAGCCAGGCTGGAGATACAATCATGATGGAAGCACGCAAAATCTCCTTTCAAGAGGCCTGGGAGAGTTCGGTTGTGTTTTTCGTGGACGAGGAACTTGAGCGAGAAATTGAGGCCGAGGTGGAGGCCCTGCTGGAAACAGCGGGGGACCATCGCATATTCGAAACAGCAGCGATCAATGTAGCCGACATAGCCGATTTCCTCCGTCAGAAGGACAACTCCTTGGACGTAATCCTAAAAGACATAGGGCTGTCCGAAGAGAAATTCAAGCGCATCATCTCGTTGTTGCGAAAGTTGGGCCGCATTCCAGGTGATTTCGACCGCAAGTGGAGTACGAGCAAGATTAAAAACAGGATTGCGCGCGAACCGGATTTTGCGCGCATGATAGCGGAACTGCTGGTTGATGGCAAAAGAGACGAAGAACTGGAGCAACATATTCCTCGCTACTACCTGGACATGCTCAACTATCGTGAAATCAAAAGCGGTTCTCAAGCTGCCAGGCGTGTGCGCTACAAGGGGGCACTGATTAGCACCTATGGAGCTCAGAAGGGGCGTCAGGTGGAAGATAGGATACGGGAGAAACTGGAAGAAATCAAAGACAAGTATGGCGTAGGTTATGGTTGGGGACGCTCCAGAGTTATCGAGACGGACATTGATCTTGCTGTGCCCAGCGTCGAGGATCCATGGGTGATTATCATGTGCTCTTTCCAAGAAACGACCAGCAGTGGACAAACCACGAAAGCAAAAGACATGCTCTCTGCTTATGAACGGGTCTGTCGTCAAAATAGCCGCTACGGAGAGAATAGAGCCTTTGTCGATTTCGCGGATGGCGGCGGTTGGTTGGCAAGGAAACGCGATTTGGAACGATTGGTGGAGCAATGCCATTACTTTATCAACTTGCAGCACCTGGATATGCTCGAGGCCATCGTATTACAACACGTGCCTGCGAGATACTTCACACGCAGGCCCATCGTAGGTATAGCAGACCAGCCACCACTGCTTCAAATCCAAACTTGAACATTTCATGTAACACTACTCACGCAAGGCCAACTTGGAGGTGGTAGCAAGTCCAGGTGGTTCTGTAGACTGCTCTGGCTCCGTCCCCTCGGCTACCTGTTGTATCTGTACTACTACCCCCTGGCCCAAATGCTGCGCCACCGGGGCATCTCCCACGCCCCCATCTTCAGAGCGCTGATCATCTACGTCTACACCTGGTGGCTGCCAGCCCTGGTCTTGCTGGTCACCGGCTGGTGTCCTCTCTGGCTTCTCCATCCTGACCTCCACATAGGACTCTTCACTGGGCTGGGATATGCACCCAAAAACTTGGACTCAGTAGTATTGTGAGAAATTGACCTCCTCGGACAAATGTGCGATGATAGGGAAAACAGAGAGAGGAGGCCAAGAATGGGTAAGCGATACTCACCCAAGTTCAAGTTCCATGTGGTCTTGGAATTGCTAACAGGCGATTCACTACCGGACACTTTCTGCCAAGCGGGGCATCTGGAATGCTACAGGGATG
>CAYLPS010000206.1:0-2377 GCA_964385625.1 uncultured Anaerolineaceae bacterium | reverse complement strand
GACAGGGGTAAGTGTGATGGTGGGCGTTATGGTGACGGTGGGTGTGAGTGTGGGGGTGATAGTGGGAGGAAAGAAATGATAGGCAACTGGCTCAGCAAATTGGCGGGCAAGCAAGGCGATAAAAACAAAAAGGAAGGATATCCCCAGCATTCTCCAGCCTGCCACCATGCGATCGCGGCGCATGCGGAAAAACTTGAGGCTGCGGGCTTTGCGAATC
Organism: uncultured Anaerolineaceae bacterium; assembly: GCA_964385625.1. Classification (GTDB taxonomy): domain Bacteria; phylum Chloroflexota; class Anaerolineae; order Anaerolineales; family UBA4823; genus FEB-25. The sequence continues at coordinate 2,160 of CAYLPS010000206.1, read as the reverse complement.
AGTCGGACTCCCGACCAAAAACCAATCACTGCCAGGACGAACAGCAATACTACAAAGGTGACAACCCCGGTGTGGATATCCAGATTCATAGGTTTATTACGCAGTTACCGGATTTCTTCAGCAACAAGATTGTGTAATTTACCAATGCCATCAATGGCTGCTTCAACAACATCACCAGCGTGCAATGGGCTAATCCCAGCAGGAGTGCCTGTCATGATGATATCGCCGATTTCAAGGGTCATTATCGAGGAAATAAAGGCGACAAGCTGATCAATGTGAAAAATCATATCTCTGGTGGAAGCCATCTGGCGAAGCTCGCCATTTACATGGCAGGTGATCATGGCGTCGGCGGGATTAAAATCAGTCTCAATCCAAGGACCAATTGGGCAGAAAGTGTCAAAGCCTTTACTGCGGGTCCATTGCCCATCTTTGTGCTGAAGATCGCGAGCTGTGATGTCATTGCCAACCGTATAACCGTATATATAGCTGGCAACATCGGAAGGTTGGATCCAACGGCCTTGCCTGCCGATGACCACAACCAGCTCAGCTTCGTGTTCAACCTGGTGGGACTGGGGCGGGAGATAAATGGTTTGTTCAGGGCCGATCACAGTGGATGGAGGCTTGAGGAATATGAGAGGCGTGGTGGGAATCTCAGCATTGGTTTCTTTGATATGTTCGGCGTAATTACGCCCAACGCAGATAATCTTGCCCGGCAGGACGGGGGCAAACAGTTGCACTGAACTCAGGGGGATGGAGGCCTCTGATCTCTGAAATTCTCCGAAAGGCGAGCCCACAAGGGTGCCGACTTGGGAATCATGCACCCAGCCGTACTGGACAGGCTCATTTACAACTTGGTAGCGGATCAGCTTCATAGAATGATGCTCTAACTCTCCGGTTCTTGGATACGATTGGCAAGTTCAGCAATGGCCTGTTCGGCACCGGAAAAACGCTGAGAGAATGACCAGTGAAGTGCTTCAACCAGGATGTAGATAATGGAACTGATCACAATCATACCACTGGTTGAAGAAGGGTGCTCGGATGCCGCAAGGACAACGCTTGCTGAACGAGCGGTTGGCAATGAAGCGGCGCCGACGATGGCGGCAGTGGGAATATTGCGGGCTTTCGCTTCGGCTAATGAACGGGCGATAAATGGAGCCTGGCCGGTGACGTCAATAGCCAGGAGGAGGTCTTGCGGTGAAGCAGTGTGTACAGTGCGGGCAAAGTCGATGATCCCTGGGCGGGCAATGTAGATGGGGAAGCCGCCCTGCTCCAGGAAGTACACCAGGTTGTAGGCAGCCGGCTGGGCGGGTGATTCGACCAGCAGGATGATACGCCGGGCTTTACCGATGGCATTCACCAGGTTCTCGATGGCGTTGATGTCGAGCATTAGGCGCATCTGGTCGAGCTCATGGCTCAAGTTATCCAGAGCGGCAGTGACCACTCCCGGCAGTGTATCAGGTGTGGTGGTGTCTTTTGGCTGGTAGAGAAGGTTTTGGCGGACTTTATCGCGGATTTCGCGTAGCAGCTCGGGGTAACCCTTATATCCCAGATGCTGAGAAAAACGAACGACGGTGGCTGCATCCAGGTTAAGCGTGTGGGCAAGCTCGCTGGCAGTCATAAAAGATGCCTGGATATAGGAGTCGAGCAAGAAATCAGCCAATTTGGCGAAGCTCTTCGACATGGATGGTCGATCGCGCCGTATGCGTTCTTCGTAAGTCATTATCTCCTCCTTCTCATCAATTATTAATACAAAGTGTATCATAAAAATGAGCAAAAATGCAAGCAAATTTGCGAATATTTAGCAGAAATGTCATGGAAAGGTGCAGAAAAACTAGGGTATAATCAGCCCGTCGGGCGGGTAGTTCAGTTGGTCAGAACGCTTCTCTTACACAGAAGAGGTCGTAGGTTCGAGTCCTATTCCGCCCACAGAGATGCCCCTATCATGGGGATTTTTTTTGTTTTACTATACTAGGGCTTCCTATATGGATGTACACAGCCAAAGATGGGAGGTTTCATCTTGGCTAGAGAATAGATTATAAAAGTGTATGTAAAATATAAACAGCTGCCTGAGAAGAGATCTACGAGATGGCAGCCATTGATTTGTTAATAAAGGATAATGTTCGGTCCCAGGCAAGCTGGGCGGCCCCGGGATTAAAGGCA
>CAYLPS010000205.1:0-2421 GCA_964385625.1 uncultured Anaerolineaceae bacterium | reverse complement strand
AGCCGGTAGGGGGTCGGTTCTAGCTGGCTGCTTTCCCGAGATGAGAATCCATCCTTCCGATTACACCCCCTGTTAATACAACCCTAATCCTGTTTCATTCGATTTTTCCCAATAATAATTTATCATCTTTTCCAGGTAGTTTGCGCCATGAAAAAACGCTCCCTTGTCTTCATCCCCATCCTTGTCGTTGCTGCTGCCATCGCTGCCTACCTTTTGCTCAATGACCGCGACCAGTACGCCTGGCAAGAAAGCCTCGACAGCTACCTGGCTTTCCTGCGCGACACCCAGCAGCCATCCTACCACCTGTCTTCAGCGGTTCCCTCATCCAACCCTGCCAGCTTCACACCCCAGATGAGCGCACAATCCTACAGCGACAGCCTTGCCTTCCAGGCTGGGCAGGCTTCAGGTCCTGAATTTTCAGCTGGCTTGCAGGTCATTTCGTACCCGCCAGCTGAGCTGTGGTGCGTGCTGCTCAAAGGCGACAGCCAGCAGCAGCTGGTGTACGTTGCACTGCACAGCAGCGCTTCCACTGCCGATTGGGTGATCCACATCCCCAACGCGCCGTGGGGCAGCCCCCAGCTTGAGAGCAACCTTCAAAAACTGGGCTGCAGCTTCGACATGTGAGCCCTGCGCCTCGCCGTCAGCAACGCACCCCTGCCTCTTCTGGGAACTTCCTCTGCCCTATTCTCGTCTATACAACAACATCCTGATCATCGCCTATAATAAACGTGGGTAAACCCAGCGGTTATTATTTCGCATTTTTATACAACATCATGCCTGGAGAGAAATCTTCACTTGGAGGTGAATTCATGGTCTCCCATCCCCGGAAATTCCTTTTTCTTCTCACCCTGCTGATCCTCGCCGCGCTCCTGTTCACAATAACGTTGCCCATGCCAGCCAGTGCCGATGTGGGGCCGCGCCCCATCCTCCCCGGGGGCAGCAACATCCAGCCGGAGGGGCAAACCCCTATCCAGATGGCCTCCGAGCGGGTCACGATGACGGTACGCGCAGCCACCGCCGCTGATAACGACATTATCCAGCTCAACCCTGATGCCTATGGAATGTCTTTCCAGGCTGTCCTGTACGCGTACATCGCCGAAGTGAATGCCAGCTTCACCATGCACAACCCCACCACCCGTGATGTGAGCCTCGACACCTGGTTCCCCCTGGCATCCACCTTGCAGAGCATCAGCTGGGAGCTGAACCCCGATGAGATCGTCCCCAGCATTGCCAGCTTCCAGGTATCGGTGAATGGCGACGCCCTCCACGTCACCACCAGCGAGCTGCCCAACCCCAGGGGTGCCGACCGGCCTGCCCTGCCATGGGCCAGCTTTCCCGTCACCTTCCCCGCCGCAGCCGACACGCAGATCCAGGTGAGCTACCTACTGCCGCTCACCCTGTCGGTAAAGAGCACCGAGCTGGCCCTGTATTACGTGTTCCAGAGCGGTGCCGGCTGGGATGGCTCCATCGGACGGGCTGAGCTGGTGGTCAACCTGCCCTACCCGGCCTCACAGGATACGATCGCCCGCGTGCTGCCCGATCACTTCAGCGTGCCTTATTCCATGCCCGGCGTGGATGCCGTGGTTCCAGGTGGTGCAATCTTTGAAGATAACCAGGCGCGCTGGATATGGACCGATTTCGAGCCCACCGCCCAGGACGATTTTTCTGCCTGGTTGGTGAACCCGGCGCTTTACCAGCAGATGCAGGATGGCCAGTCTGCCGTACAGGCCAGCCCGCAGGATGGGCTTGCCTGGCTCCGGCTGGCAGATACCTACCGCATCATGTCCGTCTCTGATTATGGGCAACCGTTGATTTTTAGCGCTGCATACCTGGCCCCCGGCCTGCAAGCCTACCAGAAAGCCGCCGGCCTGTTGCCCGATGATCCCGGGCCTCACGCCGGGCTGGGGCTGCTGACCCTGGCACCATACATGCAGGCAGTGAACGCACCTCCCGAGGTGCTGCAATACGTCAATGACCAGTGGAAGCTCGCCGAGGATTTAGAGACCCAGCATCCGGGCGTGATATATGGAGACACGCTCAGCAGCTACTGGGTGGGGAATGCCCTGAGCATGTATGATTACTATGTCACCGCCACGGCGCAGGTAGATGTCACCAGCACCGCCGCAGCCATCCAGGCGCAAGCCACGGCCACCCAACCAGCCCCCACCGTCACGCTCACGACGCTGCCATCGCTCACCCCCACTGTGCAGCCCTCGGCTTCGCCGAAGCCCCCTTCATCCACTGCAACGGCTACCCTGGCCAAAGACCCCGGGGGTGCGCTTGCGGGAACCCAGCTGGAGGTCCTGTTGCCGGTGGCTGCGCTGGCGCTGATCCTGCTGGTGGCGCTCTATCTGGCCCGCAAGCGACTGGCGGGTAAGTAGCAGAAAGCAGGCTCCCTTTTCCCCTCCCCCGATCTTGATT
>CAYLPS010000204.1:0-2463 GCA_964385625.1 uncultured Anaerolineaceae bacterium | reverse complement strand
TTTACCTTTGTGTTTACAGATGAAACACCAAAGTGTATGGTGGCTAGAAAATAAATAAACCATTATTTTCTACCTGGAGAATAAACTCAATTCACCAGCATAGATCGACATGACGATATTTTTCCCTGAGGCGGCTTGCTAGATGAAGATTCTCGAAACCACCCCCAAAAATACGAGAAAAATCTCAATCTTTTGGATCGAGCAATTGAGCAAGATACTAAGGTTTCGTGAAATAAATGTGACCATTGCATTCTTAATCCTTTGTGTATTTTTTTATTGGCAAAGTCCAAACGCCTTTCTAAAACCTGCCAACCTTGCTGTCATCATGCGTTTCGTGACCACCTTTGGGCTATTGGCCATCGGGGAATTGTTTGTCATTATTACCGGTGGTATAGACCTCTCTGTGGGATCGATGACAGCCCTTACGGGCGTTATCACAGCGATATTGATGGTTAAAGGGGTAGGTTCTATCCCACCATTAGGCATTCCGATTTCCATCGTTATTGTAATCATCCTATCGGGGCTTGTAGGATTATGGCATGGTTTCAGTGTCACAAAACTGAATATTCCACCTTTTATCATCACCCTAGGCACCTGGCTCATGGCGAGGGGTCTGGCGGCATACATAACCAGAGGCTACCCGATCGTCTTTGAAACAAATTTTCCATTCCTAAGCCTTGGCCAGGGTGAGATCTATCAAATTCCAATCATGTTTATCATCTTGGTGATTTTAGCCATTATCAGTTCCATCATGTTGAATTCAACAACATTAGGTCGTCACATCTACGCGATTGGGGGTAACATCGAAGCAGCACGGGTATCAGGAGTTCATGTTAATCGCATACGCATATTTAGCTATGTTACAAGCAGTATTTTAGCCTGCTTCGTTGGGATCATGTTGGCCTCTCGTTTGGGACAGGGTACCCCAACCGTAGGTACCGCGTACGAGTTATGGGCGATTGCTGCTGCAGTCATCGGAGGCACTAGTCTTTTCGGAGGTGAGGGCTCTGTCCCGGGTGTTATCTTAGGGGCTGCAATTATGGGCGTGATGATCAATGGGATGGTGCTTCTCAATATATCATCTTATTTGCAAAATGTAATACTTGGTATTGTGCTTGTGGTAGCGGTCATCTACGATACTTTGCGAAAGTATCGCGGTAAATAGACTGGGAGCAAAGTCATGACAGCTGCGCCAATTGTTGAGATGGTAAATATCCGCAAGAGTTTTGGAGCCGTACAAGCTCTTCGAGAAGTAACCATGACTTTAAATCACGGCGAAGTATTAGGACTTGTTGGAGACAATGCGGCAGGTAAATCTACCCTGATGAAGATCCTTAGCGGTGCTTATATTCCGGATGCTGGAGATATCTTCATCAATTCACGCAAAGCTCACATAACTAATCCCGAAGATTCTCGCCGATTGGGTATTGAGATGGTTTACCAGGACTATGCTTTGGCGAATAATCTGGATGTATCTGCGAATGTGTTCTTGGGACGCGAGATTGTGAAGTGGAAACTCGGTCCTATTGGAATAATGGACAAGAAATCCATGGAAGCACAAGCGCGAAACCTTTTGGATCGACTTAAAATTGAAATCAACAGCGTGCGCTTGAAAGTAGAGAAATTATCTGGCGGTCAACGCCAAGCAGTGGCCATTGGTAGGGCAACAGCTTTCGATGCCAAAGTTATCATCATGGATGAGCCAACTGCTGCCTTGAGCGTAGCTGCTATTGGTAAGGTGCTAGATCTGATTAGCGGACTTAAAAGCCTTGGCAGTTCCATCATCATGATTAGCCATCGCTTGGAGGATATTTACGAAGTGAGTGACAGGGTTATCGTACTACGTCATGGCCGTAAGGTAGCAGATTGCCCTAAAAGTGGAGATATTCGAGAGTTCCGTGAACGAATCGTATCGTATATCATTGGAGCTAGAGACGATTTCTCTGAGTAATTGACCGAAAAAAGACTGGAGGTGTGCGAAAAAAATATCTAGATTATAGGCCACAAATAGTAATATCAACAAATGTAGCCAGAATAATAGGAGAATGAAATGAAGACCCTGAAGAACGTTATTTATATAATGTTGATTGCAGTTCTGCTTGTTTCTTGTGCCCCTGCAACAACAGCACCTGAAGTGACAACACCTGAAACGACAGCGCCCGAAACATCCGCACCACCTCCAGAAACTTCCAAGGAGTTTACGGCGGTCGTAATTGGTAAGTCAGTACATCCCTACTGGAGCAATGTGGAGAAGGGCGTCATCGCGGCTGCTAAAGATTTGGGCTTGAATGCCAACCAGGCTATCTTCTTCGTGCCCCAACAAGAGGATGTAGCCGCCCAAATAGACACGATGGAGACCTACATTGCTCAGGGTGTGACTGGCATCGCCATTGCTCCCTCTGATCCCAATGCGCTGGAGCCGGTGATGAAGAAGGCAGCTGACGCGGGAATCATTGTTACAAC
>CAYLPS010000203.1:0-2570 GCA_964385625.1 uncultured Anaerolineaceae bacterium | reverse complement strand
GTAGGTTACGCACACGTCTTTCAGAGACATTCATAGATTGAGCGATGCTTGTATTCGAGTGTCCTTTAGCAGCCAGCCTGAGTACGACCAGCTCCTGTTCACTTAATACTATCTCTTCAGGTTTTTGCTCCGCAAATATTTTATCAACAACAGCAGTTGAGTAAAACCTCTTTCCATCGAATACTCGCCTTACACCATTAGGCAACTCCATAGAAAGATCATCACTCTTTAGCACATAGCCATAAGCCCCAGCCTCTACGAGTTGCCTGACATAAATCTCATCATCATAGCCAGTAAGGATTAATATCCGTAGCTCGGGATGTTCATGAAGCAAAGTCTGTACTGCTGATATCGGCTCGAAATTTTCGCCAGTCATACCTAAGTCGAGAATAACGACATCAGGCGACGTCTCTCGAACAAGCTTGGGCAACTCAAAGCCATGGTTAGAAGTACCAACAACCTTGATATCTTCTTGATTGGAGAGCACATCAACAATGGCTTTCACCATGAGTGGATGATCTTCGACTATAGCGACACGTATTGCCATGTTGCCTTCCTTGGGATTTGATGTCTGTTACCTAATTATAACTATTATATATTGTCTGTAAACATAGCGGACACATCCATGAACAGGACCTAAGTCCCGTAGTTAATAAGACATAGGTACCGTTTCTCCCTTAATTGATTGACAAATTCTATTTGCTTGGTATTATCTATAGAAAAGAATAATGCCGTGCGATTATCATCGCCGGATTGTACGTCAGTTGATCCAACCACACGAGAGTAGCATTTTCGACTTCAATTTCGTGTGGTTTTTTTTATAAGGAAATTCACACTTCGGAGGCCCATAACAATGGAAACTATGTTAAATCATCACTTTGATACACCTAAGATCGAAAAACTCCTCAAAGGCAACGAGGTTGCCAGGCTGCTTAACGTCAGCCGCAGCTTTGCCTACCTGCTTATGCAAACCGGCCACATCCCCACCGTCAGGCTGGGACGCTCGATCCGCGTCCGCCCGCAAGACCTGGTTGAATACATAGAAAAGAACATCCACCGGCAGATGGACCAGTAAAATCTTCTGCTCATTAGTGAATCATGTCTTTCACCAATCTATCCTGTCCACAGATTCCGGAGAGTGCTAAAATGTGTATGCATTTCCGCACTTTAACAACCGAACGGACAGGGCTTGCAGGATTGCCTTTCCTTGACCTGATAAAAGAAAGGAACAAGGAATGGCAAAAACGATAAGAGGCAAACAGGAAGGTTCCCTCTCCCGGCGTCCGAATGGGCATTGGAGAGCTCAAATTTCTCAGGGAGATCGCAGGATCAGCCATGACTGCAGCACGAAGATTGAAGCTCAAGAATGGCTGCGTAAAATGCAAACCCAGCTGGACCAGGGATATGATTACCTGGGCGGGAGAAATCGACTGGGCCAATATCTGCAAGAGTGGATCCTGACCAGCCGGTTAGCCTTGCGGCAGAAAACCGCCGACCAGTATGAGCGCGTCATCCATAAGCACATCACTCCCCGCATTGGCTCAATAGCTCTAAAAAACCTCAACCTGGCCAGGATCGAGCAATTTTACGCTGAGCTGCTTCAGGATGGGGTAGGAATTCGTACTGTTCGCATCATTCATTCCATCCTGCATCGGGCGCTCAACAAGGCCGTCAGGTATGACCTGATCGTAAAGAACCCGGCACATGGCGCGGCGCTCCCCAAGTACAAGCACCCCGAAATGAAGTTTCTGGATGAAACCCAGGTGCCAGTTTTCCTGGTTGCAGCCAGGGGTAGCCCGTACGAGGCGCTGTATTACCTGGCGATCACCACCGGAATGCGAGAAGGCGAGTTATTTGGCCTTCAATGGTCCGATCTTCATTGGAGCGATGGATTACTCTATGTCCAGCGCCAATCTCAAAGAGTAGCGGGTAAGGGTTGGTGGTTCGAAGAGCCTAAAACCCGCTCGGGAAAGCGCCTGGTCAAGCTGGGTGAGAACACCTTGCAAAAGCTGCGTGAGCACCGTACCAGCCAGCAATGGCAGAAAGCCCTAGCAGGCGAGCGCTGGCAGGAGCATGACCTGATCTTCCCGTCTTCAATCGGCACGCCGGGTGACCCCAGTAACCTGCGTAAGGATTTTCTCAATGTGCTTCAAGGGGCTGGGCTGCCAAAGATCCGCTTCCATGACTTGCGTCACACCGCTGCATCACTAATGCTGAACCGCAATATCCCCGCCATCGTGGTTTCCAAGCGCCTGGGGCACGCCAAACCCAGCACCACCCTCGATATCTACGGGCACCTTATGCCGGAAGGCCAGGATGAAGCTGCCAGGCTCATGGATGAGCTGATCACCTCAATTCCAGTTGAGCTCCCCAGCAGCACGCCAGCAGATCGAACCTCCCCCACTGCCTGAAAACAACTGCACCACAACTGCACCATTAAAAAATAAATCTACCACTTGGGCAGGTTTATCCCCCATATATGCGGGGCATCACGGTGCGAACCCCCACATCTAGGTGACCCACGGGGGACTCGAACCCTCAACCAACTGATTAAGAGTCAGCTGCTCTAC
>CAYLPS010000202.1:0-2643 GCA_964385625.1 uncultured Anaerolineaceae bacterium | reverse complement strand
CATTAATTGAGATTAAAATTAAATACATTCCACAATAATTTCGATTCCAATTATTCTATGACTTTTTCGTTCAATCATTTTTATTTTTACCTCTCCCCTCTGGTACACCCTCCGGAAGGCCACATTTTCCCCTGCCAATTCCTCACCGGTCTCCCACACCCCCAGGATCCGGCGCTTCCCCTCCTGCCAGCCCACCTGCACCACCAGGTCCACCGCCTGATGATGATTTCTTTAACTGCTTTCATCGACACCTGGGCATCGGTGAACATGATCACCGCCAGGCGATGCACAGCCGCCTGCGCCCCTTCGGCATGATAGGTGGATAACCCGGGATGCACTAACATTTAGTTGCATAAGTGCGAGTGCATGCTCCATTCGATGGGTATCTGACCAACGGTCAACCAATATGGTTAGATTTTATTCCAAAAAGAAGAATAATACGCTTCTACATGCGCAATTGAAGCCAGAATCAAAATACCTTTGGCCTGATAAACCGGGCAAGCGCCACCACAACGCCCTCGCGATATGCATCTTGGCGCTTTATGAGACCCCTCGTCATCACCCCAAAATGACCCTCATTTTGTTTTGAATTGGTGGTATTTAAAAGTAGATCAATCGCACTTCCCAATTCAATCCCTCGATTAACCAGCTCAAAGATTTTTGGGGGTGTCTCAATTCTCGCCGTTGATGCTATCCCAAGATTCCCTTGTTCATCAATTACCGCAATCCACCCGCAATCAAACCACCTCTTCCCGATCTTCTGCAATCCCCCCTCCAATCCAACGCCATAAGCGGCTTTCACTTCGTTTATTGATTTTTTCGCCCGGTTGATTGCCCCCCGGATGCTTTCTCTATCGGACATCGGCTGAGCTGACACGCCAGATGCGACTTCTGCGCCAATCACCTCCCACACAAGATCCGGCCAAACGATTGAGAAGGCTTGTTCTACTGCTGCTAACTTCACAGGATTAAGACTACCTACCGCAATTTTCATGCTTGAAGTATACGTCTTTTGTGATTTCAAAGGAAGTAGAGAATATTTTAACGCCTAATTACTCAACCAGGTATTACGACATATATTCATCCCGCAAATGCGTCCTGTGAGCTAATCCTCTTTATAAAAATATTACGGTGCATCCAGAAAAAGCCTACTATAGAATATCGAGCGTTTCTTCGTTAATTGATCCAACTTTTCTCAACAGATGCGATAAACTTTCCACAGGCTACTACCTCATTCGCCATTACCAGTTCAACAGCCATGAAAGCCTACCCGTCCTAAGCACGCCCGATTTTGATGGAATATTGATGATAGCGAAAATCGCTTGTTGTCTATAATATCTATATAAGGAGGTGACCTAAAGTAGACGAACCAGCTCCGTGACTTTCTGTAAAGGCAGGACTGAAATATTCTTTTCCACCTGGTAAACTTCTACTCCTGGATAGATTACCCATAAATGAGACAATTCCAGATCGTGCAGCGCGGTGTGCATCGAATGGGTGATCTCAGGGGCTTCACTGAACTTCACCTCCATCCCGTAGCGTTTCCCATTATAGAAGAAAAGCAGGTCAAGCTCGGCGCTGCTATGGACTGCCCAGAAGTATGCTTCTGAAGGACGCAGGATCTGAAGGACCTGTTCGATCACATACCCCTCCCAGGAAGCACCCACCTTGGGATGGCCTAACAAAGCAAGCTTGTCCTGGATATTAAGCAGGCTGTGCAGGAGACCACTATCGCGAATATATACCTTCGGTGCCCTTACCTGGCGCTTGTTGATGTTTTCATACCATGGTTGGAGTTGCCGGACCATGAAGGCTCCAGTGAGGATATCTAGATAACTGCGCACGGTTTTATCTGAGACCCCCATCGCTCGGCTTAATTCAGAAGCATTCCAGGTTTGGGCGTGATAGTGGGCCAGCATTGTCCAGAAACGTCGCATGGCCGTAGCAGGAATCCGAATCCCGAGTTGAGGAATATCGCGTTCCAGGAATGTACGCACGAAACCTGCTCGCCATGCCTGGCTGTCTGCTTCGTTGTCCGCCAGATACGAACGTGGAAAGCCACCTCGAAGCCAAAGTGACTCCCAATTTGAGCTACCAACCTCGCTCAAATCAAATCCAATAAGATCCACAAATTCGATCCGTCCCGCCAGTGTTTCTGAAGCATTACGGATGATTTCCGGCGAGGCACTGCCCAGGATGATAAAGCGCGCTTTTTGCCCAGGGCGATCCACCAAAACTCTCAGCGTGCCAAACAATTCCGGCATCCGTTGGATTTCGTCCATGATAACCAGGCCATTAACGCCTCCCAGCACTAGCTCAGGGTTTTGGAGCCGGCGTTGATCAGGGATGGATTCAAGATCAAAAAAAATCGCCGGTTTTCCTGCGGTGAACATGCGCGCCAGGGTGGTTTTTCCTGCCTGGCGTGGTCCGAGTAAAGCCGTGACAGGCGAACGAGCGACAGCCGTTTCCAATAACTTAAGATAGACAGGCCGGTTGATCACGGTCTCATTTTATCATGAAATATCGGATATATTCTCCGAGATTTCATGATTCCTGCTTCTCTCCATGGATTTATAAATCAATCAGGCTTTCATCCGTCTTCGCGGCGGAAACCACTCCGCTTTAGCGGGTGGAGGAAGCCGC
>CAYLPS010000201.1:0-2682 GCA_964385625.1 uncultured Anaerolineaceae bacterium | reverse complement strand
GGTCTCTGATTTCTGTCACAGTTTGGCTCCCCAAATCGAATTGATACCAACGCCACCTGGGGGCAGAACCAGAAATGGCATAATAAGCCTGAGAGCCTCCGGGCAACCAGCCGAAATCAACCAACCCGGGATCGTCAATGATCTTGACCGCAGACAGCCGGCTCTCAGGAGGCACAGGTGTTGAGATAAGTGTGTGCGTGGGTGTGTCGAAGGGCGCGCAAGCTGTTGCCTCAGCAGGCGCTGCTTGCAGGGGCGCACAGTTGGCGAGTAGTGCGGCTACAACCAAGTAGAAAATTGTGTGACGCCGCACCGCGGCCTGCCAGGAGGGGGTGGTGAGGGGGGATTTGGGCATGGCGGCTCAACCTATGGCTTTAAGATCACATCTACAAAGCCTCCAACTTTTTTATCTGTTGCCTTGTCATCGCGGTAAACATGGCCAAAAACGAAGATGCGAAGCCATGCGGGTTTATCCAAATCGGGTATCAATGGGTATACCCATGTATCACCCCACATGAAAGGATCCCCATGACTTGGAGAAAGGATGAGTGAGTTCGGGCAGGTTCTGGGCATGGATCACAATCCAGCGAGAGACGCTGTGACGATGGACACCAAATGTGCGTGCAATGCCTCGCAGACTCATGCGCTCTTGGTAAGCCTTCAGGATGACTGGCTGCTGCGTTTTTTTGCCTGTCGCTTTGGCTCAAGCACCCGGCGTGCACCGCAATCTTTGCAATAATATTGCTGCTGCTTGAGACGGTTCGTACCGTTCTTGACAATATGGGCGCTTCCGCACACGCGACAACGATGGGTAATCGTTTTCTGTGTCATATCGTCATTCTACCATCACTTACTTTTCGACCACCACCAGTCAATGAAGATGGCCGCGCCCGAGCCTGGGGAGAGGCTCATTCGCAGGGGAACCAGAGCAGCACGCCGGTTCATGGCGGTCGGATTTTACGAGCATATTGACTCTTTCACTGAAAATTATTTATTGCACCGGAACGGCAAATCAAATTTCTGTGCTTTCCACGGGAAAGGTGAGAGATTGTCAGGTGTCTCATGAGGTAATAACGGGCGCACGATAACATAATATTCGATGCCATTTTCTATAAATAATCCGCCTTGCAATTTATTTCCAAAATACTTATAAATTTGTTCTGCAGTGTTGCCTTCAACCAGGGTATGATAGGTTTCGTACAAGTTTGGATTAGGTATTCGGTTCTCCCACAATTGCTCTAGAGGTGTCAAATCTGTAGGCCACTCTTTTGGGATATCGCTTTCTAGAGCCAATCCACGACCTTTTTCAATCCACAACAATAAGTGTCGGGGAACATATGTTGTATCCTCCTGTGGGCGATATGTTTTAATCAATTGGATTGTAGATTTAACCTCTTTAATCAAATTATCATAGTACGGGATTTCTATATACATAAATCCAGGTTTATTACCGTTGATTTGAACGATCATATGCGGGAAACCATCACCAAAACTTACAGGCGTATCAAATTTGTAAATCGGGCTATTTTCGCCTTCCAGTCCATCACTTTGGATTTCAAAAAATCCAGTCGCTTCAATTCTCGTAAGAAAATAGCACATTTCTTGTAAAGTTAGCTTTGCAGTTTCAAACCCAGATTTATCGTTCTGATAACGGATCAGTTGACCATCTGTATAGAGCACAAAAACGGGAATATCCCGCCCTAAATAAAAGTCAGTCTCTAAACCACCATCGCCTCCGAATATACCATATTGAATAAGTACAGTCTTTGTTGGGAAAGGGGTAGGAGTAACGATAACTTCTGGCGTCATTGTAACAATTGGGGTGATGGTGGCAGGACTTGCTGCAATAGGGGAAGTACAGGCCACAATAAGCAGCGTGAAAGCGATCCCCAAAATTGTTCCCTTGCAATGCTTATACATGGCGATACCCCGTAACATTGCTATGGCAACCATTGCGATAACCATTGCGACATGATTTCTCGCATGAACTCTGCTTTTGCAGCTCCTGACGGTGTGAGGTCACCTCCAGGAGATTCTTCCTCCCATTTGTTATAGGCCCAGCCCAAGAACATATCGGCAAAGATTTCACTCGAGCCCATATCGGTGCTGAGTTGCCAGAATAGGGGTGGGCCGTAAAAGCCCTGCCGGTTGAGAAGATCGGGCCTCGCGCTAAGAGCCTCTCGACCCAGTTTACTTCCATCGCGATTGGCAAGCGCGTTCTCGAAAGCGTGACCGAGTTCATGGGCCAGTAGATGAGGACGGGAGATGATGTTTTCAGGTGCAGCATTTGCAAATATCCAAATTTCATTCGCATTTGCAGTGTAAGCCCAACCGCTACACGAACCACTATACCATTGACCGATAGCCTCTGTGCATGTTTGATTCTTGCGTATCACCGTTACAGGACCACCATAGATTTGGTAAAATGCAGCCACTGGTGAATTCAAGCCCATCTCGCTCGCTAATGCGCTTGCCACAGCCCCGGCATCATTGTTCAATACTTTAATTTCAGCATTAGTCCAAGATTGTCCCGGAGCAACGCTGAAAATTAGAGTTGCTGGTGGCGTTGGCATGACTGTTGGAAACAGCGTTGAGATCGGCGTTGGCATTGAAGCAGGCGTAGGTGTTGTCGTTGGCGCAGGCGATTGCGCTCCCGTTCCATAGACAATCTCAGGGTGTTTGTAT
>CAYLPS010000200.1:0-2775 GCA_964385625.1 uncultured Anaerolineaceae bacterium | reverse complement strand
GTTCGCCAGGAACGCGGGAGAATCACAAGCCCGGCGAGCGATAATTCTATACTTGTTTATTTACGATGCATTGGGAGCAGTAATAACAACGATTGCCACACTTTCGGGTGTGTTCAACTTCTTGGGTTGGTCAGTGGTAGTCCTCTATGGATTCCTGGCAATCGGCTTTGGATACTTCATGTTCGCCAAACCGGCCCCCTCGGTTCAGCCTAAAGCCGTGTAAAAAACCTGCATGATCAGTGAATGACCAAGACAGAACGGTTAGGAGTGAAAAGTTATCCTATTATTTCTCATCAAAACTTCGTTATCTGACAAAGCTAACTGTCCCCTTCGCAAATAAACCCGAAGGGGACATCGTTTTAACGGGAATACTGCCTGTTTTCCCCACTACTTCATCACACAAGTAGAAAGTGTAAGACTCCTGCATTGATATAATATACCTGCCTTATGCCAACCCTCATCACCACTCTCGGCCCGAAAAGCGAAGCAGAATTGGGGATGATTTTGCCCCACGAGCATATCTTCGTGGACCTGCGCACCTGGGATGCTCCGGGTTATGCCCAGGCCGATGCCGAAGATGTCATCCAGTTGATGGCGCCGGAAATCTATAAAGCCAGGCAAGCCGGAGTGACTGCCATCGTGGAGTGTAGCAGCGTGGGGGTAGGGCGCCGGGCAGACATCGAGAGGGCGGTTTCAGAGACCACTCGATTTCCCCTGGTGATCTCCACCGGCATCTACCGTGAGCCCTGGATCCCACCCTGGGCGCATGAAGCCAGCCAGGCAAAATTGACCGACTGGATGGTAGGCGAATTGCTGGGCGAAATTGAAAAGAGCGGCGTCCAGGCGGGATGGATCAAATTGAGCGCCGGGGATGATGGTTTGACTGCTTGCGAAGCCAAGATATTAAGCGCCGCGGCACTGGCAGGTGGCCAGACCAATGCGGCGATTGGCAGCCACACCGTCCGCGGCCGGATAGCACTCCAGCAACTGGACATCATCGAAGCGATGGGCTGTGATGCCAGCAGATTCATCTGGATCCATACCCAGGCAGAACCGGATTTTGATCTGCATCTAGAGATGGCGAAGCGTGGCGCGTGGCTCGAATACGACTCGATTGGCAATCCTGAATGGGTGAGTGAAGAAACCATCATCAATAATATCCTGCGCCTGCTGGATGCGGGGTTCAGTTCTCAGCTGCTGCTCAGCCACGACCGCGGCTGGTATGACCCTGCCCTGCCAGGTGGAGGCGTACCCAAGCCATTTACGTACCTTGCGGAGCAGTTTCTGCCCAGGCTGAGAGCCAGTGGGGTGGATGAAGCCACCATTCACCAGCTCACACACGACAACCCGTTCCATGCCTTTGCCCGCTAAGCAAGGGCCCTATTCATAAGGCGGCTATCGATGGAGGAATAATTCAACGTGACCAAACAAACCAGCAAAACTCAACTCAGTAAAGATATTCAAGCGGAACACTGGCGTTTGGAGAGTAACCTATCGACGCTGAACACAGAAGATATGCCCCGCGGCTGATCCTTGAAAGCCTTGAGCTTGACTGGCAGGACGCAGATGACCGCATCCTGCTCGGGTCGCTGGCGGTGATGCAGGGACACCCTCAGCTTGGCAATGCCATCTTCGAGCTAGAAACGGAGACGGAATGCCCCAGCTGCCACAGCCCATTCTCAACCAGGGGATATGATCTCTTTGTAAAACCTGAAGGATAGGTCAGTATGCCATTCTTTTCTATGCTCGATGCAGAGCGGGTAGACTTTACAGAGCCCATTTCCACCTCCGATATCGAATCCTTGGTTTCTTTTCCCAAAATCGAGGTCTTGCAATGCCACACTCCAATTAAGCAAACCACCTGGAGGCTGTTGAATGATGAGTTCTTCAGTAGAAGGCCGGAGGTGCAACTGCGGGTCTACGGCCCCGATTCCCCGCCGTGTAATCTGAGCTTTACCACCAAAATGTCTCACGTGGTACACTTCGCGGCGAATTTCCTTATGAATGCCTCAGAGGTCGAGGCAATCGCCGAGATGCCTAACCTGCAAACCCTCGAGATTGGTATTTATGAACTGGATAATTTTAATTTCCTGTGGAAAGTAACCGATAATCTCACGAGACTGTTGCTAAACGAAACCAGGTCCAGGAAGCCAGATCTATTACCTCTCTCCAGGTTCAAAAAGCTTAAGAATATTTTCCTGGTAGGTCATCAAAAGAGCATCGAGGTGCTTTCTGAGCTCAGCATGCTGGAAGAGGTGGGGCTTAGCTCGATCTCAACCCCAGGTCTGGATTACCTGCGCCCGCTCCATGACATGTGGTCGCTGAACATTATTTTGGGGGGCATTGGGGATTTTTCAGCGCTCGAAGGGATGCAGAATATAAAACATCTACAGCTTGTGCAAGTGAGAGAGCTGAACAATGTTGATTTTATAGCTCATCTGACAGGCTTGCAAAACCTTATGCTTCGGTCACTGCCCAGAATCACCAACTTGCCTTCGCTGCGCGAGATGAAAAAGCTGAGACGGATAACCCTTTGCAACCTGAAAGCTCTCAGGGATTTCAGCGCTCTGCAGTGGGCACCCGCCCTGGAAGAATTTTCTCTGGTCGAAGGTCAACCCCAACAACCGGAGGATTTCTTACCTGTTTTCCGTAATCCTGCATTGCGCCGGGCGTGGGCACATTTTGGCAGCCTTCGAAAGGAGCGACGGTTCCGTGAGTACCTCCACGATTATGGGATAGAAGAGGAGATGAAATATCTCCCATTTGAATATTTAT
>CAYLPS010000199.1:0-2790 GCA_964385625.1 uncultured Anaerolineaceae bacterium | reverse complement strand
TGGCACCCGGCCGGGTGCCAATTTGCACGATGAGGCGCTCAGGATCGCCGATTTGCTGGGCGCGCAGGTTACCGTGGTTGAAGCGGGATATCAAAGCTTCACTGATATCGGTGGTGGATAGATTTCCGTGGTAGATGCGTTGTTCCATGATGATGCTCCTGACTGGTGCTGTGAATTGCCTATCGACTCTATTAATGTCTGTGGCTGTAAAGAGCCAATCAACCAGATTCGATTATAATCGCCATACGCACGTGAGCCTAAGATTTCATCAGGTATTATAGCCTTGTATGGAGCAATCATGCACTTTTCTCGAGTGAAAATTTGGGTGTTCTTCTTGTTGATAGGAGGCGCCTTATGGCTGGGTAGCCCATTTCATGACCTATATGTTTCTGCCCAGCAACCGACCGTGGATATCCCCACGGTGACCGGAACAGCACCAGGCCCAATGATTACCGTGAACCAAGACCAGGAGCAGATCAATGTCCGATCGGGCCCAAGCCAGGATTATCCGATCGTAGGTGTGTTGCAACAGGGTGAAAAGGTGCCGGCGTTGGGTCGCTCACCGGGAGGCGATTGGATCAAGATCGTATATCCTACAGTGAATGGTGGAGTTGCCTGGGTATATTCTTACCTGGTGAGCGTCTCAGGTGGGAACCTTTCCATCGTTGAGCCGCCACCCACGGTGACGCCCCAGGTGACCCCGACGATCGACCCGACCCTGGCAGCACAGCTGATCGTGGAAATCGGCCCAACACGCTTGCCCACCTATACCCAACCGCCAGCGGTACAAATGCCAACCTACACGCAAGCGCCTGAAAGCGGTGCCTCGGGAGGTTTACCGATGGGGTTTATCATCATCGGCATGGCGGTGGTAGGAGTATTCGGGTTAATGATCTCGGTAATCCGAGGGCGATAAAAAAAACAGGTCATGAATTAGCAACGTCATGACCTGTGGTTTTTAATTCAGGTTAAGAATTACCAACAACCCGAGCAGCCACCTGAAGTATCACCCTGGCAGCCATCCGACTCCTGACTGCAATGACAGCCTGAAATTGGATTCTGGTTTATGATCCTGAAGCCATTTTCAGCCTCACCGGGCACATAATCCACCGTGGCACCTTGCAGGTATTTAATGGAGACTTCGTCTACAACCATTTTTACCCCGTTGGTTTCGATGACGAAATCTTCGGCGCGATTACGATTGTCCAGTGACAGTCCATATTGATACCCGGAGCAACCACCTCCTGAGACGAAGAGACGTAGCGCATAGCCACTCAGTTTTCTCTTTGCCATAATCTCTCGAATTGCGTAAGCTGCTAAGGGGGTCAGGGTGATGGTTGCTGTATTTGCTTGCTCGGTAAGTGTCATTTTTTTCTCCGCTTTATACCCATTAATTTAACTCGGCTGATTCTACCAGTAAAGTAATTTCCGTCAATGGCCTGGGAGGACAAAAATCATTGATTCAATCCTGCCAAGCGCTAATTTCATCCAGGCTCTTTTTCTCATCCGAGGAAAGGCGGAACCCGACCACGCCAAGGTTATCTTCAAGCTGTTCCAGGCTGCGAGGGCCGATGATGGGGCTAGTGACCAACGGGTTACCCAACAGCCAGGCCAAGGCAACCTGCGAGATCGATTTTCCCGATGATAAAGCCAACTTTTCAGCTGTCTCGTGGATCGCCCAACCCTTATCGTTAAAATAGCGCCGCTTCACACCTCCAAGGCGGGCAGATGCGGGTTCGGCCTGGTGGCGATGATATTTGGCGGTGAGGAAACCACCCGCCAGGGGTGAATAGGGGATGACTCCCAGGCCATAGGTGTGACATACCCCTGCCAAATCGCGCTCGAATTCTTGGCGGTTAGCCAAGCTGTAATGCGGCTGAAGGGAAACAAAGGAGATCAAATTGCTGGAGCTGGATGCCCACAATGCCTGCACCAGGCGCCATGCCGGGTAGTTTGAGCAACCGATATAACGTACCTTGCCTTGATGGACGAGGTCGTCCAGGGCACGCAGCGTCTCTTCAATGGGAACCTTTTCATCATAGGAATGTGCCTGGTAAAGGTCGATATAATCAGTGCCCAAGCGCTGCAGGGAAGCTTCGACTGCGCGCAGGATGTGCAGGCGGGATAAACCCTCATCGTTCGGCCCAGGACCCATCTTGCCACGCACCTTGGTAGCCAGCACCAGCTGGTGTCGCGGGATATTCGATTGCTTGATCCACTTGCCAATTATTGATTCAGCTACGCCCCCCGGGTTATTTTCTGCCCAGCGTGAATATACATCGGCGGTATCAACAAAATTGATCCCCGCATCGTATGCTGCGCTGAGAACTTTAAGCGAGGTCGGTTCGTCGGCGGTCCAGCCGAATTGCATCGTCCCCAAACACAACTCTGAAACCTTCAAGCCTGTGTTACCCAATGATCTAATTTCCATGTTTTTTCCCTTCGTGATAACGAAAATTTAATTTTAAATCTGTCACTTTGATATCAATGGGGAAGCAACCCCTTTTGCAGGGCCAATAACACGCCGAGCTGAAGCGAGCCATCGATGATCTCACCATACATAATCATCCGGACGACCTCATCGACGGGCATATGTACCGTTTCCAGGATTTCGCCCGGCTCGAGATGCTGTTTGGTGGGCAGCAAGTTGGAGGCGAAAAACAGGTTGGTAGCGGCCCTCAACACACCTGGGAATTGATTATAGTAACCGAGCTTGATGATATGCTGTGGATAAAAGCCGGTTTCCTCCTCGAACTCACGACGAGCGCCATCCAACGGACTTTCCCCCGG
>CAYLPS010000198.1:0-2826 GCA_964385625.1 uncultured Anaerolineaceae bacterium | reverse complement strand
TTGAGATCTGCCAGCAGGCGGAAGGTGGATTTGGAGATGACCCGCAGGTCTCGTTTGAGGGCTTCAATACCCAGGGCATTGGCTAGATGGGTTTTGCCCACCCCGGTAGGTCCGCAGAACAGCACATTTTCATGGCGCAGGATGAAAGCGCAGGTAGCCAGGTCGACGACGAAGGAACGGTTTACTCCTGGAGTAGCCGCAAAGTCGAACTGCGTCAGGGTCTTGGCGGGGTTACAGCCGGAAGTGGACAGGCGGTAAGCCAGGCGGTTTTGCTCGCGTCGTTCCAGCTCATCATCCAGCAAGAGGGCAAAGAACTCCATGGGAGCCAGCTGCTCCTGGGCTGCCTGCTCCGCACGCAGATCCAGGGTGTTGAGCATGCCAGAAAGGTTGAGCTGCCAGAGCTTGAGCAATATGGATTTGGCTAACATGGTGGGCTATTTCGCCTTTATCCTTGTCTTTGTCCAGCTGTGCCTGGCCATCCAGGCCTCCAATTACGGCTTCGGTTTGGTTTCCATCGAGGAGAGCGAGCTGACTGCCGACTTCTTGCTCACCAAGCCGGTCAGCCGCTGGCAGGTGCTCAACAGCAAGCTGTTGGGAGTGCTCTGCAACTTGCTGGTCACCAATGGCATCATATGGGCTGGCAGCATCATCTTCCAGCTGGCCTTTCGCGGCACCCAACCGGTTGATACCCGCAAGCTGGCCATCCTGCTGGGCAGCCTGTTCATCTTCCAGTTGTTCTGCCTGGCGGTCGGGCTGCTCATCTCGCTGCTTGTCAAGCGCGTGCGCAGCGTCACACCATACGGGTTGGGGCTTGGGCTGGGCATGTACGTGCTGAGCGCCTTCAGCGGCATGCTCGGAGACGTCAAGCTTGAGTACATCACGCCCTTCAAGCATTTTAACCCCATGTACATCGCCCAAAACAGCGCCATCGACACACCGCTGGTGCTGCTCAATGTGAGCGTCACCATCCTGGCGGTGGTCATCAGCTACTGGCGCTACATCCGGCGCGATATACCGGCGGTATCCTGAGGAGGTGACCTGTGAAAATCTTCCTGCGCGAGCACAAAGCCAAGATCAAGTCGCTCATCATCTGGAGCGCCATCATCTCCCTGTTCATCGTTATTGGCAATGCCAAGTTTACCGTCTATTACGGCAACCCCGAGATGCTCAAGATGCTGGATGCCTTCCCGACCGCCATGCTGGATGCCTTCAGCATGAAGGGCTTCAACCTCACTACCGTCACCGGTTTCTACGGCATCATGTTCGTCTACTTCGCCCTGATGGGCGCTATCGCGGCTGCCATGTGGGGATCCGATATGATCAGCAAGGAGGAGTGCGACAAGACGGTGGAATTCTCGCTCGTGCTGCCGGTTTCACGCAGCCGGGTGGTCACCGCCAAGGTGCTGGCAGCATTCGTGGACTGCATCCTGCTGGCGTTGGTCAGCTGGGGCGTATCCTACCTGGCAGTTCAGCAGTTCAACCCCGATGCGGCCTTTTACAGCTTCCTGCGGCTTGAGATACTGGCTTTATTCATTATTGAGCTGATCTTCCTCGCCGTTGGTTTGCTGCTGGGGTGTGCCCTCAAGCAATACCGGCGCTCAGGCGCCATTGCCGTGGGCATCATCCTGGGCACCTACTTCATCTCCGTCATCTCCGGCTTGCAGAAAAACCCGGAGTGGATGAAGTGGCTCAGCCCATTCAAGTATTTTGATTCGTTCTCGCTGCTGAACACCGGTCACCTGTATCCCGGCTTCACCCTGCTTTCGTTAGGCATCATCGCCGTGTGCGTGGTGCTGGCGTACGTCATCTACGAGCGGCGGGATCTGTACATATAAAAAAGTTCAACGTTGAACGTTAAACGTTTCGTTGTAGGTTGGGGAATCCGGGTGTCCTTTGACCGGGTTCCCCAACTTTTTTCTCCTCCCCCATTTACAAACAAAATGGGGGAGGCGGGAGGGGGTACTGGTTTCACCTCTCCCTTCCAAGGAGAAGGTCGGGGTGAGAGTAATATAGGGCATTGCCTTTAGTATTAATTTATAGTATCATATGAATCGCAAACAAGAAAAAGTCCTCAACGATATTTTTGCCAGGCCAACCCGCTCAGATATTGTCTGGATCGACATTGAATCTTTATCGCACGCATTCGGCACAGAAATCACTCCAGGATCAGGGTCGAGGGTACGCTGTGCTCTCAATGGAGTGAAGGCAATTTTTCACCGGCCTCATCCGGAAAGAATAACGACCAAGGGCACGCTTGAAGACGTCAGAAGGTTCTGAGAAATGCAGGTATAAAATGAAATCATTAATGGAATACCAGGGATATCATGCCCGGATTGACTATGATGCGGAAGCGAAGGTTTTTCATGGCAGGGTACTGGGAATAAAAGATGTAGTCAATTTTGAAGGTGATTGTGTTGAAGAGCTGGAGCAGTCATTCAAGGATTCCATTGAGGATTACCTGGCATTCTGCAAGCAGCGCAACGAAAAACCTGAGAAACCCTTCTCGGGGAAGTTCGAAGTCAGGATCAACCCGGAACTGCATGAGCTGTTATATGAAAAAGCAGCCGAACAGGGTATCAGCATCAATAAGCTGGTAAATCGGGTGCTGGAAGAAGGGCTGGAGTATCGTTGATCAGAGTGTAGCTTTATCAAGTGATTATGAAAAGAAGGGGTCAGAATTTAACAAATAATGTAGCTTGGAAAGATAAAACATTGTTTTTTATTCCTCCCCCAATTCCTACCTTGAATTAGAGAATGCGGAGCGAGTCCGGCGTTCCCTTCTGCCGGGAGGGGGTGTGGGGTGCCCCCTCTCCCTTTTAGGGAGAG
>CAYLPS010000197.1:0-2855 GCA_964385625.1 uncultured Anaerolineaceae bacterium | reverse complement strand
TAGTGTGGTAAGCGTTGCTGTCAAGGCGAAATCCGTCAATGATCCAGTATTGAGTGCCCCTTCCATCAAAAATAGCAGGATTTCCACCTCCATTGATGGTGACTTCCTCTTTGTTATAGGGTGTCAGGGTAATAGGATTTCCTTCTTGTCCTGAGCGGCCAATATTTATACCCTCGTTGTATGTTCCGCCTCGCACATAGATTGTATCTCCAGGACTCACATTGCTGACTGCATGCTGGATTGTTCTCCAAGGTTGGGGTTCTGTCCCGGGGTTGGAATCATTCCCGTTGGTGGCAACATAATAAATACCACCTGAGGCTGCCTTGGCAATGGGAAATCCTGCGTTGAGTGCGAAAACCATGGCCATCACCAGCAGGACAAGCAAAGCCCACCTGCCAGCCATTTTGAACTCGATCATTGCTAACCCTACCCTTTTTACCTTAAAATCAGTGTTGGCTGCGTCAGATTGCTGCGAATATCAGCCCTGATCGGCACAACCCAAGAAAATCAAACATCGCTTTGAGCAACGCCATAAGAACTATAAATATGACGCCCCAAGATTCCTTACCATATGGCTAAGTTACAAAATCGTTTATTAAGCCAACCTATTATAGCAGAGGGAGGATTATAATAACATTAATGTATCACAAAGGTTACATAAATATTGCGTGAAAGACGCCGCAAACCCGATATCCTTGATCTTGATCCGGTGCACATGAGAGGCTTGTGTGCGATGGGGACTCTGAGAGGCTACCTTCCGTTGGCATCAAGTTGGGGTAAAATTTCTATGGGCGAGAAGGGGTGAAAGTGATCTGTTTTGGCTGACACTAACTCCCCTTTGTCTCACTTGGGCCTTGGAGTATAATGTATGCAAGTTGTCTTTTGGAGGGGTTTCGAATGCCCAAAGGGATTACGATCGTGGGATTAGGGCCAGGTAACCCTGGCCTTCTTACTGTAGAGGCCCAGCAGATCTTGCAGGCGGCGAGCGAAGTCTACCTGCGCACGCGACGGCACCCGACGGTGGAGGCTCTGCCGTCATCAGTTGCTGTCCATTCCTTTGATGAGGTTTATGAGCGTGCCTCTACATTTGAAGAGGTCTATGCCGAGATCGCTTTGCGCATTGTAGAGTTGGGCCACCGTGCTGAAGGCGTTATCTATGCTGTGCCCGGTCATCCTCTGGTGGGGGAAACCTCCGTGCAACGCATCTTGAGCCTGGCGGAGCAAAATGGCCTGGATGTGCGTATCGTGGAAGGGCTTAGTTTCGTGGAGCCTGTCTGTACCCGGCTGAAACTCGATCCGCTGCATGGTCTGCAGATGACTGATGCCACGATACTGGCAATGCGTCACTATCCAGAATTCAATCCCGATTTGCCCTTGCTAGTTAGCCAGCTCTACAGCCGCGACCTTGCTGCCGATGTCAAACTTGTACTGATGATGGTCTATCCCGATGACCATGCCATAACACTCGTCAGAGCCGCAGCAACAGAGGATGAATCGCTTAGTGTTATTCCGCTCTATCAATTGGATCGCCATGAAGAGATTGATCATCTGACTTCGTTATACGTACCACCCTTGCCAGAACCTGGCTCGCTGGCAGCATTTCAGGAGGTCGTGGCTCACTTGCGTGCCCCTGGCGGTTGTCCCTGGGATCGTGAACAAACGCACCGTTCTCTGCGTCCATTTCTCCTGGAGGAGGCGTATGAAGTACTACAAGCTCTGGACTGCGAAGACCTGTCCTCCTTGAAAGAAGAATTGGGTGACCTTTTGCTGCAGATTCTCTTGCATACGCAGATCGCCATTGAGCAAGAGGAATTCAAGATGGCCGACGTGGTTGCACGCATTGTAGCCAAGTTGAAGGGGCGGCATCCCCACGTTTTCGGGGAAGTCCGAGTTTCCAATGCCCAAGAAGTGGTCATCAACTGGGAGCGGATAAAAAGCGAGGAGAAGAATCACGAGCAGGCAGCAGGCATCCTGGCTGGCGTTCCAGATTCTATGCCTGCACTTGCGCGCGCACAAGCATTGCAGCGCCGGGCGGCGCGAGTGGGCTTCGATTGGCCTGATGTAGATAGCGTATGGGCCAAGGTCGAGGAGGAATGGAAAGAATTGCGTGAGGTTGCCGCAGGCGAGGCCCTGGAAAAGGAACTGGGTGATATCTTGTTCTCGCTGGTTAATTTAGCGAGTTGGCTGCACGTTGATGCCGAGTGTGCACTCCGGGAGGCGACAGAACGGTTTGAGAAGCGCTGCCGCGATATGGAGCGCGAATGTGCTGCGCGAGGGCAGCAACTTACAGACCTGGAACGGTCAGGATTGGATGAGCTGTGGGGGCGAGCGAAGAAAAGAAACGGCTGACCACTGCTGAACAGTGGTCAGCTATCCTTGCAGTCGGGGCGAGAGGATTTGAACCTCCGACCCCAGCGTCCCGATCGCTGTGCGCTACCAGGCTGCGCTACGCCCCGACACGAATTATTATACACCATCTTGGCGATAACAACAAACATGGGGGTATAGGCATACTACGCAGAGGTTGCTGTGATATCACAAGGCGAAGATCTCGGTCATATCGGAGATAATTGACTTGGTGAAAGCAGGACTGGTGAGGTAAGTTTGAGCCGGTTATACAGATGGATGCTGATCACTAATATATTGGGCATGCTGTTAATCAGCTTGCTTGGTGCCGGTTGCGAGTGGGTGGTGGATTTCGATGATCGCCTGAACTCTATCGTTGAGCCCTACCGGTTTAGTGCTCTGCGCTGGGAATTGAGTCAGGTGCTGGACAAAACTGAACCACTAGCAGATGGCGGAGAGTTTGGGGCCGGAAATAAGGACGAGATAGAGCTGGTATTAGAGTACTTTTC
>CAYLPS010000196.1:0-2866 GCA_964385625.1 uncultured Anaerolineaceae bacterium | reverse complement strand
CGGTTTGGTTGGTTTACCCTCCCTGGAAGTCCTCTCCTCCCTTCCGGGGAGGGTTTCCTTAATCTCTGAAATACAAAATAACCCGAATTTTTACATGAAATACTCATCATTTTCGTTCTGATCCTATGGTTATAATTACCAGCAGGGAGGAAAATCAATGAAACCTCAGCATACACAGAAAATTCTCTTCTTCTTTAAGCTGCTGCTTGCCGTCGTGTTGATCTCAGCCTCTTCTGCCAGCTTGCCATCAGCCGGGTTGGCGTCAACAGCTACAGCCCAGGCAAACATCAACTATCTGCCCCTGCTGGGTAAAAATTCCCCTGCCTACGACTGGCTTCAGTTTAATGGCGATGCTTCGCATTCAGGAAACAATACCCTAGAGAGCTACCTGACGGTGAACAATATTGCCAATCTGCAGCTGCTTTTCCAGGTGCAGCTTCTGGGCATCGCAGATGGCGCGCCAGTTTATCTTTCGAGGGTAAGCACAGCCAGTGGAACTCGCGACCTGGTTTATGTAACCACTCGAGATGGCTATATTGCCGCGCTGGATGCCCATACGGGCGCCTTGATCTGGTCTAAGCAGAATGGTTCAGACGGATGCCTGATCAACAATAACCAGTCGCGTAATGAAGCTTGCTATACCACCTCGTCCCCCGCCATAGACCCGAACAGGCAATATGTCTACACTTACGGCTTGGACGGGTACGTGCACAAGTATGATGTAAGGGATGGAACGAAGATAACCACCGGCGGTTGGCCGGAGTTGACTACCCTTAAGCGTTACGATGAAAAAGGCTCCTCGGCGCTTGGCATCGCCACGGCCGTCGATGGCACCAGTTACTTGTATGTTGTCCACGCCGGCTATCCGGGTGACCAGGGAGACTACCAGGGGCATATTACGGCGATTGATCTCACTGATGGATCGCAGAAGGTCTTCAATGCGTTATGCAGCAACCAGGCGGTCCATTTTATTGACTCGCGAGTTTCCAACGGGCCGGATTGCTACCCTGAAACCACGGCTGGCATCTGGGCCCGCCCGGGTGTGGTGTATGACCCTTATCATGACCGTATCTTAATGACCACCGGAAACGGCACCTTTGACCCGTCTGGCTTCATGTGGGGCGATACGGTGTTCAGTCTCAATCCTAACGGCTCGGGATCAGGCGCAGATCCGTTGGATAGCTATACTCCGGCCAACTTCCAACAGCTACAGGCTTCTGATCTTGACCTGGGCAGTACTGCGCCGGCGATATTACCCATCACCACGGGCAAATATCCTCGCCTGGCTGTGCAGGGCGGCAAGGATTCCGTCTTGAGGCTGATCAACCTCGACCAGCTTAGCGGGCAGAACGGTGTGGGGCATACCGGGGGTGAAGTTTTTACCATGACCTTGCCATCGGGTGGCCTCATCGTATCTCAGCCAGCAGTTTGGCTGAATCCCGTGGATCTGAGCACCTGGGTATTCATAGCCAATGCCCATGGCTCCACTGGTTTACAGCTTACCATCAGTCCCGGCGGGGATCCAAGCCTGGCGGTAAAATGGACGAGCACCGGCGGTACATCACCGCTGGTGGTAAATAGCATGGTTTTCATCGCCCGTTCTGGCGCAATCGCAGCCTATAAAGCGACAACCGGCGCCCTTCTATGGTCAGATGACCGCATTGGTCCGCTCCACTGGGAAAGCCCGGTCGTGGCCAATGGAATCTTGTATATCACCGATCAAAGCGGCCAACTCACTGCTTATTCACTGCCATGAAAAAACAACTCATCACCCATTAAACCCACTGCTACATCAGCATCCAGGAACGATCTGAAGAAGAAGCAAGGCCAGTCACAAGCTTTGCTTCTTCTAATTTGCTTTATATAGTGCTAAAATGCGAAGCAGATTGTGTGAATCATCGCCCTTAACGAAGTCTACGTTAAAACACATATGGAGGATCGTTCCTGCGCTCATTCGGTTCATAGCTTCGTAGATTTTCGGACTCGCCCGCCCGGGCCATCCGCCGCTTTAGGTTGCTACCTGTTTGGAGCGTCGTACTAAAATAGAAGCATATCGCACTCTCACCAGGAGGCTCCATGAAAACCCGCATCTTTGCCATCCTTTTCCTGCTTGTCTTCGTCACCGGCTGCAACCGCGCCACCGAGATCAGCCTCCAGCCATCCAATGCCAGCACCCGCCAACCGCAGGCCGCCACCAGTGCTGCTCTTTTCCCCACAGGCAACCCGCCTGCCTCCCCAACCAGCAGCCACCAGCCAGCGCAGGCAAACCAGGAACCGACCCACAGCGTGCTTGCCGCCGGCACACCCGCAGCGCAGTTCGTCCTGGTTTACCTGATTGCCCTGGAGGACGATGGCCAGTCGGGGATACCCGTGGGTTGCGGCGACAGCGCCGTGCCGGTGCAAGTGGAGATCCAGCCCAACCAGGCGGTGTTGAAAGCCGCCCTGGAAGAGCTGCTTTCGATCAAGAGCCAGTATTACGGTGAATCGGGACTGTATAATGCCTTGTACCAGGCTGATTTGTCTGTGGATAGTGTCAATATCTCAGGTGGCAAAGGCACGGTTTACCTGAGCGGTTCGCTGAATTTGGGCGGCGTATGCGATAACCCTCGCCTCCAGGCCCAGCTCGAGCAAACTGTCCTGCAGTTTCCGACAGTGACCGAGGCTGACATTTTCATCAATGGTAAATCACTGGCAGATGCCATCTCGCTGAAAAATTAATTGAGGAAAACCACCCGCATGTAGTGAGCCCCACCTCCCGCAATACACGCGCGGGGGTTTTTTTTAATAGAACCATCATATTCATCTATTTTCCATATATGGCTCCCCTGAAAAAAGGGTCGCATGATTGGCAAAAGTTTAATATAAT
>CAYLPS010000195.1:0-2890 GCA_964385625.1 uncultured Anaerolineaceae bacterium | reverse complement strand
TTTCTTTACTGCCCATCGTCTCACCACCAGCTTCATGTCACCAAACAACAGTCCCCCAACCAGCAACACCCCAACCCCTCCCAACACATACACCGTGCCTACCTTCATCCCCAACAGGCTGCTCGTCCGAATCCTCACCCCCTTGATAAAAATGGGCAACTGGATCACCTGGCCGCCATCCAGCGCCAGTAATCTCAGTGAAAGCCACACCGCACCATCGTAGCTGCCGGCTGCTTCACTGCTGATCTGCCACCTGAATTTCACCGCTTGCCCCTCCGGCATCGATTGGCGGATTACCTCGGCCGGTGATAGCCTGATCCCCGCCACTTCGACCCTTCCCTCCGCCATCAGGCTGTACTGGTCGTAAACGCTCTCCCTCCCGGCTTTTAATGTGGGTATCGCATCCTCAGCTCCTGCCAGTTCGAAGCTCAGGACAATTTCCTTCTCTTCGCCTATGCGCAAAACACTCGGCCACTCCAGTGTCACCTGACGGGCATCCATTTCAACCAGCCTCCCACTCACCTCTTTACTCAAGGTCTGGAAATCGGTCGAGTTGCTCTTTTGGCTGTAGCGCTCCTGCTGGTTGGGCCAGGCTGCCCAGCAAAACAGGCTGATCGAGATGAGCGCCACGCTGAGCGCCATGCAGCGCCTTAATAGCTTTAACATCAAGACCCGATTATACCTGCCTGGCACCAGATGCCAACATTAATTAATGTCTAATTCTTCACTTTTTGCGGCTACTGTTTTTCATGCTAAACTTGAGGGTAACAGGAGGTCACTATGCCCGTCTATCCACCAGAGCCTTTCCGCATCAAGATGGTTGAGCCCATTCGATTAATCGATCAGTCACAGCGTGAGGCTGCCCTTCAAGCTGCCGGATACAACATATTCAACCTAAAGGCTGAAGATATCTTCATCGACCTGCTTACTGACTCTGGAACTGGCGCCATGAGCCAGGAACAGTGGGCTGCCATGCTGCAAGGAGATGAATCCTATGCCGGGGCGCGCTCCTTCTTCCGCCTTCAGGACGCCATCCAAGATATATTCGGCTTCCGCCACTTCGTCCCCACTCACCAGGGTCGTGCCGCCGAGAATATCTTGTGCACTCTCTTGGTTAAACCGGGCCAAAGCATTCCCTCCAATATGCACTTTGACACCACCGCTGCCAACATCAGCGTGCGCGGCGGGCAGCCGGTGGACCTGGTCATCGAGGCTGCCCAACATCCCTCCGCTATCCTGCCCTTCAAAGGGAATATGGATGTTGACAAGCTGCGTGCTTTCATCCATTCCACCACTCCCGCGAATATTCCCTTCGGCATGATCACCATCACCAACAACGCCGGCGGTGGGCAACCCGTTTCAATGGAGAACTTGCGCCAGGTGTCACAAGTTTACCGCGAGTTTGGCATTCCCTTCTTCATCGACGCCTGCCGGTTTGCTGAAAACGCCTACTTCATCAAGCTGCGCGAGCCCGGTTATGCTGCTAAAACCGTCCTCGAGATCGCCCGCGAGATATTCTCCCTTGCTGATGGCTGCACAATGAGCGCCAAGAAGGATGCCATTGTGAATATCGGTGGTTTCCTGTGCATGAATGACCAGGACTTATACCAGCGCGCCTGCAATGAGCTGATCATGCGCGAGGGTTTTCCCACCTATGGTGGCCTGGCCGGGCGCGACCTGGACGCCATTGCCACCGGCCTGCGCGAGGGCCTGGATGAGAATTACCTGTCCTACCAGCTGGGGCAGACTTCCTATCTGGCCGCTGGCCTCAAGGACATCGGCATCCCCATCGTCGAGCCGCCCGGTGGTCATGCCGTCTACATCGATGCCGGGGCTTTCCTACCTCACATCCCCCCAGGCGAATTCCCCGGGCAGTCCCTGACCATTGAGCTCTACCGACAGGGCGGCATCCGCGCCTGCGAGATTGGTAGCGTCATGTTCGCCCACCCCGACCTGCACTCCGGCCTCATGCAGTACCCCGCTCTCGAGCTGGTGCGCCTGGCCATCCCCCGCCGTGTCTACACTCAATCCCACCTGGACTACGTGGTGCGAATTGCTTCCCAGGTTGCCGATCATAGGGATGAACTTCGTGGCTTCAAGTTCATCTACTCCCCCCAGTTCCTGCGCCACTTCACCGCTCGCTTCGAATATATTTAGGTTTCTCAGAGCTACGATACATCGCACCCTATTATCTGTCGGGGCATGACATGCCACGCCCCTCTAAAATATCGTCCAAATAACCGGTCACCCGGTGAGGTGGGTAGATACGCTTCTGGTGGCTTTGATCACCAACTCCCCGGCATGCTATTTCTTTAGCGAATATCATTTATATAATGAATTCATTGTGAACAACACACAGGCTAACGGACTGTGTTTATCCATCAATAGTTCACCAGCATGTACTCAGATATTTCTCCTGCACACAATGGCGGCAGGTCAGCAATGTTACCGACAGCCTGGTAGAGATGCCCAAAAAGGTTTGGATCGCTCCAATGCCTGCGGTCCACATAACCCAGACGATAAAATGCCCCGCTTCCCCCCAGCTGCTCACCCGAGCTGTCATAACACCAGCTTATCCCGTTGATAATCACCGGCGAGGGGATCGAAAGTGCCTCTCTGGGAAATAACTGGCTTAGCGTTTGAGGGTAGTAACCTTCACGCGCATAATAAGCCTCGATCGCCTGGCTGACCTGCTCAGCATGGGCTATTGTTAGCTGGCGGAAATCAACCCGTTTGGCTAGAAGCATGGTGGCAATCAGTATCGCTGGTACGATCAGCCCATAGAGACCCGCCAGCTTAGCCCAACGCGGCAGGGCGATGATCAACACTATCGTCGAGAACAGCGCCGCGTAGATAGGAATTGCCAACCACAAAATGTCAATAGGATCAT
>CAYLPS010000194.1:0-3151 GCA_964385625.1 uncultured Anaerolineaceae bacterium | reverse complement strand
ATATATGCTAAATCCAGCGGGCTGTATAGAAAGGATGCAGGTTAATCCGAGGCAAAGCAGTTCTTCACTTTGGATTTGACGATTCACCCAAGCAAAGGTATAATCCGCAAGCTTAGGCGTTAGGAACATCGTAAAAAAGGTGTTGGCACCTGGCCGGTTAATTCATTGGTTTGGAGGTAAGTTGTGGTTTCAACTGTACATATATCATTGATCATCGTATCCATTGCGCTGATTGTGAGCGTGATCATGCAAAGCAAGGGCGCGGGGCTGGGTGGATTGACCGGTGCGGATACGGGCGGCATTTTCACTGCCCGGCGAGGTGTAGAAAAGACCCTGTTTTACGTGACCATCGTGCTGAGCGTTATTTTCTTTGTCCTGGCAATTGTATCGGTAAAAGTAGCATAATCTCGTCAGCCTGAGCGCCGAGGATCGACGCCAACCATCACATCCAAAGGGGGTTGGCAACACTTCCGAAGCGCTTATTATTTTTATACGGGCTTCGAACCGTGATCATTTCACTCCCATGAATAAACTGCGCTTGCCGCTGCTGATTGCCATCATAGCACTGGCTGCCATTGCCATTCTGCTGGTCAGCCAAAAACCTGCCGCCTTGCAGCCGATCGATGAGCCGGTGGTAAAGCCGGCTGAAGGGGGGATTTACTCGGAAGGACTGATCGGCACCTTCAAGCGCTTGAATCCGGTGCTGGATTATTATAACCAGGCAGACAGAGAAGTAGATCGGCTGTTGTTCAGCGGCATGCTGCGCGTGGATGATCACGGGCTGCCACAGGCGGACCTGGCAACATCATGGGGGATCAGCCGTGATGGGACGATTTATAACTTCTCATTAAACCCTGAAGCCGTATGGCATGATGGAAAGCCCGTCAGCAGTGACGATGTGATTTTCACCATCCAGATGATGACCGACGACGATTCACCCTTGCCAGCCGATCTCCGTGACTTTTGGAAACAAATCGCGGTCAGCCGCCTTGATGATAAAACCCTGCAATTCAAACTGCCGGAGCCCTTTGCACCCTTCCTGGATTACCTGACCTTTGGCGTGCTGCCTGCCCACCTGCTAGGCGACCTGAGCATGGCTGAGTTGATCGATGATCCATTCAATCTGCAGCCGGTGGGCAGCGGCCCATACCGCTTTGATCACCTGATCACTTCAGATGGGCAAATTACAGGGGTGGTGCTGTCCATTTTTAAAAATTATTACGGCCAACAAGCATACATCGACCAGATTGCGCTGCGCTATTACCCGGATGCGAGTACCGCTTACGCCGCCTACCAGGAAGGGGAAATCGGCGGCATTGGCGACGTGACTGCTGACATCCTGCCAGAGGTGTTGAAGGAAAAAGACCTCAGCATTTACACCACGCGCCTGCCAGAAATGACCATGATCTTGCTGAACCTGGATAACGAGCAGGTTAGCTTTTTCCAGGATGTGAATGTGCGCATCGCTCTGATGGAAGGCTTGAACCGCCAGAGCATAATCGATAATCTGGAAGATGGACAGGCCATCCTGGCGGATGGGCCGATCTTTCCGGGAAGCTGGGCTTACTATACGGGCATCGAGCATTATGCCTATAACCCCGATCAAGCCATCGGCATGTTGCGTGAAGCGGGCTTTACACTGCCTGCAGATGGGGGTGACGTGCGCACCAACGAAGACGGCACAGCACTTTCATTCGAGTTGATTTACCCGGACGACCCCCAGCATGTGGCCCTGGCAGATGCCATCCGCAAGGATTGGGCGTTGTTGGGCATCAAGGTCACTTTAAACCCGCTGCCATTCGACCAGCTGCTATCCGAGCACCTGGATATCCGCAACTACCAGGCTGCCCTGGTGGACCTCAACCTTTCGCGCTCCCCCGACCCGGACCCCTACCCGTTCTGGCACCAGACGCAAATTTCGAGCGGTCAGAATTACTCCAAGTGGGATGACCGCCAGGCGAGCGAGTATTTAGAGCAGGCGCGCATCACCACCGATATGGCAGAGCGCACGCGCCTGTATAAGAATTTCCAGGTGCGCTGGGCGCAGGAGTTGCCCGCCCTGCCGCTGTATTACCCGGTGTATACCTATGCAGTGAGCAGTGAGGTGCACGGAGTGGGCGTGGGCCCAGTCCTAGATCCCGCCGACCGGTTCAATAATGTCAACGCCTGGTACCTGGTGACCAGCCGGGCAACGGGTGAAGAAACCCTGACCCCCTATCCATAAACCCATTTATTCGCTGAAGAAAATCAGTGCTTCTCGACCGATTTTTTGACCTTGAGCAGGGCGGGCAGCTCATCGGTAAATACCTGCACCAGCTGGGGGTCGAACAGCGTTCCACTGGCCCCGGCGATCAGCCGCCAGGCATCTTCAGGAGAGATTTCTTTTTTATAGGGGCGCGGCGTGGTGAGGGCGTCGAAGACATCGGCGATGGCGCACAGGCGGGCGCTGAGCGGGATATCCTCACCGGCGATGCCGTTGGGGTAGCCAGATCCATCCCAGCGCTCGTGGTGGTTGAGGGCGATGGACTCACCGGCCTGTATCAGGGGCGAGCATGAATTGCTGAGGATTTCAGCGCCAATGGTGGTGTGTCGTTTGATCTTCTGCATATCGGCATCGGTGTACTGCCCTTGCTGTAGCAGCAGCACTTCGGGAAGACCCACTTTACCGATGTCATGCAGCTGGCAGGCGACAGAAATGAGCTGCACCTCGCTCTGGCTCAGCCCCAGCCCCCGCCCAAGCACCTGGGTGAAGCCGCGGATACGCTCGAGGTGAGCCAGGTTGTTGCCCTCGCGAAATTCAGCAATGTAAGCCAGGCGCCACACGGCTTCGACCATATCCTTGTGACTATCGAGAGAATACATGCGCCCTTCCTTTCAAAAACTGGTAACGAATCAGGCAGGTATACGTTTAATGAGTGCCGGATTAAGAGGATGAATTACTCTCTATTTTACAACATTTTTCATCTTTACATGTCTCATATTTACCTTATACTCCTATCATAAATGTCAGTATAATTATGAATCTAGGATGATATAATTTCTTCGAAACAAGGGAAAGAGCTGCTGAACCCTTTCAGACGAAATGAATATTATTGGATATGGGTGCAAACATTAATGTGAGATAATATTTCAAAGTCGATTGGGGGTGCAG
>CAYLPS010000193.1:0-3167 GCA_964385625.1 uncultured Anaerolineaceae bacterium | reverse complement strand
GCGATAAGCTGGGCCGGGATATGCTCAGCCGGGTGATCGTGGGTGCCCGACCGGCCCTGATCGTGCCCATAATGGTAGTGATGTTCGCCGTTCTCATCGGCGCCCCGCTGGGAGCTATCGCCGGCTACAAGGGCGGTTGGCTTGATGAGGTGATCATGCGAATCACCGACCTGTTCCTGGCATTCCCCTCGCTGCTGCTGGCCATGGCCATCGCCGCAGCACTCGGCCGCGGCATTCAGAATGCCGCCATCGCCCTCATCGTCTCCTGGTGGCCGTGGTACACCCGCCTGGTGCGCGGGGTAACCATCAGCCTCAAACAGCGCTACTTCGTTGAAGCAGCCAAGGCCATCGGGGTGCGTGATATCACCATCATCCTGCGCCATATCCTACCCAATACCATCTCCGCCATCATGGTGCAGGCCACGGTTGACCTGGGCACGGTGATCCTGGCCATGGGCGGGCTGGCTTTCCTTGGCCTCGGCACCCAGCCGCCTTCCCCCGATTGGGGCCTGATGGTAGCGGATGGACGCTCTTACATCCTCGACCAATGGTGGATTTCCACCTTCCCAGGGCTGGCAATTTTCGTGGTGGTGCTGGCCTTCAACCTGGTGGGCGATACCTTGCGCGATATCTTCGACCCGAGGCAATACCGGTGAGCACCGTGCTGGAAGTGCGCGATCTTTTCCTGGAATTCAAGACCTCCAGTGGTAACCTGAAGGCGTTGAATGGGATTTCCTTTGAGGTTCAGAAGGGTGAAGTGCTGGGCCTGGTTGGAGAGACCGGCTGCGGAAAAACCGTCACCGGGTTATCCATCCTTCGCCTGTTGGGGCGCTCGGCATCCATCACCTCCGGCCAGATCATCCTGGAAGGCACAGATTTGCTCAAGCTCTCCCGCTCAGAGATGGAAAAAGCGCGTGGCAGCCAGATCGCCATGATCTTCCAGGATCCCAGCTCATCATTGAACCCGGTGTTCAGCGTGGCAAACCAGATGACCCGGGTCATTCGCAGGCATACCGATCTTTCCGCCAGCATGGCGAGACAGCATGCCGCTGGTATGCTCGAGGCGGTTGGGCTGCCCGACGTGCAGCGCATCCTGGGCAGCTTCCCCCACCAGCTTTCAGGCGGGCAGCAGCAGCGGGTGATGATCGCTATGGCCCTCTCCTGCCACCCCAGGCTGCTCATCGCCGATGAACCCACCACTGCCCTGGATGTAACCATCCAGGCACAGATCCTCAGGCTGCTGGGTGAGCTGCAAAAAGAATTCGATATCTCTACCATCCTGATCACCCACAACCTGGGCGTGGTGGCACAAACCTGCGACCGGCTGGTGATCCTGTACGCCGGCCGTGTTGCAGAGTTTGGCACTACCCAGCAGGTGTTCAAGAATCCCCGCCATCCATATACGCGCGGGCTGCTGGAGGCCGTGCCTCGCCCGAGCAGGCGGGGAACGAAAATGGCAGTCATCCCGGGTGTGGTACCGTCAAACCCGGGAATGCTTCCGGGCTGCCCTTTCGCGCCGCGTTGCTCGCTTGTGTTTGAGCGCTGCACCCGTGAAGTGCCGGCCTTATACCCGGTGGGCGAAGGGCATAGCAGCGCCTGTTTCCGGGTCCTCGAAGGCAGCTCAGCGGAGGTGGCTTCACCATGACAGCCCTGGTTGAAGTGCGCCGACTCAAGAAGTACTTCCGCCTGCCGGGTGGCTGGCTCACCGGAAATATCCGCTACGTCTACGCAGTGGATGAAGTGGACCTGTCTATCCAGCCGGGTGAAGTGTACGGGCTGGTGGGTGAATCGGGCTGTGGTAAAACCACCTTGGGGCGCATTCTGCTTAGGCTGATTTTGCCCACTGCTGGGCAGGTGATCTTTGATGGGATGGACCTTAGCCGGTTGAAGGGTGAGGCCATGCGCCGCATACGCCAGCAAATGCAGATCGTTTTCCAAAACCCATTGTCCTCGCTAAGCCCGCGCATGAAGATCGAGCAAGTCGTGGCTGAGCCATTGGCCACCCACCACGCTGTGGAACGGAGCCAATTGAGAGAACGCGTGGTGGGCTTGCTTGATCAGGTAGGCCTGGGCAAGCAGCACCTCGACCGCTTTCCCCACGAACTTTCTGGCGGTCAATGCCAGCGGGTGGCGGTGGCGCGCGCCATGGCACTTAACCCGCGCTTGCTGGTATTAGACGAGCCCACCTCAGCACTGGACGTTTCAGTGCAGGCCCAGATCATTAATTTACTGGATGAGCTGCGCAAGAGCCATGGACTGACTTACCTGTTCATCTCGCATGACCTGAATGTGGTGCAACACATCAGCGATCACATCGGCGTGATGTACCTTGGCAAGATCGTCGAGCAGGCACCCTCCGAAGCGATTTTCACAATGCCGTTGCACCCCTACACGCAGGCACTATTTGGAGCCATCCCGCTGCCTGATGTCGATCATGTGCGAGAGTTAACGGTGCTGGAAGGCAACGTCCCCAGCCCTATTAACCCGCCATCAGGTTGTCGCTTCCATACCCGCTGCCCGCTGGTACAGGAAATTTGTAAGCAGAAAGAGCCGTTATTGAGGCAGGTCAGTCACAATCGTTCGGTCGCCTGCCATCTGGTGAACGAGGAGTGATGTTATGAGCAGATTGTTTGGGATTGCCGCAGTACAAATGCAAGTGGTGCCCTTTGATCCTCAATCAACCGTTGAGAAAATGGGAGAGATTGCCACCAATCTCACCAGGTTTTTCCCCTGGGTACAGCTGATCATGTTCCACGAGCTGGTGGTGCCAGGGTTGGACCAGTTCGTCACCTCAGACGACCATGACTGGCTGATTAAGAACTCGCAAAGTGTGCCGGGAAGCCTGTCTGACCGGTTATGCGCCCTGGCGAAGAATTTAAATCGCTGGCTGGTGCCAGGGTCGATGTACGAGCTGGACGGTGATAGGCTGTATAACACCGCGCTGGTGATTTCTCCACAGGGTGAGATTGTGCAAAAATACCGCAAGATGTTCCCCTGGCTGCCTTATGAGGATGGGGTGACCCCCGGGAATCAGTTTTGCGTGTTTGACATCCCCGAGGTGGGGCGCTTTGGGCTGTGCATCTGCTACGATATGTGGTTCCCCGAAGTGTCGCGCAGCCTGGTGTGGGCGGGTGCCGAAGTGATCCTGCAGCCCACCCTCACCCCCA
>CAYLPS010000192.1:0-3189 GCA_964385625.1 uncultured Anaerolineaceae bacterium | reverse complement strand
GCCTTGCGGCACATGGCCCTCAACCATGCCTGTCTGCCAATTCCAGCACCAGCGCAAAAGGTATTGGTATTATAATCGGCTAACTGTGAATGTCAAGCAAGCCTACTAAAAGCACATAAAAGGAGCCTGCCATGCGTATCGTTTTGGATGCAATGGGGAGTGATACCTGCCCGGAACCAGAGCTGTCCGCAGCAGCCGAGGTTGCCCGCTTGTTTGGCGAGGAAATTATCCTGGTCGGGCCGGCTGAAGATCTCAAGGCGCGCCTTTCGAGAGCCTCTGCACCCATCGACTTGATCCGCCTGGTGGATGCCCCCGAGATCATCTCCATGTCCGACAAGGGTATGGCCCTGGCACTCAAAGCCAAGCGCCGCAATTCAAAAACCTCGATGGCCGTGGGCATCGATCTGGTGAAAACCGGTGAAGCAGATGCCTTCGTCACCGCCGGAAACACCGGTGGTGCCATGACCACCGCTTATTTTCGCCTTGAGACCATCCCCGGCGTGGAGCGCCCCGCCCTCACCGCCACCTTCCCGGTAAAAAATGGCTTCTGCATCGTCCTGGATATCGGCGCCAACCCGGATTGTAAGCCTGAGCATCTGGTCCAGTTCGCCATCATGGGCTGCATCTACGCCGAAAAGACGCGTGGGATCAATAACCCCCGCCTCGCCATATTATCGAATGGTGAAGAGGGTGGCAAAGGCAATGAGTTGGTTCGTGATACTTATCCTCTCCTCGAGCATAGCGGCTTGAACTTTATCGGGAATGTGGAAGGCAAGGAGCTTTTCGCCGGTGGAGCAGACGTGGTCGTCACCGATGGCTTTACCGGCAACATCCTGCTTAAATCCACCGAAGCTGTGGCCAAGCTGATCATGGACATCATCCGCCAGCAGCTGAAATCCAACCTGGTCTCCATGATTGGCGGCAGCCTGGCCAAACCTTCCCTCAGCAAGATCCGGGACATGCTCAACCCGGATGAGTACGGGGCTGCTCCTTTGTTGGGCGTCAACGGGCTGGTGTTTATCGGCCACGGGCGTTCCAACGCTCATGCCCTGGTTAGTGCCATAAAAGTCGCTCGCACCTCGGTTGATGCCAATTTGCTGGGATCGATCCGTACGGCCATCCAGGAGAGCTTGCAGAATTCATCTCTCAAGGAAATTGCATGAAAAAAAATCGCGCGGTAATTACCGGCCTCGGGGCAATCACCCCTTTAGGTTCATCGGTAGATTTATATTGGAATGGGCTGATTAATGGTAAATCAGGGGTGCGTAAAATAACCCAATTCGATGCTTCCGGCTTCCCCTGCCAGATCGCGGGTGAAATTCCCGATTTTACTCCCGAGCAATACATGGATCACAAGGAAGCCCGTCGCTTACCCCGCTCAGCACAGATCGCTCTGGCATCTGCCATGCAGGCGGTCGGTGATTCCGGCCTGCCTGGCACCATGCCCGATAAGGAGCGTGTTGCGGTCATTTATGGCACAGCCCTGGGTGGCATCGACCAGCTGGATGACGGCATTATCGCCCTGCGTACCCATGGGCTGAACCGCGTCAACCCCTTCACCCTGCCCTTTACCATTCCCAATCTGGCTGCCTTCCTCATCGCCCGCCAGTTCCAATGCCATGGCCCCAACCGCACCATTGCCACCGCCTGCGCCACCGGCACGCAGACCATCGGCGAAGCCGCCGACCTGGTCCATCAGGGAAAAGCGGATGTGGTGATTTGCGGGAGCACCGAAGCCCTGATCAAAGACTTTTCTGTTGCTGGCTTCTGTGCCATGCGCGCCCTTCCGGTAAATTACAACGACAACCCGCAGGCTGCCAGCCGCCCGTTTGATGCAGACCGTGAAGGCTTCATATTATCCGAAGGAGCAGGTGCCCTGGTAGTGGAAAACCTCGAGCATGCTTTGAAGCGTAGCGCCCATATTTATGCCGAGATTGCCGGCCAATCCTCCACCTCCGACGCTTTTCATATCGCCCAGCCTGAT
Source organism: uncultured Anaerolineaceae bacterium (assembly GCA_964385625.1). GTDB lineage: Bacteria > Chloroflexota > Anaerolineae > Anaerolineales > UBA4823 > FEB-25. The sequence goes on along the minus strand of CAYLPS010000192.1, from coordinate 1,205 downwards.
CCCGGAGCTGAAGGTACCTCGCGTGCCATGCGCTGGGCTCTCGAGGATGCCGGGATAGCTCCATCCACCATTGATTACATCAACGCCCACGGCACTTCCACCCCTTTGAATGATTCCACCGAAACCAGGGCTATCAAGGCTGTCTTTGGGGAGCATGCCCAAAAATTAGCCATTAGTTCCAGCAAGTCGATGATCGGCCACGCCATGGGAGCCTCGGGCACCCTGGAGGCTATCGCCTGCGTGCTCACCATCACCCGCGGCATCATTCATCCCACCATCAATTACACCACTCCTGATCCGGAATGTGACCTGGATTATGTGCCCAATCATGCCCGCAAGCAGGAGGTCCGTTATGCCCTTTCAAACTCATTTGGCCTTGGAGGGCAGAATGCTTGCTTGATCATAAAAAAGTACCTCGATTAAGCGCCGAAAAAAGGATCAGGGAAAATATACCAGATGAAAATAATCACCAATGAAAAATTGATCAAGCGTAATGCACGCATCGGTTCGATTGCCAACGCAGGCGGGTTACTCGTCCTGGTGGGGGTAATGGTCCTTTCCTTTACCAACCCGAGCTATTTCAACCTGTATTGGATTGGCCTGTTTTTGGGATTCGTCCTATCACAGATTGGGATATTCTTCAGAAATCGCTGGGGGCGCAAACCCCGCCCCGATGAGCTCCTCGACCAGGGATTGAAAGGTCTCAACGACCAGTACTCCATCTATCACTTCACCACGCCGGTCTCTCACCTTTTAGTCGGCCCTTCGGGTCTGTGGGTGCTCATGCCCTATTACCAGGTCGGGAAGATTACCTATGAGAAGAAGCGCTACCGGCAGAAAGGCGGGGGAATGATGCAGCGCTGGCTGCGCATCATGGGAGGTGAGGGCATTGGCAGGCCGGAGCTGGATGCCTCCGCTGAAGTATCATCGATCGTTCGCTACCTTAAGAAAAATATACCCGAAACAGACCTGCCCGATCCCCATCCTGTCATGGTCTTCACCAGTGATAATGCCGAGCTGGATGTCGATGGTGCCCCGGTGCTGGCTTTGCACCTCAAAGAATTGAAGAATACCATCCGCAAGCGTGCCAAGGAGAATCCCATGTCTCCCGACTTGGTCAAGGAAGTCAACGAGCTGTTTGCTTAGAATCAAAGAGGCTGACTCAAAAGCAATAGAGTCAGTCTGGAAAAGATAAAAACAAAAAA
>CAYLPS010000191.1:0-3366 GCA_964385625.1 uncultured Anaerolineaceae bacterium | reverse complement strand
CATTTGCTATTTTGATTTTTGGCAATGTCCGAACTTGTGTCCGAAGGTAAGGATTATGAATTTTTTAAGATTAGAGTTTTTATAACCAGACGAGATTTAAGCAAAACGGGAGCAGGGATCAAAACCTGGCGAATGGACGGGAAAGACCATTTTTTATAGGGTCGATAAAAAGATCAGGCTTACTTCCTGCTGACAAGCCTATATCTCAATTAATAAACCGGCGATTGCCAACTTATGGGTCCAATGCATAACCAATGTAAAAGCCCACAATTGGCACGGTAAATAAGGCATAGCAGATGATAAATCGCGGGAAGGTAAAAACATCAATAAGAGAATCATCAAGAAGATAATAGACAGTGGTAATTAACTAGAGGGTTTCATCCGGGATGGGGATCGAATTTTCATATGATTATTAGATATTCAAACATAGCATTCGATAGCGCAAGGGTAAAATAAGTGGCATGTTCAGGAGACTCTTCTTTAACCTGGCATATCTGCAGAAACCGGTCTGGGATGCGGGCATCTCACCAGGCGAGCTCATGGAGTTCATCGAAACGCACAACCCGGGCAAGGCGCTGGATATGGGATGCGGGACGGGCACAAATGTGATCACCCTGGCCAAGCACGGCTGGCAGGTCACCGGGGTGGATTTCTCGGGTCGGGCAATCCGGGCAGCCCGGCAGAAAGCACGCGCAAATCAGGTGGAGGCCAGACTGGTGCATGAGGATGTGACCCGGTTTAGCGACATCCCGGGTACATATGACCTGATCCTTGATATGGGCTGCTTCCACAGCCTGCCTGCGGGAAGCCACCAGGGGTATATCGCCAATATTGACCAGTTGCTGGCGGAAGACGGCACCTACCTGCTTTACACATTTATAAAATCCGAAACAGATACGGCTGGACCGGGAGTCACCGCGGATGAGTTAGAATCGTTCAAGCAAAAATTTCAGATCGTGAACCGGAAGGACGGCACGGAGCGCGGTATTCGCCCCTCAGCGTGGCTCACGATCAGGAAGAAGGCATAGGCCGGAAGAAGCGATCAAAATGGGGCGAAGCGTGCTGTTTCTTTTCCTGGATGGGGTGGGGCTTGGGGATGACAACCCCCAGGCCAATCCATTCGCCCAGGAAAGCATGCCTTACCTGGAAGGCCTGCTGGATGGGCATAAATTACTGGCGGATGGCTACTACACCACTGGGAAGCCGGTAATTGTAAATACAGACAAGGCGTCCCTGTTGAGGTTGGATGCAAGTATGGGGGTCGATGGACTCCCGCAATCTGCCAGCGGACAGGCAGCCCTATTGACGGGCAAGAATGTGCCTGCCTGGTTGGGTGAACACGAAGGTCCAAAGCCCACCCAGCCAATTATAGAATTAATCAGGCAGGGAACGATCTTCAGCCAAATCAGGCAACTTGGTAAAACAGCCAGCCTGCTCAATGCATTCCCGCCACGTTATTTTGAAGCGATCGACCGGGAGTACCGCCTGCCGGGGGTGATTGCCCTGGCAGCCAGGCAGGCCGGAATCCAGCTAAAAACGAAGGATGATTTATGCAGGGGGCAGGCTTTATCGGTTGATTTCAGCGGGGAAGGCTGGCGCGACCACCTGGGATACCCGGATACACCCATTTTGAGTTTCGAGCAAGCCGGAAAACAGCTGAGAGAATTGGCCGATCAGGCTGACCTGGCGCTGTTTGAGTACTGGCTAACGGATGTGGCCGGGCACCACCAGGACCTCCACGAAGCGCTCACTATTCTTAAGGCACTGGATACCGTCCTGGGCAGCCTGGTGGGCGCATGGGATAACGAGCAGGGCCTGATTATTTTGACTTCTGACCATGGAAATATGGAGGACATGCGGACACGCCACCACACGCGAAATGACGTGCCTCTATTGCTGGTTGGGACTCAAAAATCGAGGGATGATTTCCTGAATGGATTGAAAAGTACCTGCAGGTCAGACACCGATTTGACCGCTATCGCCCCGGCGATCATGGAATTTATCAGGTAAGGATACCACTTTGGCTATATGAATGGATCAAGGAAACCTGACGCCAAGCTTAAGGAGGAAATCGGCCTGATTAGCTGCATCAGATGAAAAGGGGGTACGCCTTCTCCTCAAAACAAGGGGATGCTGCGATGGCGATATGGGGCAGGCTTTCACCATATCGGCCAACACGACCTGAGAGGACTTAAATAATACCGACCTGTTTGCTAACCTGGGAGAAGATGTCTAACACCCGGTTGAGCTGCTCATCGGTGTGGATCGCCATGTAGCTGGTACGCAACAGCTGTTTACCCTCTGGCACAGCGGGAGACACAACCATATTGACATATACGCCGGCTTCAAACATCGATTTCCAGATCATGGCAGCGCGATAATCATCGCCGATAAATATCGGAATAATGGGACTGACTGAATTGCCAGTGTTGAACCCGAGCTCATGGTAGCTCTTGCGCATGTAATCGCCAATATCGTTGACGCGCTTCACCCGCTCCGGTTCCTCCTGCATGACATGCAGGGCAGCCAACGCAGTGGCAGCATTGGCAGCCGGGATGCTGGCACTGAAGATCAGCGAGCGGGCGTGATGCTTGATGTAGTGGATCACATCCTCATCACCGGCAATATAGCCCCCGACGGAGGCCAAGGACTTGCTGAAGGTTCCCATAATCAGGTCGACCTCGCTACCCAAACCAAAATGGGCTGCGGTTCCCCTGCCCCCGCCCAAAACACCCAGGGCGTGGGCATCGTCCACCATCAAGCGGGCGCCATATTTCTTGCATACCCTGGCGATATCGGGCAACGGAGCAATATCCCCTTCCATACTGAACAGCCCATCCACCACGACCAATCTGCCCACATTATCATCAATGGTTGATAAGACACGGTCCAGGTCTTCAACGTTATTATGTTGGAAGCGCTTAACCTTGCCCCAACCTAGCCGGGCGCCATCCACGATGCTGGCGTGGTCATCACGGTCCAGGATCACCACATCATTCCGACCGACCAAAGAGCTGATGGTGCCCAGGTTAACCTGCATGCCAGTGGAGAAAACGAGGGCCGCCTGCTTACCAACCCAAGCAGCCAGCTCATGCTCTAATTGCTCATGCAGCTCGAGGGTGCCATTGAGAAAGCGCGAACCGGTGCAGCTGGTGCCAAACTGCTTGATGGCCTCGATGGCAGCTTCACGCACTTTTGGATGGGTGGTCAGGCCCAGATAATTATTTGACCCGCACATGATCAGGCGCCGACCCTGAAAAATCGCCTCACTGCCTTCATTGCCCTGCATAGCGATAAAGTAAGGATAATATCCAGAAGCCATGAATTGCCTGGCATAGGTATAGTTGTAGCACTTTTCAAAAATGT
>CAYLPS010000190.1:0-3449 GCA_964385625.1 uncultured Anaerolineaceae bacterium | reverse complement strand
TTACTGACCACCCAGGATATCCCATCCATCAAAAATTCCAGGTTGTTTCTCGATGAAATCGATGCCCTGGGGTTCGATCGCCACCACATCATCTTCGTGATGAACAAGTTCGATAAAAGGATCGGCATCACCCCGGAGAAGGTCAGCGAGAACCTGAAGCAGGAAATCGCGGCAGTGATTCCTTTCGAGGAACGTGTGATCGTATCCGTAAATCGTGGGATACCCTTCTTACTGGTGGATAAATCTCGCCCCCTATCACGCTCGATCCTCTCCCTGACCGAGGTGGTGAGGCAAAGGATTTCCGAGCTTGAAGAGCAGCCAGAGCTGATCAGTTCTTTAAGAGGTAATGGTAGAAGGTGAAATGATAATGGTGAGGTGGAGGTTCCAATATGTCACTGCTTAAACGAATTGAGCAAGGAAAAACAACCACGACCCAGGCGGGGCAGCTCCCCGGGAGTGGAGCACCACCAAGCCTGGTTAACATCCAGGCCAGGCGAGTCGTCCCACCCGGAGCTGGCGCGCAGAAGGACACATATTCAGACCTAAAGACGCGCATCCAGAATCGGTTACTGGCCGAGCTTGACCCTGCGATGGACATGACACATGTAAATGAAGTGCGCAGTACCATCCAGGATATGTTTGAGCAGGTCCTGGCAGAGGAGAACATCGTGCTTTCCCGCCCCGAGAGGCAGCGTTTATTTGAGCAAATCAGCGCCGATATCCTGGGGTATGGGCCGATCCAACCACTGCTCGAGGATGATACGATCACGGAGGTCATGGTCAATGGCTCCAAGAATATTTATGTTGAACGGGCAGGGAAGATCGTGCGTGTACCGGTCGCCTTTGAAAGCGATGACCATGTGTTGCGCATCATCGACCGGATCGTGGCGCCCCTGGGCCGGCGTATCGATGAGTCCAGCCCGTATGTGGACGCCCGCCTACCCGACGGTTCACGCGTCAACGCAGTCATCCCACCCATCTCCCTGGTCGGCCCGGTATTGACCGTGCGGAAATTTGCCAAGAATCCCATCACCCTCGAACAGCTGATCGAATTTGGGACCATCACCCCTGAAGCGCTGCAATTCCTGAAAGCCTGTGTGGAATCGAGGCTCAATTTAATCATCTCCGGAGGCACGGGTTCAGGAAAAACCACCCTGCTCAATATCCTGTCGCAATTCATCCTGGGGGACGAGCGCATTATCACGGTGGAGAATGCCGCTGAGTTGCAATTGCGCCAGGAGCACGTGGTGACCCTGGAATCCCGCCCTCCCAACATTGAAGGCAGGGGCGAGGTCACCATCCGCAATCTGGTGATCAACTGCCTGCGTATGCGCCCTGACCGTATTATCGTGGGCGAGATTCGTGATGAGGCAGCGCTTGACATGCTGCAGGCCATGAATACGGGCCATGATGGCTCGATGACCACATGCCACTCCAACAGCCCGCGTGATACCCTAGCCCGCCTGGAGACTATGGTCTTGATGGCAGGCATGGAATTGCCCGTGCGGGCGATCAGGGAGCAGGTTTCATCAGCCATCAACCTGGTCTGTCACGAAGAACGCTTGCGAGATGGCACCCGCAAGGTGGTGAACATCACGGAAGTGTCCGGTATGGAAGGTGACGTCATCACCATGACTGATATTTTCGTATTTGAGCAGTCAGGCTTTGAAGGTGGAAAGATTATTGGCAGGCTGCGACCGACAGGCCTACGGCCGAAATTCATGGAAAAAATCGAATCCTCAGGGATCCATTTACCTCCTTCTATTTTTGGGATTGGTGAGCGCCGGCGATATTAAACGCTGCTGGATGAGTTAGAGGTTGATTATGAATCCTTCAACAATTCTGATCCTCGGTGGCGCGATCGCTTTGATTATGCTGGTGATCGGATTAATTGTCACCGCCACTGAAGAAAAGTCTCTGGTTGATGAACGCCTGGAATACCTCGAAGAAGAAGGGGAGGAGGTCATCCCCAAAAAAGCCGTCATTGGAGAATGGGTCGGCAAACAGGCCACCCGCTACACCTGGGGGCAAAGGCTCACGCGCGTCCTGGCACGCGCCGATGTAAAAATGAAAGTGGGGGAGTTTATCCTGTTAATGATGGTCTTAATGGTCCTGGGTGCGCTCGTGGGTTGGTTCCTGGCCGGTGGGCCCGGGGCAGCTACTGGAGAGGGTGGGAGTATCCTTGGGAGTATCCCGGGCCTATTGATCGGTGCATTGGCTGGCTTCTTCGCACCGATCTTATACTTGAAAAGGCAGCAGGGCAGACGGTTGATCAAATTCGATAACCAGCTGGCAGACATGCTCAGCCTGGTGGTCAATGGCTTGAGAGCTGGATACTCCACCATGCAAGCTATGGAAGCGGTTAGCCGTGAATTGCCCCCACCGATATCTGATGAGTTTCGCCGGGTGGTCCAGGAAATGCAGCTGGGCATCCCGATGGATACTGCCCTGCAAAACCTGACCCGCAGAATCCCCAGCAAAGATCTTGACCTGGTGGTGACTGCCATTAACGTCCAGCGTGAGGTGGGCGGTAACCTGGCGGAAATTCTCGACACCATCTCGCATACCATCAGGGAGAGAGTGCGGGTGAAAGGCGAGATACGGGTATTAACCTCCCAGGTGATGATGTCTGGACGAGTATTATCGATCATGCCCATCGCAGTGATCATCCTGATGTACTTCATTAATCGGCAATACATGATGCGATTCTTTAATCCTGAAACGCGCATGTATGGTATCCCGGCGCTAATCATTGGGGCATTTTTGATCATGATTGGTTACTTTACGATGCAGAAGATAGCTTCGATTGAAGTGTAACGTTCCAATACAGGAGTCAGGTAAATGTCAACATTACCTATAATCATTATCGGTCTGGTGGTCATCATCGGGGCAGTCATCCTGGTGGTGGTGGGGATTAAATCTCCTCAAGATTCCGATCCACTCGAAGACCGGTTGGCGGAATATGCCGCTCGTGGAGAAACTGCCTCGCTGGAGGAGATCGAGTTATCCCAGCCATTTTCCCAGCGCATCGTTATTCCCATCGCCAAGAAGCTGGGTGAATTTGTGATGCGCTTCACCCCTCAAAATGCGATCACCTCCATGTCGAAAAAGCTGGAACTGGCCGGTAACCCTGGCAATGTGGATCCAGCGGTATTCTTCGCCTTGCGTTTCGTGGGCATCCCTTTTGGTGGAATTTTCCTGATCCTGGACCATGTTGCTCAACCAGGGTCATTTATGGATGGCAAGGGTATCTTGCTAGGTCTGCCGGCTGCCATTTTAGGCTTCTACCTGCCTGACCTGCTGCTCCAGGGTCGCATTGATAAGCGTCAAAAAGAGGTCCGCAAGGCAATGCCGGACGGTCTGGACCTGCTGACCATCTGCGTGGAGGCGGGACTAGGCTTCGATGCTGCCATGTCTAAGCTTTATGAGAAATGGGATAATGAGCTGGG
>CAYLPS010000189.1:0-3475 GCA_964385625.1 uncultured Anaerolineaceae bacterium | reverse complement strand
TCGGACAAACGCAGTGATTGTTCTTCTTCGAAGAGCTGGCGCAGCCCAACTAGAAAGACAATTGGACTTTCCAATCCTGCCCCGGCGTTGAGAGTCGTGACACGAATATAATTGCCAGGGTAGGTTTCCTTGGGATCCATAGCTGTGTTCATTCCCTGGCGGTGGTTGATGACCTGAATCAGATCTTCGACTCCTTGTCCGTTGGCATGCAGGATCAACAGGTGGTTGCGTGGGCAACCCTGGCGGAGAAATTCAGCCACCTCATTTGCTACCCGGGCAACCTCATCCTGAGAGCTGCTCAGCTGGATAATCATGGGAAAGACACCCCCTGGCATGTTGAATAGGTCTGGCGCAAGAATATCCTCATCCGTCTCTTCAGTAATACGTAGCCGGTAAAGCAATGTGGCAAACTGCATAATTTCGCGGGTGGTGCGGTAGCTGCGCCGTAGCTGGTGAGAACGTCCCCTTGCTTCTAATCCCAGGCTTTTCCAGGTAGCTTTACGGCCCAAGAAACCCTGGGTTGGGTCGGCCACCAGGAATAAGTGCGAATTTTGCGGATTGAGTGCTTTCTGAATGAGATTGACCCATAGCGGTGCAAAGAACTGGGCCTCATCAACCAAGATGAAATCGTACTGCGGAAGCACAACACTTTCCTCTTTAATAAATTGCCAAAGGTATTGGGGAACATCACTCCAATCCAAAGCGCCTTGCTCATCCAACATCTGCTGATAGTTCTCAATCGCGGCCCACATTTTTTGTCGCTGTTCAATGCTCAACCCAAATCCCCTTCCCCGCCGGTCAATGGTAAGGTACTCATTCTGGCTCATCGGCAGTTGATCCTTCAACCAATCGATTTCACTAAGAAGCATGTGATCGGTGATTTTGCTATCCGCCAATGTGTTCTGCCAGGCCGCTCGAAGGATCCTTTCCCGTTTATGTTTGGAAAGCGGTTCAACCCAGGCAAGATTTTTTGGCCAGAGATGATAGCACCAAGCGTTGAAGGTCCGCCATTCAATCGCTTCAGGTAGTTTTCCCTCCAAACGATTGAAACGACTCTGCATATCAAAGCTGAGTGGACGGTTGTGAGTCAGCACCAGGAACCGCTTACCAGGGTAAAGGTGATAAAGTAAACGCAGTCGGAAGAGCAAGATCAATGTCTTGCCACTGCCGGCTACCCCATTGATGATGTTCAAGCGAAAATCGCTGCTTAGTAATTGTCCTTCTGGCTCGACACTCAGATCCGCTTTGAGAGCGGCTTCCTGATTGTAATCGAGTAAGTAATCCGTTAGGCCTGCTTCAAGCCGACGCTGGTGAGTTGGTCGTACGGTCATTTCGGCGGGTACAACCACTTCTGGCGTGAAACACTGGCGCATCTTCTCCAGCCAGGCTGGATCCATAGGTGCAGTTGGCAGGAAGCTTTCCCATTGGAGACCCGAATCTCCTTGTAATAGTTCACGCCCAGACCACTGCGGCTCGCCATCTTTCCGTCCTAATCGACTCTCGAGCACCTGTTTGTGGGGGATATTTGGAAATACTGTCAGAGTTTCAAGCGGTAATCCTTCAGGCAGTTGGACCTTTTTTCGAAATTTAGTCAATACAATTGCTTCAGCTTCGCCCAAAGGAGGGCGATTGTCATCGATCAAAAGCAGTTGCGCAGCTGAGATAGCCTGATCAGACAAAGCCCCGCTGACTTTGACCAGTAAGGTCCGTCCATCATGGGTGATTATCAGGAAATCTGGGGGGTCCAACTGCCATGGAGCCAAGTGATGCCAGATATAAAATGTGTCAGGAAGTGCTTTGAGGGAGCGGAAGGTTTTAAGTACCTCGGGGGGGACAGTCTGGGGAAGTGTTTCCGGCAAAATATGTGCCATAACTACGCCAGTGATCCTTCCGGTAAAGTGATATGCATGCAGTTATCAATAAGTCCTCGCAGAAGCTCGAATATATCTCCATGATCCTGATCATATTGAGCTCCATCCAGCATATGGTGGCTTCCCACTAGGATCAGCTTGGTACGTGGGCGGGTTACCGCCACGTTTAATCGTTGCGGCTGGAACAAAAAATCAGCCATCTGTACCGCAAAAGCCGGACTGGCGGTAGCAAAGGAGACCAGCACTACCTCCCGTTCCTGACCTTGCATCCTCTCTACCGTATCAACCGCGATTTGCGTCCAAATGGTTTCATCGACAATGTTTCTTCGCAGCAGGCTGCGAATCAATCGACTTTGGGCTCGATAAGGAACCACCACGCCGATTTCATCTGGCGGTACCTCATGATCTAGCAATGCTATGATGAGCTCAACCACGGTTTCCGCTTCATGTCGGCTGCGGACAGTTGTGTTTCGGTGGCATAGGTCGAGGAATATCGCTGGCGCTGCTGGATCAAGGATTGTGTCCCAACGAGAAACATGGTTTGATAACCGCAACCTTCTACCGGCTGCTTCGCGACTAGGTTTCAGCTCATTCCCATAAAAGGTGCGACTGGGCCAATCAGCGAGGATATCGTTGAGGCGGTAGGTAATATTCAGCATGGTTTCATTACCGCGCCCGGCTAGGTAGGCAAAGATCGAGGGTTGTGCAGCCTGCTGTGTCGATAAAGCGGTAACCGGCGGAAGTTGATTTTCATCGCCAATGAAAACGTATTTTTCACCGGCTAGCATGCCCATGATGGCCAGAGGTAATGTCACCTGGGATGCTTCGTCAAAAAGGACGACATCGAATTCAACGTTGGCCAGGCGTTGAGTTTGGACTGCAAAAGGCGTTGCGCCAATTACGTAACCACCGTTCAAATCGCCAAATTGGGACTGGTCAAAGGTTTCGAAATTGGGTACGTCCAGGTCAGAGGTATGTTGTTTTCCCCCAATCTTGCATACCGGAATAGTTTCATCCACATTCGGAATCTTATTGAGGGCATTGTGTATTGCGCGGTGAGTGAGGGCGGTCACCAGCACACGCAGACCATCGTCTACCAATAACTTCGCCAAGCAGGCGAGTATCCAGGTTTTCCCGGTGCCCGGCGGACCCTGGATCAGGTGCAGTAAATCGACGGCGTAAGCCTGAGCGACGGCCTCTACCTGGCTGTCATTCAGCCCTGCAGCGGCCATTTCCTGAGCGGCGCGTTCGTAGCGAGCATAATCAATTTTAGATGCCAGCGATCCCTGCAGCAATGGTAAGATGGTCGATCGCCCGCGCAAAGTATCGGCGACTGTATCCAAGGCATCCAGGTAGTACGGACTGGAATCAAACCAATCTTGGTCAAAGATCCAACCGTTAGGATCGATAGCTAGAAAGTAAGTGTTTCCTTTGATCAAACTGGCTTCCAGCTCGGTTTCGCCATCATACTGCAGCTCGACGTGCAGCGCATTGGGATCTTTAGGATTGTCATGGTGCAACACCAACAAATCGCCCTCGCGGAAACGAGAGTCGTTGGTGTCACACTTCAAGCGAATAAGACCTTTCTCAACATGATCCACTCG
>CAYLPS010000188.1:0-3475 GCA_964385625.1 uncultured Anaerolineaceae bacterium | reverse complement strand
CTATACCCAGGATGGTTGAACCCCAAAGGGAATCAGGGCGTCAGGATTGGGTTTGACGCGAATTGTGGGGAATAAAAAGCGAGGTGTCATGACAGATCCATCTTCTACTCCCACATCACGTGGGTTCGTCGCAGGTTTAAAAGTTTTCCTGACCGCACTGCTGCGTCTGTTGATTATCCTGGCTGTGGCAGCGTTAATTGGCGGAGGAATTTACCTTGGATTCCGCTATGTTTATCCGCGGTATCTGCAGCCGGTGGCACAGCATACCACCCAGATCGAAGATCTCGAATCCCGCTTGAGCGAACAGGAAACCCAGAGCGCGGAACGCTTAGGCACACTGGAAGGTCAGCACGCAGCCGATGCCACCCAATTGGCTGGCTTGGAAAAACGTCTTTCCGCGGCAGAGGGCACCCTGACAGAACAGCAGAAACTGCTTGCTCAATTGGATACCCTGCAAAGCAAGGTGAATACCCTTAACGAGACGATGGAAAAATCACAGGCGCTCACGGCAGAAGAAATCAGCACCCTCTCACGCCAGGCGAAGCTGATGCAGGTGATGCAGTATTTCACCCGCGGACGTCTGTATCTGCTTGAGAACAACCTGGGTTTGGCGCGGTCTGATATTCAATCCGCTCGAGACCAGTTGGCGGAATTGAAATCTTCACTCCCTGATACGCAGCAGCCTACGGCTGCATTCGCTGTGCAGCAATTGGACCTGGCGTTGGGTAACCTGCCCGCTTATCCTGTGATGGCGGCCGGTCAATTGGAGGTCGTCTGGGATTTGCTTTTAATGGATTTACCCGCTGATGCAGCCCCTGCATCATTTACCAGCGGGCTCTGTCCATCAGGTGACTGCACCATGACTCCTACTCCGATGCTTTCCTCCACGCCTACCCCTTCTACTTCAACAACTACCCATACTCCTTCCGCAACAGCAACACCCATTCTGCGTGCTTCCAGCACGCCTACCCCACGACCATAATCCTTCAAGGAGGTTATGATGGAAGACAATCAAGGCTCCGTGAATATTCCCCCATCCCCCGAGACGCCCGAAGCTCCACAGGCATCCGTGGCGGACCTGACCTCTGGTCCGAAGAAAAGCTGGTTTAAACGTTTTCTCAATTGGTGGCTGGGACCGAATACAAAAATTGGCAGATTCAACCGCGCCGTGCTGCGTACCCTGGCATGGGTCATCGGTTTATTTGCGCTGGGTGTGCTGGTTTCGTACCTGGTCCTGTACCGTCCCCTGCAGAAAGAACTGGCTCAAACGAAGACTGATCTGTCGCAGGCACGCGAAAAGTCAGCGGAACTTCTGGTGAATCAGGGAGATTCAGCCCGTTTAAAGGATGAGAATCTGCAAGCCAGTCTGGACCTGGCATCAGCAAACGCGCATATCCAGTTGTTGAACGTCATTACCAACGTGCAGGATGTGCATATTTATACCGTGGATGGAAATACCGCCAAAGCGCGGATTGCTTTGGATGAAGCCAAATCAGCGCTGGAAATTATCCAGCCGAATATCAGCCAGACAGATGTGAAATTGGGGCAGTCCATTCAGGAGCGGTTTACACTGGTGGAAAAAGAATTGACTGGGAATAAGACGACGGTTCTATCGGATCTGGAGATTCTGGAAAGCCAGTTGGCTGACGCGCAGAAGCTGCTCTTCCCGGAGAAATGAAGTCTGCAGAACAACAAATTATAGGTTAAAAACATCCCTCCTCCAGCGATTTGAGTTCAAGATTGAAAATGAATGACGCCGGGGGAGGTGTGATTCTTAGAGAAGGGATGATTTAACCGAAGCGTCCCTGAATGTAATCCTGGGTGCGTTTGTCGCGGGGAATGGTGAATAGATCTTTGCCGGGAGCGACTTCGATCAGCTCGCCATTGAGGAAGAATGCCGCGACGTCAGCCACGCGGGCCGCCTGCTGAGTGTTGTGCGGCGCGAGGACGATGGTATATTTTTCTTTCAAGGTTTGCAGCGAGGTTTCGATTTTGGCGGTGGAAACCGGGGACCATTTTCATCGCCAGTTATTCCTTATTGCCGTTCCTGAACCAGCAATCCATCTTGGATAAGCTCGATTTCATTGCCCCGTCGCTTGGTAGTTTATTGGGACCCAACATCAGTAAAATTGTCGCCACGCGCGGCACAGTTACTATTGTTGCCCTGGTAAGCCTGATATGGTCCGGTTCCACGGTATTCAACATGCTTAACCAGGCTTTGAGCGACATATGGGGGAATAAGCAAAAGGTGCCGATGTGGGAACGGCGCGGGCTGGCGATTTTGCTGGTGCTGGTGATTGCAGGGCCTGTGTTGGTGCTGGTCTCATTTGGCAGCAGCATGCTGACCATCGTATTTGGTTATTTTCCATCGCAATTTACCGGGCTGACCAGTGCGGTCAGTGTGGTCGTATCGGTGGTGCTAGACATCGCCTTGTTTGGCCTTTTTTATTCCATATTTCCCCATGGCAAGGCGACCAGGCGGGATCTGATCCCTGGGGCCATCGTTGCTGGTTTACTGTGGGAGCTGGCTAAGCGGGCATTCTTGGCCTTTGAGTCCAGTTACCTGTCGTCTAACAACCTGATTTACGGCTCGGTGGCCACGATCATCGCATTTCTATTCTGGTCTTACCTGAGCAGCATGATCTTCATGTTTGGCGCTTACATGGGCCAGGCGTATTTTAGATTCAAACAGCAATCTAAGAAAGAACAAGTCGTGCCATAAAAATAAGTAATTAACTCGAGCACTGGCAGATAATCGGATAAAAAAAGATATAATGATTATTTGCCATCAATTTGGTTTTATTGTCGAAACCGGCATCTCGTTGTGGAGGCATCCAATGGTAGGCATTCATCCCCTGGTCCTTCAGTTGAAATTCACCCGTAATGAGTTCAGGCGCGGGTTGAAGGGCTTGTCTGATGAAGATGCCCGCAAGCGCCTGATGCCGATGAACTGCATCAGCTGGAACGTGGGCCACCTTGCATGGCAGGAGCAGCGCTATTTCCTGTATTATGGCCAGGGCCTGATGCCATTTCCCGATGTGCAGGAAGCATATTCTTACGGCGCACCCGCCAGCACTCCCTACTTAAGTGAGGTGCTGGCCTATTGGCGCAAGATCACCGCGGCAAACGACTCGTGGCTTGAGAGCCTCACCACCGAGAAGCTTCAGGAACATTACATTAAACCAGATGGGAAACCGGGGACAAGAATTTTAGGGGCGTTGCTGTTAAGGACTATTTATCATTACTGGTACCATACCGGCGAAAACCTGGCGATACGGCAGATGCTGGGGCACACTAACCTGCCGCAATTCGTGGGCAATATCGATCGCCAGGCGCCCTACGTGCCGGAATAAGAGGGGAATGGAAAGGAACAATATAAAATGAATGAGCTAGTAGAGCAGCATTGTGTGGCTGTTTCAGCCGATACGCCTAAACTAGGCGAGACTGAGATCAAACAAAACCAGGCGAAACTACC
>CAYLPS010000187.1:0-3547 GCA_964385625.1 uncultured Anaerolineaceae bacterium | reverse complement strand
ACCGGCCAGCTCAGGATGCTCTTCACCCTGTAGAATGGTGATGTATTGGCTCACCTGGGTCAGGGCGCGGCGCATGAATCCAAGCTGCCTTGGACCCATACGACCCGCGTTGGCGAAGAGCTCGCTGATCAGGGTACGGTAGCGACCGGGATACGATCGACGCGGCACCTTGAGAATATTCCAGCGCAGAGGCCTTGGTGCACCGGGATAGAGCTGGCGGATGTCTACCCTTCCCTCCAACTCGGACCAGTTCAGCGCCCGCCTCCGCCCTGTCCAAAATCCAGCACCACACTTCGAAAGTGCCACTGGCGGGTAGTCTCGTAAGCCAACCGCTCAGCTGCTACGCTCTTGCCATAACCGGTGTCGCCACAGAAAGCAGTATGAAAGTGGCGTTCGAAGCTCAACTTGTATAGAGTGTGCGTCAATTGCCCGGTTTCGCTACTCCATTGCCATCCCAACAGCACATCTCCAGACATGTCCGGACGGAAGGCGAAGTCAGGAGTGGACTCTTGCACGGTCAGGGCAGTACCCTGTTCGAACATGCCGGGAGCGGTATAGGCGGCTAATTGCAGCATGGTCAGGAGGGTGGAATCCATGTATCCACTCAGCACATCGGGGATGGTCTCAACTCGGGTGGAAGGGGTGAAAGCCTGGGCGTGCTTCCCAATGTATTCGCTTTCCCCAGCGGTCAAGTCGCGGGTCTGCACTCCGGTAATCACGTCTTCTGTGCCATGGAAGGCTTCGGGGATCAAGCCCATCAGAGCCTGTTTGCCCTGTTCGGTGCGCGCCATGGCGTATACGTCTGTGTAATAAGCCCCTTCCTTACTGGCCAGGTTGAGCAGGCCTTGTTGCTGGCGCAGGATCTGGGTCACCAGGATAGCCGGGTCGAACTGCCACTGGTAGCTGTTGTGCGCTGAAATGGATGGTGCGATCCCGACGGTCAGCCCGGTGGAAGCCGCCTGGCCAATTGCCTGCCCTTTTGAGATAGATTGCATCTGGCTATCACCGATGCTGGAGGTATCTGCCTGCCCCTTGGTGTCAGCCTGGTTGGTGGTATCCGACTGCGAGACGGTGTGGCTGCCGAAGGTGCCAGAAGCTTCCGAATGGGTGGTTGTCGTTACGTTGGACACAGATTCGCCCTGGCTGACGGTGTCTGCCTGGCTGTCTGTCACAGCGTGGCTGGTGGTGTCCGAGTGCCCGGTCATGCTGGATTCGGAGGACATGCTGGAGGACGTGTCGGCGCTGCCCCAGCCAGCGTTGGCACCGATGCCCACACCACCCGGCTGGATGCCACCGCGCAAGCCCCAATCGAAACTATCCGAGTGACTGTTGCCGACCCCTTGCGAGCTGACCTGCCCTGAGCTCTCCGTCGAAGCAGCTCCATTGGTGACAGCCTGGCCGTCTGTGTGGGCAACTCCTTGTGAAACGGACTGCCCAGCAGAGTGAGAAATCGAATCACTTTCTACGTGAGACCAGCCACTGGAATCCGCTACGCCGGTGGTGTGAGCGCTACCGTCCGTATGCGCCTGGCTGTCGGTATGAGCCAAGCCGGTGCTGTGAGATGTGCCCTGGCCTTCGCTATAGCCCTGGCTGGTAGACTGCGCCAGGAGGCCTGATAGCAGCGCCGGCAGGCTGACCCCAAAGCTGACGCCTCTCAGCCCATTCTGCCAGGCGGCCCAGGTGGAGGTGTTTTCCGCCAGGCCAGCGAGCATCTCGGTAATCGCTCCCAGGCTCACCGGTGATGTCAGTACCAGAAACAGGAATTCTTCGTTCAGATCACTCATGCCGCGGAACAGGATTTCGTTCTGCTGCAAGGTGTACTGCTGGGCGGCGGGGCCGGCTTCGACAAATGGGTTATGGACGATGCCTCCACTGTCGCCACGCGCATTCTCGCGTGGGTCGGTGTGGCCTACAGTGAGCAGAACGTGGTTCATGTCATGAAAGCTCAGGAAGATCCACTCGGCTATGCGGATGGTTAGGGGCTGCAGGCGGATCTGGCGGTAGGCCCCGCTCATAGCTCCTTTGAGCGCAGCCAGGCTACGCCTGGATTGGGCGCAAGCTTCTTCCAGCGTGGGAGCAAAGCCAGACACGCCGTAACATTGAACGATCCCCACCGGGGACTGGTGGTTTTGGAATATGCCGGCAGTAAGATATAAAAAGCTGACTTTCGAGCCATACAGTCCGCGTAAGACGGTACGCATCTTCTGCAGCAAGCCTGGATCGGAACGCGCTTCCAGAGGCAAGAAGGTGAGCTGCAGCAGCCGTACGACGCGATATCCGGCGTATTCCTGCCTAGCTTCAGACTCGCGCAGCCGGTACCACAAGTAGTCCAGCTCGTCTTGCCTGTCGATAAAGCACACCCCTGAATGCTCCACCTCCAGGTCCGTGGGGATTTCTAGGATAGCTGCTTTCTTCTGCGTTAGCCAACCAGCCCAACCAGGCAGCCAATCACCGATTTTGCTAATGTGTTGAAGAAAGCCTTGATTATTCATAAACTGACAGACGATAAATCAAAACATGACCTTATTTTGTAAGGTGAAAATGATCCTGAACCACATCAATCAGGCTGCTATGCCTTTGATCCAGGTAAGGTTATTCCTTGCCACGCTAAATTACTCCTTGGTGGTGAATGATCATATGTTGCGTGTATATTGATTTTAGGAAAATTGGGGATCGAAGGCGAGAGGTATCTGTCCCGTTGAAGTGGGGCAATTATCCCATTGTGTGAGGGATATTTGTCCCGTATTGAACAACTCACTGATTTCTGGTTTATAATTTATACGTTTTATCTGTACTCCAATTAATAGCGTGATTTTAAAAAATCACTATAATAAAGAAATCCACATTAGAAACTCGTTCTTGACCGTCAATTCAATAAATCCGTAAATTGCTCATAGTTTGGGTTAGAAGGAGGGGTACCACGAAGAAATATATCTATTTGCTATTGGCATTATCGATGGTATTCGGTGCAGTTATTCCAGTAGTTGCAGCCAATTACGGAGCAAACCTAGAATTTTCCTGTGCCGATGTTATTGAAATACCCCCGCTTGAATGTCAAGCATTGGTAGAGTTATATAACTCGACTGGCGGACCAGGCTGGGAATATAGTTTTAATTGGCTGATGACCAATACACCCAGCAACTGGTTTGGAATTACTGTGACATCCAGGCATGTATCCGAGATTAATCTTTACTCTAACCAATTGAGTGGCTTCATTCCACCTGAACTTGGTAACCTGACGAACCTAAATTTACTATATTTGGGCGTAAACGAGTTGAGTGGCACCATCCCGCCTGAGCTGGGTAACCTAAGCAGCTTGACTATCCTAGACCTAGGCAATAACCTATTGAGTGGGACAATACCGCCCGAGTTAGGCAATATGAGCAACCTGATAGAACTCGACTTGTCTTATAATAACTTGAGTGGTCCCATTCCACCTGAGTTGGGTAACCTAATCAATTTGACAAGATTATATATGTCATCTAATCGCTTGAGTGGTTACATCCCACCCGAGCTGGGTAATCTGACTAACTTGACTTATCTTTCC
>CAYLPS010000186.1:0-3593 GCA_964385625.1 uncultured Anaerolineaceae bacterium | reverse complement strand
TGTTTGAGATGCTCACCGGGCAGCGTCCGTTCAAGGGTGATGAGAAGGGCACCGAAAGTGGTGGTTCTACGGCCAACGAACGCATCCGCTATGCACACCTTACGAATGCACCACCGGACCCACGGACATATAATCCCGCACTATCGCCTGCAACAGCTGATGTCATCTTGAAGGCTCTGACGAAAAATCCAGCAGAGCGTTTTGCCAGCACAGGAGAGTTATTTTCTGCCTTTTGTTCTGCCACAGGTATTGGAACAGCCTTAGTGTCTGATCGCATTTCACGAGAAATTACCGGTTCATCCGCTGGACAAAAAGGAGCGGTATCATCCTCTTCGCACATTTTGGAGATGAAATCTCCAACTACCCGCGGGTTAACATTCTTAAAATCCTGGCCAGGGTGGATTACTGGTGGAGCATTGTGCCTACTCATTATTATTGCCATAGCCTACCAGTTTAAAGGCTCTCCACAGGATCAAACTGGAATTGATGCGCTTACCGGTCCTACCGTAGCTGAAAGTAGTTCTCCACCAACATCAGCCCCATCGCACACATCAATCCCAACCAAAACCGCCACTCTAATTCCAACTCCTACAGTTATTCCAACAGACACATCCGTACCCACCGTCACCAGCACACCGCCTGAGATACGTAAGGCTGAGGATGGGGCTGACCTGGTTTTTGTGCCCGCCGGGGAATTCATCATGGGTAGCGACGCCAGCACCGACCCATACTTCTGGGGTGCCGAAGGACCACCCCATCGGGTTTATCTTGATGGGTTTTGGATCTACCGCATGGAAGTCACGAATGCCATGTACCAGGCTTGTGTGGCTCAAAAGGCCTGCCCACGCCCGGCACAAGCATATTCAAATACCCGCGACCCATATTATGGCAACGCTGATTATGCCAGCTACCCAGTAATCTATGTTGATTACGTTGATGCCCTGTCGTACTGCCAGTGGGCAGGGGGACGCTTGCCCACTGAAGCTGAATGGGAAAAAGCTGCGCGTGGCACTGACCAGCGCTTGTTCCCATGGGGGGATGATCTGCCAGCCGCTGATAAGTTGAACTTCTGCGATTGGAATTGCCCGTTTGGATTACGCATATCTTCTGTTGATGATGGTTACCGGGATACTGCTCCTGTGGGTAGCTACCCAGCCGGAGCGAGTCTGTATAGCGTCTTGGATATGGCTGGAAATGTCTCAGAATGGACAGCCGATTGGATGGGTACACTCTATTATCAAAATTCGCCAGAAAAAAATCCGCTTGGACCAGCTTCAGGTACCCGTCGTGTGGTACGCGGGGGCTCGTGGGGCAACCCTACAGATGGCGTCCGTACCACAGGACGTTTTAGCGTTAACCCTACCAATACGGTGGAAACAATAGGCTTTAGATGTGTATATTCGCCATGAGCAGAACTCTGGAAGTTGCTGAATCGCCAGAGATTAAGCAGAACCCTTAGCGTAATGTGAGATTCAATATAAAAAGATGCGATGAATGCTGACCTTCGAATCCATGAAATTTTCAAGAATATATACCTATTATGAGCAAGACTCTGATTGGCCGAACTATACTCGAACAGTTTCGAATTGATGAATTCATTGCCTCGGGCGGCATGGGAGCTGTTTACCGCGTGTGGGATCTCAAGCGTAACGTGCCCCTGGCGATGAAGATCTTGCACGCTGACCTCGCCGACGACCCGGCTATATTCAAGCGCTTCAAACGTGAAGCCAATGCACTGAAGAAGTTGGCTCATCCCAATATCGTCCCATTCTATGGCCTATACCAGACCGCCGATTTTGCTTTCTTACTGGAGCGGTACGTAAATGGGTTTTCGCTTAAAGACATCCTGCGCCAGCAGCAAGGGAAGCCGATGCCAGTGGAAGATGTATTGGTCTACCTAAAAGCACTTAGTGCTGCCCTGGGGTATGCACATTCCAATGGGGTGGTCCACTGTGATGTCAAACCTGGGAACGTGATGGTGGACCAGGGGGGCAACATTTACCTGACCGACTTTGGGATTGCCCGACATTCAGACAGCACGACCACTACGCTAGCAACGGTGGGCACGGCTGCCTACATGGCACCGGAGCAAATCCGGGGTGAGACGGTAACCCCCGCCACGGATGTATATGCCCTGGGGGTGATGCTGTTTGAAATGCTCACAGGTAAGAAAATGTTCAGCGGTGATGAAAAGGGGAACAATAAGGCGAATGAATCCTCTGGAGAGCGAATACGTCGTGCTCACCTATTGTTTACGCCTCCAGATCCCAAAACTGTCAATCAGGCATTGACTGATGATATCTCTGCGGTCATCTTGAATGCAGTACAAAAAGATGCTGGGCAACGTTATACGAGTACGGATGAATTGTTTAGAGCTATGTGCCTGGCGATGCATTATCCAGCCGATTCAGTACCAGATCGAGTTAATATTCCAGAAGCTGAAAGTGATTTATCTGAGGATGTTAATAAAGAAACCGCGCCATCAAGAATTAACCATAAGCATTACTCAATGATCATCGTCATCGTTTTGTTAACACTAACGACCCTCGTAATTCTATTTATTGCATTACCCAATCCACTCAGAAATCGAATCACAGAGCTTTATATTTCTCCCCAAAAGAACACCGAGGTATCAACACCTCAATATACTGATGTACAAACCTCAATAACCACTCGAATACTTCCAATTACAGATACGATCGTACCTAGTACAGATACTCCTGTACCTACTACTGTTGAAGGTAAAAGAGTTGATTTAGGTATATTAACGGTTGGGCTAGAAGATGTACTTGGAATTATGTTTTCCGTCGAGGTGATTATGAATGTTGGACTATGAGCTGGTGATTCTTCGGTCGAGACAATAAACTGTGTCTGGGTTGGTCGAATGGTTTGATGTTCTGGGGTTGAAATCTCAGTCGACAAATTGGAGTGAAGAGGCTCGGAGAGTACACAGCCTGTTATCATAAAACTATAGATATATAATATGACACCATATGTAGTAATTGATATTTGCTTCATCAGTTCACCTTAATATCTTGCTACTTATTACAACCCGCAAGTAATTTTTTCTAGGTAACCTTTTAGTAATTTTTATTAATGGGAAATAAATTGAGACGAGGAAGCGCATCGGAATACATAAAATAATAATACTTCTTGCTGTTTGTATGAAATTAGAAAAATTTCTTTACCATTGGATAGTCAATGATGCTTTTTACAGCATAATTATACTAATGCAGCTGAAGAAATCTTATCTATGGAGCTGTCGCGGACCAAGTTGGCCACCTATTTATGCTTCCGATATATGTGAGTTTGATAAGATTTTTCCCGTCGTAACCAAGTAAAAAGATTTCCTCAATTCCTTCAACAGATGACGAAAACACTATTTGCTCTCCATCCGGGGACCAGGCTATGATCGGATCGTCGATGACCTTATTCTGATTACTGCCATCAAAGCTCATCACATAACCTTCGTATTGACCATTCTCATAAGCACGTGTAAAACCTATTTTTAGACTATCAGGAGACCAAACTACCCACTTATCTTCTGCAGGATTATTAGTTAAACGGCTTAAATTATCACCATTTGCATCTAT
>CAYLPS010000185.1:0-3633 GCA_964385625.1 uncultured Anaerolineaceae bacterium | reverse complement strand
TATATGCTTCTTGGCGCACCCGATGGGTGATTGTGGATGACAATGATATTGGCTGCATTGCGGCGGATGGCAGCTTTGAAGATCTCGGCGATGCGCACCTGCGAAGAGTTCACCGAACCCTGGTACACCGTCTCGATGTGCTGCACCTTGTTACGCGTATCCAGCAGCATCACCCGCAGCTCCTCCTGCTCAAGGGCGCTCATCTCATACTGCACCATCTCCGCTGCATCTGCCGGGCTGTGCACTACCGGGCGCTCCTCAGGCGATTCGCTCACCAGCCGCCTGCCCAGTTCGATGGCCGCTTTGATCTGGGCGGCCTTGGCCAGCTTGACTCCCTTCTGGTTGCTCAATTCTTCAAACGAAGCCCGGTGGATGCCGGCGATGCCGCCGAAGGTTTGCAGCAGCCTCTGCCCCACCTGCACCGCCGTCTCACCCACCATTCCCACCCTCAGCAAAATCGCCAGCAGCTCGGCGGTGGACAGCGATTGAGGTCCCAACCTGGCCAGTCGTTCCCTGGGTCGCTCATCCTCATCGAGATCCTTAATGGTGTAAACATTCGGCTCACTTCGGCTCATTCGAAAACTCCTCCCAATCTTGGGGTATTGAGGGAAAAGAAACCAGCTTTACTCACGCGCGATGCTATAATCATCACTGGGAGCATACCATGACCATCGATCCGCAGGTCTTGAATAATATTATCACGGGATTGGCCACCTGGGGTGCAGCTTTCCTGGTGGCGCTCTGGCTAAGCTTGATCTTCTGGACCTACCGGGATATCCGCTCGAGGGCGCGTGACCCTTTCCTGCGTATTCTATCGATCATCGTGGTTGCCCTGTTGTTCCTGCCTGGCGTGGTGATATACCTCATCCTGCGCCCCGCCCATACCCTGGAGGACGAATACCAGTATACTCTGGAGGAAGAAGCCCTGTTGCAGTCCATCGAGGATTCGCCGCTTTGTCCGGGATGTGGCCGGCGCATCCAACCCGCCTGGATGGTCTGCCCGAATTGCCATACCCGGCTTAAAAAGCCCTGCCACCAGTGCCATAAGCTGATGGAGCTCTCCTGGAACCTCTGTCCCTACTGCGGCACACCGGCTCCAGGCATGCGTCGTGAAAACCTGACCATGGATGATGTGTTGCGGGCCACTCCGGCACAGGATGAAGCCTCAACTGCAGACCAGGTAATTATTGAAGAGCACATTGATTCAAACGGGTCGCCCCACTGAACGCAACCAATTTACTTAGCAGCGGTGGGTTCTGGCTTGCCTGGAAGGGTCTTATTCAGCCAGTTGGCCTATCGATCCCCGAACTTTTACAACTACCTCATCAAATCTGAGCAAGATCTAAGTCACCCCTGCCCCCTGTTTGACTGCCCGGATAAATGCCAGGAATAGTGGGTGCGGGCGGTTGGGGCGGGACAGGAATTCGGGATGGAATTGAGTACCAAGCATGAAAGGATGGTCCACCAGCTCGGCGATCTCCACCAGCCTCCCATCCGGCGAGATCCCCGAGAAACGCATGCCATTTTCTTGTAAGATCTGGCGGAAGGCATTATTCAGCTCGAAGCGATGCCGGTGGCGTTCCTGTACCAGGGGTTGCTGGTAAGCCTGCGCGGCAATCGAGCCCGGCTGTAATTCACACGGGTACAATCCCAGCCGCATTGTGCCGCCCAAGTCGACAATTCCTCGCTGGTCGGGCATCAGGTCAATCACCGGGTAGGGTGTCGATCGATCGAATTCAGTTGAATTGGGCGCTTCGCTCTTGTAGATCATGCGCGCAAAATCGACCACCATCAGCTGCATCCCCAGGCATAACCCCAGGTAAGGCACCTTGTTCTCACGGGCGTAATGCGCGGCCTGCAGTTTTCCTTCAATCCCGCGTGAGCCAAACCCACCCGGTACCAAAATGCCATCCGCATTCTTCACCTTGTCCCAATCTCGCCCCTTCTCCAGATCGGATGAATGCACCCAGGCGATTTCCACCTCCACCCCTGCTTCCAGGCCGGCGTGTTTGAGGGCTTCGCGCACGCTCATGTAGGCGTCGTGCAGCTCCACGTATTTCCCCACCAGGGCCACGGTCACCTTCGGCTTTGGCTGCCTGACTTTTTCCACCAGGAGCTCCCAGGTTGACCAATCTGGCTGGGCACGCGCGTCCAGGCTGGCCCTCTTCAGCAGGTAATCACCCACCCCGGCTCTTTCCAGAATCAACGGCACTTCATACAAAACCGGGGTCGTGACCATGGGGATGACCGCTTTCTTTTCTACGTCGCAGAATAGGGCGATTTTATCCCGCAAATCCTCCCCCACGGTAAAATCTGAGCGTGCCACGATCATATCAGGAGCAATACCGATCGAGCGCAGTTCCGCCACGGAATGCTGGGTCGGCTTGGTCTTCAGCTCATCGGTGGCGCCGATATGGGGCAGCCAGGTCACATGGATGTAGATCGTATCTTCACGGCCGATATCCGAACGCATCTGGCGCAGCGCTTCGAGGAATGGCAGCGATTCGATATCCCCAACCGTGCCGCCAATCTCCACCAGCACGATCTCAGCACCGGTGGTTTTCGACACCAGCATGATCCTCCGCTTGATCTCGTTGGTGATGTGCGGGATCACCTGGATGGTGCCGCCCAGATAATCACCGCGCCTTTCCCGGGTGATCACCTCCGCATACACCTGCCCGCTGGTGAAGTTACACACCTTGCTCATGCTGGAATCAATAAACCGCTCGTAATGGCCCAGGTCCAGGTCCGTCTCTGCACCGTCATCCAAAACGTACACTTCTCCGTGCTGGTAAGGGCTCATGGTACCCGGGTCTACATTAATATAAGGGTCCAATTTTTGGGCAACCACACTGAATCCGCGCTCCTTCAGCAACCTCCCGATGGCAGCTGCCGTAACCCCCTTGCCAACCGAGCTCACCACCCCGCCAGTGAAGAAGATATATTTCGTCGTCATGCTCCATTCCCTCCCAGCTTCTTGTTCATTCCAATCCATTTTACGGCTATGGATATCGCTAAAAATGGCGGTGGGGAGGGCCGTTGGATGGCAGCCTCCCCACCGAAACTTGCGACATTGTATATATGCCCTGCCTGGATCATGCCATCACCAGCTGGATATCTTCGGCTGCACGGCGCATTTCCAGGAAGATCAAGCCCAATTTTGCGTGCGGCCCGGCCAGGGCGGTCAGTACCGCTTCGCTGCCGATGGAGGTAATCATCACGAAACCGTCCGCTCCTTTGATGTATACCTGCTCCAGTGTGCCTCGCCCCAGCTCCGCTGAAATCCTCTCACCGAGTGAAAGCATCGCGGCAGACATTGCCGATACCCGGTCTTCCTCCACGCTGCTCGGCAATGCTGAAGCGATGATCAAGCCATCCACAGATACCACCGCTGAAGCCTCGATATCCGGTGAAATAGCCTGCATCTGCCGTAATCTGGTAACCATCTGGTCGGTACGTGTAATATCCATGCTCTTCCTGTTATGTAATGAATTAGATCAACCTAAAAGTTTACCATAATTTTATCAAAGTATTGGTCTGGTTGGTTGGGGATCAGCACCAATTATAAATACCCCGCGCTTTTCCTGCGTGCATTAGCTTTTAATCAAGAACCTTTCAAGCAATCGTTCGGTA
>CAYLPS010000184.1:0-3642 GCA_964385625.1 uncultured Anaerolineaceae bacterium | reverse complement strand
TAGGCTTCGATGCTGCCATGTCTAAGCTTTATGAGAAATGGGATAATGAGCTGGGTAGATCCTTTGGCAGGGTGGTGCGCGAGATCCAGCTGGGCAAACTGCGCAGGGAAGCCCTGCGTGATATGGCTGATCGCCTGGGAGTAAGTGAAATGTCCAGCTTTGTGGCCGCGGTAATCCAGAGCGAGCAGCTGGGTGTGAGCATGGCTCAGGTGTTGCGCATACAGGCCGATCAAATGCGTATTCGCCGACGCCAGTTGGCAGAGGAAGAAGCGCACAAGGCCCCCATTAAAATGCTGCTGCCGATGGCATTCTTTATCTTTCCTTCCTTATGCATCGTGCTGATGACCCCGGCACTGCTAATCCTGATCGAACAAGGCGTGGGCCCGTTGGGCGGATGAGATCGAATCCCGCCAGTGTAAAACCTATTCTCTGATCCTATGAACCACCTGCCAGGCAACCTGGCTTACCGGCTTTACCAGTGGGTATGGCAAGCGCTCGATTGGCTATATCCACCCCAATGCGGCGGGTGTGGCCAAGCGGGGGCACGCTGGTGCCGGGATTGCGCCCAGCAGACGCTGGAGCCACGAGCCCCGATTTGCCCGATCTGTGGAAATTCGAATGCGAATGACCAACCCTGCCCGCGCTGCAAGGAAGCTGTGCCTTCTTATACTTCCCTGAGAGCCTGCACGGTTTTTACCGGCCCCATCCGCCAAGCCATCCATAAGCTGAAATATGGCGGGGATATTGGCCTGGGTGAAGCCCTTTCACGCCCGATGATAGCCATTTTGGGAAGGCTTAATTGGCCGGTAGATATCATTACTTCCGTACCCTTGGGTCTTGCCCGTTTGGAGCAGCGTGGATATAATCAGGCGAATTTGCTTGCACGTCCCATCGCCCTGTATTTCAATATTCCTTTCTCCACGCGAGCATTGACCAGGATACGTGAGACACGCTCACAAGTGGGGCTATCGGCAGCAGAACGAGAGATCAATATGGAAGGTGCCTTCCAGGCGAATGGAAAGTTCATCGAGGGGAAGGTGGTGCTGGTGGTGGATGACGTGGCCACTTCCGGCTCTACGTTGAACGCCTGCGCAAAAGCACTGCTGGATGAAGGAGCTGCTGGAGTATATGGTTTTTCACTAGCCAGGGCGGTTTTCAACCCGGGTGATCACGGTGATGTGGCGTGAAGTTTATGAAAGAACCTAGCATTTGGTAGCAATGCGATTTACAATATCAGCAATAATTTAGGGAAAATACACTTACAGGAGTATAACCAATGGCATTAGATGTTCAGGTTTATGGTCGCAATATTGAAGTTTCGGATCGAATTTCAGATTATGCCAGGAAAAAAGTATCCAAGCTGGATCGTTTTTTAAGTGACATCGACGAAGCGCGCGTAGATATTTCATATGCGAAGTCGGCGCGCAGCGCGGCCGACCGGCAGGTGGCACAAATTACCGTGCGCGGCAAAGGCTATATCCTGCGTGCTGAAGAGCGCTCTGATGATGTTTTCACCGCACTGGATTCGGCCCTGGATAAGCTGGAGCGACAGATGGAGCGGTATAAGGGAAAGCGGCAGAAGGGGCGGGGCGATGGCACCCCGGCTTCAGAGGTGATCCCTGTTGCTGAAGAGGAGACCGAAGAGGACAGCTCGCTGATTGTAAGGCGAAAGAAGTTCGTGCTGACCCCCATGGATGAGCTGGAGGCGCTTGAGCAGATGAA
This sequence comes from uncultured Anaerolineaceae bacterium, assembly GCA_964385625.1. Taxonomy (GTDB): domain Bacteria; phylum Chloroflexota; class Anaerolineae; order Anaerolineales; family UBA4823; genus FEB-25. Next base: position 1,920 of record CAYLPS010000184.1, on the reverse strand, counting down.
GCTCCTGGGGCACGAAGACTTCTTTGTCTTTTATAATTCAGTGACTAATTCGGTGAACGTGCTTTACCTTCGCCGGGATGGCTTATACGGCCTGATCGAGACCGAAATGCGCTGAGCTGATTAATCTCACCATCGATATTTTCGATTAATTTTTTTATATGGAGCATACCTGAACTATGGAAAAAGATGTGGACAAAGAGCTGGGCAACGGCAACGATATCATGGATATGGAGACCCCATCCAAGGATATGGACCTCCCGACCATTGAAGAGGCGGTCAGTCAGATGCTGGTTGCGTTCGGTGAGAATCCCTCCCGCAAGGGGTTGCTCAGGACTCCTGAAAGGGTCGCCCGGATGTACACGGAATTGCTGTCAGGGTACCGCGTGGACCCGCTGAAAATCGTGGGGGATGCCCTGTTCGAGGTGACCTACGATGAGATGGTGATCGTGCGTGATATCGAATTTTACAGCATGTGCGAGCACCACATGCTGCCGTTCATGGGCCGGGCGCACGTGGCTTACCTGCCCAGTGGGCGGGTGGTTGGGTTATCCAAAATACCCCGCATCGTAGATGTATTCGCCCACCGGCTGCAAGTGCAAGAGCGTATGACGCGCCAGATTGCCGATTTTCTCAATGACGCCCTGATGCCCAAGGGTGTGGCGGTGGTGGTGGAGGCGCTGCACCTGTGTACGATGATGCGCGGGGTAAAGAAGCACAACGCCCGCATGACCACCTCCGCCGTGCATGGCGCCTTTCGCAGAAGTCTGGCTACCCGACAGGAGTTTTTCGACAATATCTCGCGGGGTTCAGAGCCGATGCGTTTCTGAACGATCTCATTTTCGGCTGCGTTCGATCTCGACGCCCACCGATTGTGTAAAACGGACTGCTCCGGGTTTTTCTACCCGGACAGTTGTTTTTAACACCCGTGAGTCTTCGAGACAGATACGGGCGATATCCTCGGCCAGCGCTTCCACGGTGAAGCGCTGGGCAGTCTCGGCATGCTGGATCACTTTCTTGGTCACATCGCTGTAATCGATGCATTCGTCAATGTCATCGGATCCTAAATTCTCGTAAGATTCGGTGAATAGTTCGAGGTTGATCAGGATATCTTGAGGCTTTTCACGCTCCCAATCGCGGATGCCGATAATCCCGCGCGCCAGAATATTTTTGATGAGCACCTTGTCCATATTTTCCTCGACCGTATAAACTTTTGTGAGTATACCTTATTTAATATAAATTCACAGTGCATTTGGGTGAGGTCACCCGCCTGCACTGTGAATGATAGCGTGAATTACGTGTAGTTATGGTTCGTGCCGTGGATTACGGCGCTTGGGTGGGTGGCACGGTTGGGCTCATGGGCACTCGCGACTGCCAGATGTCGAAAATCTGGGCGTTTTCGGCAGTTTTTTGATCGTCGATCCAATTCTGGAAGACAGTCTGCTTCAAGTCCTGGAAGTCGGTATCAGATAGGGTGCGCACTTCATGGCCCAGCACCTGGTAGATCTCCCAACCACCGGAAGTTTGGATGGGCTGGCTGATCTCACCGATCTTCATCGCCCACACGATATCCTGTGCAGCCGGGTCCAGGGTGTCTTTACTGAACCATCCCAGGTCGATCGTATTGGAAGTGCCTGAATACACTTCGGTGGCGATAGAAACGAAATTATCCGGATTTTGCTTGAGCTCGTCATAGATGGTTTGTGCCTGGGTTTGATCGTTGACCACGATATGGCGTGCCCACACCTGATCCTGCTGGGGCGAGACATCGGCAGTGATAGCGTCGAATACCTTCTGGTGCAATATCTGGGTGGTTATGATCCAGCGCAAGTCTGATTCCGACAGGTCGGCAAAAGATGACAGGGTGGTGTAGTAATCTTTAAGGTTGGTGGCGGTAATGACTGCCGTAGGGCTGGCAGTAGC
>CAYLPS010000183.1:0-3649 GCA_964385625.1 uncultured Anaerolineaceae bacterium | reverse complement strand
GCTATCTTTCGCAATCCTTATAGCTTAACAGGGAGCAGTACCTATCATGGCCGGAGCCGAGGCAAAGAAGACATCACTCGCAGTCGAGGATGACCCCAAGATAGTAGCCGGAGCCCTTGAAGGCCTGGCAGATCATCGGGCTGGCAAAGGCAAGAGCTTCGATAACGTTGATGATCTTAAAGCCTACCTGGAGAAGCTCTGAAGGGCATGGCGTACAGCTTACGCCTCACTCCCAGATTTAAGAAGAACTTCCAGCGCCTCACCAAAAAAGATCATGTTTTGCGGGATCGCGTCTACAGTAAGCTTTCTGAGATCTGCGATAATCCATCCATCGGCGAGACGCTCAGTCATAACCTGGCTGGCATGCTTGGCGCCCACGTTGGCAATTGGGTAATCATTTACATGGTTGAGGGTGAAGTGGTTGTCCTCCTTAACTTCGATCACCATGACCGCGCCTACTTCAGACCCCTCTAAACCCCTGTCTGCGGAATGCAGGAGATACGCCTCTTCGGACAACATCCCTAGCTAAACACCCATGCCGCCAATCCCGCATCCCTGCCGCCCACCCTCACGAGCGGGCCCGCGGGCGCGACCGCAGGCAATCCCGCTTGACCAGAATGCGGGCGATGGGCGAGCGGTCCTGCCCACCGGCCCTGCAGCTACCCCATCCTGCTCGACCGGATTCCCGCCAGCATCCGCGCCGCCAATCCGATCGCTGGTGCCCTGCCGTCGAAGCTCCGGCCATACTGCTCGACTCGGATTGCAGGCGACATGCAATTTTCGGACAGGCCCTTGGATACAGCATCCTAAAAAACCAGAGCCCATTTCTGGAGCGTAGAGCTCTTGACATTCCATATACAAACTCAAACCAATTAGGGACTCACGACCAGAAATCCTTAAATTTAAATAGGTCGAATATTACGAAAAACAAGGAGGGAGAGAATTGAAAAGATCGTTGGCTGTTGGATTAATGCTCATGTCCATCCTCTTGGCACTTTCTTTAGGCGTGGCCTTTGCAGAGAAAGAAAATACGACAACGAACATGACACTGCCCGAGAACCTGACAAACATGACCCTACCCAAGAATATGACAAACGTGGGGATCACAAATGTGAATACAAATACAATTGCGATTCAGAACAATAGCCTGAATATAATCCTGATTAGGGACATGACCGAAGTGATCAACATAAACATGCTTCAGAACGCGACCAATGCGACCAACAATATATCTGAACCACAGAATCTAAGTTAAGGCCCTGTAAAGCTAAAGGTGTGTGGTGGGGAGCGCGCTTGGATGTGGCTTCGTGGCCATCCCTCTCGACCCGAATGCAGGCGTCAAGAAAGTGATCCTGCCCATCGCTAGCCTGCCAGCCATGCCTTCCGCGCCGCAGGGCCTGGCGGCTCCGGGGAGCCGGGAGCGAGACTGCCCAGTGCGGATGCCCTGCTCGCGAGCGATCTAAGCTAGAGGCTTGCCATCCATGAGTTGATGTTGCTCAATTTCCTTGTCTCCTTGGAGAAGTTCACTCCAGCGTGTTGTCGATTAACCGGCATGCGTTAGAACATGGCATTGGCGTCAGTTTCATTAACTATTAGAGATAGTGTCTACAGATATCTCCAAGAGGACCCGCTAATTCGAGGAAGATGAAGCGAGTAGGACGTGGAAGAATATGATGGCTTTTAATAATATTGCGTGCCATTTTGTTATACCAACTGGGTGCGATCCAATCCGTTGTGAATCACTGGAACTTGTTCATCGATTGTATTGCAGAAGGAAGACCTGGAATGTATCAATTTCCATAGCCATTATCGCGTTTATGGCCTGCGCGTCAATTGTAACCGCTGATGAGTGCAATAATACATGCACCGCCTATCCAACGTATTGGAAGTCATCCTGTCCTCCAGGAGAACGCTGCATTAACTTTACGAATAACTGTACTAGTCCTGTAAGCCTTTACTATCAAATCGGTTGTAACGCAAATGGGCAACCAGGCGCGCCGACGTGTGACTGCACCCAAGGGCCAAACATTGCGCCTGGACATAGCGTCTACTGGCAAATTGTTGATGCTAATGATAATTCAACTTGTGTCCCTCCGGTAACACCACCATGTTTGACGTCAGGATTGGCTGTCATTGCAAACTATGCCGGGGAAGGAGGAACTTGCACGAATGGAACACGCGTGGAATTCACGGCCGGAAATTACCTGAACATTTATAACAAGTTCGATTCGTATGATATTGATATTGAAAAGAGTTTTTACAGTATACCGGTCTCATTTGCGCCCAACATCTCGTGCGCTCATGATAGCGGATTGGACTGCCGACCCCTCTGGTGTAATAGCAGTCATTGTCCTGACGCTTATATAACTCCGACAACTGGAGGCTGTCCCGATGGACGGTCACCACAGGTAGGTTGCCAAGACACCTTCGGGGATTTCGGGACACAATCAGGCTACAATGTTGATTTCTGCCCAGCAGAGGTTCAAAGTTGCCAAAAGTCCAAAGCGTGCCCTTCATCTTTTTTAGGGGACTTCGTGTGGATTGACTCCAACCGCAATGGGATACAAGATCCCGGCGAAAAAGGGCTTCCAGGAGTAACCGTCAATCTTTACGATTCGCAAGCCAAATCGGCCACGCCTCCGATCCCTGCCAGCCAGCTTTCAGGAATGACCGTCAATCTTCACGATTCGCAAGGGGGTTTCTTGGATACGAATATCACCAATGCCAACGGTCATTACGGGTTCACTGACCTTGAGCCTCAGAGTTATATACTGGAGTTCATACTGCCAAAAGGTTACATTTTTGCGCCGCCAAAACAAGGTTCCGATCCAACCAAAGATAGCGATGCAGACCCAGCTACTGGTAGGACAGGAAAGATCAATCTATCGGCCGGACAGCAGGATAATACCAGGGATGCAGGATTAATATATATATCAGCCGCCAAAATTAACAAAGAAGCTGTCTCAATAGGGAATCAGACTTCATATGCAACATCCGCAGGTTCAGCAAAAAATACTATTAATATTAAATAAAAAATTTATAATACTAAAATAATTGAACCGTGATTGCATATAACGTTTTTTGATTTTTAATTTATTCGCACAGAGCTGCTCGATAGATAGTGAGATGCTTGCGGGCAGGGCTCCAGGCCTTCCTGTTCGATAGGATTTAAGCCATCCGCGCCGCCAACCTGCGTCCCTACCGCTGCCCTCGCCACCGGCCCGCATCCCTGCCGCCCCCACACACACAAGCGGACCCGCGGGCGCGACTGCAGGCGATCCAGCTCAACATAAATGCAGCTGCCGATCTGGCTTCCGGCCCCCAGCCATGCGGGCGTCCCGGCTATTCTGCTTAACCGGATAGCAGGTGATGAGCGAGCGGTCGCGCCCATCGCTGCCCAAGCTCCCCTGGCCTTCAGCCATCCGAAAGATGCAAGGGGCAAAGACCATCCAGGGGATCTTCTCATGATCTCACCATTCTGCACACGTCAGTGGACGGATTGACCCTGAGTTTGCATATGCTTCGATAATATATGAGACGCGAATCTTAAATATCGGCCTGTTTAGTCCTATCCATCGAGTAAATAAGAGGGTAGAATAATGAATTCAATTCTGAATCTGGCCTTGCTAATGTTAGTCATGCCGTTAAT
>CAYLPS010000182.1:0-3710 GCA_964385625.1 uncultured Anaerolineaceae bacterium | reverse complement strand
CTCTACACCTCCAGCTACAAGCCACCTGCTTTAGCGGGTGGTAGTTGACATTTCCCTTCACTCCAATTTCAGTCTTACCACCTGACAGTGGCGATGATGTTGCCCTGATGAAAGTAAATCCGTTGCCGGCCGGTCAGCCCGATACGGCAGTTTGTGGATGTGTGACAGGCCTTTTAGCGACTTGATATTTGCCAACCATCCATTTCTTTTACCGCACACTGAAATTCTAAACGATTCAGTAAACCTTTTCCAGCTTGTGAGTGCATTCACTGGCCATGTTTCCTGCTCGTAATGTCCTTCTCGCCAATCCACCCTGATGATCTCAATCATATGCCCTGCGGGTAATTTCATCGGTCATGGTCGCTTGCAATAGCGGTTGCCATTCGGCAGCCTGCCAGGTTCCCAGGCTCGTGTGGAGGTCCAGGTATTTTTGGGGTATGGGATGGGTGCCTAACGCTACCTTCACCCCGTAACGCTTTTCGAGGAACGCCTTGAAGGTGTGGATGTAGGGGCAGGGAGGGTAACCCACCAGCAGCCCGGTGGCCAGGTGGATTACCTGGGCACCATTCTTCACCATCTCCTCGCCCGCATATTCCACATTCCCGCCCGGGCAACCGTCACAGGTGGTGTAACCCACCAGTTCAATCTCCTCGGCTGCATATTGCGCAAACGCACCTTCTTTATTCCGCATCGCACGCAGGCATTTCCCACCGGCACAGGTGCGGTAGCGGTCGCAGATGATGATCCCGATCTTCACTTTATCGCTCATTTTATCTCCTGATTGTTGGTCTACTGGTTTTCCAGCGCGTTGTTAATGGCCTGGTTCAGGGTATTGACCGCCAGCTGGGCACAATGTTCGTGGCCTGCGGGCAAACCCTGCAGGGCGGCCACCAGGTCTTCGGCACGTATTTTCTGGGCCTGAGAGCGCGTCTTGCCCTGGGCAAGCCTGGCAAGCATGCCGCCACAGGCGATGGTCGCCTTGCAGCCGTCGGTGGTATAGCGCACCTCCTGGATGACCTCCCCGGCGAAGCGCAAATCGAATTGCATGCTATCCCCGCACGGGCCGCGCACGAAGCCGCGGGCATCGGGGCTTTCCAGGCTGCCCATAGCCTCCCGGCTCTCGATCAGCTGCAAGGCTTGGGCAGAAAAGGCGGCCTTGCCCGAGCGATGCTTGCTCACCTGTATTTCAGCAATCTGGGTAAAGGCTTCCAGCAAGCCAGGCATTTCTTCAAGGTGGACACTTTCGATTTCTCCCGCATCGCACAGCGCTGCCACCGTGGGGTCAAGGGGCAGCTGCGCCAGTAAGGGCGCGCCGGCAGCCTTCGCCACCGCATCGGCATGGCTGGGACCAAATATGAAATGCGGTTTTCCCGAATCCGGGCAGACGAAGTAGGCCATGTTCTCCACCACCCCCACGATCGGCGTTTGAAGCGTTTGTGCCATGTGTACCGCCTTGCGCACGATCATGGAGGCCAGGTTTTGCGGCGTAGTGACCATCACGATGCCACTCACCGGTAATGACTGCATGGTGGTCAGGGAGGCGTCGGAGGTGCCGGGTGGCAGGTCCACCAATAAGTACTCCAAGTCTCCCCACATCACCTCGCCCCACAGTTGGGTAATGGCCCTGCCGATCAGCGGGCCGCGCCAGATGATCGGCCGGTCTTCGCACTCCAGCAAAAAGTTCATCGAGATGACCTTGATCCCACTCAGGCTTTGCAACGGCCGGATGCCAACCGGCCCGGGCTCCACCGGGCCGCGCAGCCCGAACAGCATGGGAATGCTGGGCCCGGTGATATCCGCATCCAGGATGCCCACCTGGTAGCCAGCCCCCGCCAGGCTGGCTGCCAGCAGGCCGGTGACCAGCGACTTGCCCACGCCACCTTTGCCGCTCATCACCGCCACCACGCGCTGGATGTGGTTGTATTGCACCGCCGAGCCCTCTTCAGGTTTTCCAAAGAGCGACTTGCGCTCCTCATCGGTCATGGCCGAAAATTCAACCGTCACCTGCCTGACCTCCGGCAAGGCGGCGACCGCCGCCTGCACGTCGGATCTAATCTGGGCTCTAAACGGGCAGGTGGGCATGGTCAGGGCAATGGTCACTTCAACGCTGCCCCCGTTGATCTGCACCTGGCGTACCATATTCAAGTCGGTGAGGCTGCGGTGCAGCTCGGGATCGTTGATCTGCGATAATACTTTGATGATTTTTTCTTTGCTGAGCATGATGTTCTCCACGTTAGTTTTTACACCACAGGCAAGCGTAGATCGCTGCCTGCCTATTCCCTATACCTGCCATGTTTCTCTTCAAATAATGAATGCCCCATGATCTGGTTTGCCCGCTGCATCTGGGAATGTGCGTGGGCTTGTCCAGCTGGGGTGACTTGTAGGGTCTCGTCGCCTGCCAACCATCCGCGTTCGATCAGCTCTGCCAGGCTGTGCTCTATGATTTCTGGCGTATAACTCTGATATCCACCCACAAAGGCGTTTAAGGCGGGGTATTGCTCAAAATCAAGCGCTGTTGAAGCTTGCTGCAACAGGTCATGGCGCGTGTGTGCCTGGTCGGTACACACGAGATACAGCAGCCAATCTCTCAATTGATCCTGTTTAAATTGCTGGTATTTTCTCAACCACCCTATCTCGTAGCGCGAAAGGTTGCTCCCCTCGTCTGACCGGGAGCGGATGAGCTCAACCACCAGCTCAAGGCCATTCTTCAGGATTAAAATCGCTACGGTCACGCCGATCAATGCATCGAGCAGCCAGATATGCAACAGGACGGCCACCAGGCCGCATAATACACCGCCGGCGACGATCACATGGTTGCGTGAGTCGATGGATTGCGTGATGAATGCCATGTTACCCGACCTCATCCCAATGTAACGCTGGTAAAGGCCCAATCCCAGGCACACCACCGCCGAAAGTAGCGCTGAAAGGAAGGTGAACCAATCCACGCTTGGCTCGAAGGGGATAAAAAAGCGGCGGATTGCCTCGTAAAAGGTCAGGCTGCCCGTCACCAGCATGATCAGGATCAAGATCGCATTCACCAGCTGTTCCTTCGCATAACGGACCCCGAAATACACCATCAGGCTGGAGAGGCCATCCAGCAACGTATCGATGCCGTCGTTCAGCAGTCCAACACTGCCTGAGAGGAACGCAGCCGGCAGCTTGACGGCTGCGAGGCCCAGGTGGACCGCCACACCTATTTTCGCTGCGGATTGCGGCTGCAGCAACTTCCGCAGCAAGCTGGCAGCTTGGCGCATCCCGGCCAGGTGCTCATCTGCCTGCTGGCCGCCCACCTCGGTTAATTCGTAACGCTCCTGGTGATGGTTGACCAAACCCAGGTCGACCATCTTATCAAGATCTTGCGACAGCTGATCTAGGAAAGCATCGTAATCTGCCCGGGCGTGCACGTAGAGAGGGGCGAATGCGCCAAAATAGCGCGAAAAGGCGAAAAAATTCTCCCTGACCTCGACGAGAGTCCGGGCTCCACCGGAGAGGGCCATCAGGATCATATCCCGGTTATCATGGTTTTTATGTCTTGGGCGCTGTTTTTGATCGCTAGGCATCCATCCTCACCCAGGTCCGATTTTACCCTGCATCACCGTTCAACTCACCTGCCAGCATGGATTTATTCCACCAGCACCAGCAGACCAGGCCAAGAATTCATATATCTTCGCGGCGGAAACCACTCCGCTTTAGCGGGTGGAGGAAGCCGC
>CAYLPS010000181.1:0-3799 GCA_964385625.1 uncultured Anaerolineaceae bacterium | reverse complement strand
CTCTACACCTCCAGCTACAAGCCACCTGCTTTAGCGGGTGGTAGTTGACATTTCCTGCCTGTTTTTCATCAGTGTCCGTCTATATTATCGGTTAACCACAATCCGCCCGGCAGTATGTTGCCATGTGGAATAGCCCGTTTCATCAATTGTCGGATAACCGGCACAGCCATCGGTGCTCCCACATACAGCCCGCTGAGGGCAAAGTAGATGCCATCCCTGGCTGGATCGCATACGATAACACTCATCTGGTCAGGAATTCTGCTGATCGCTTTTTCGGGGCACATTGCGGCGCAGCTTCCACACTTACAGCAGAGCTGATGAAAAACCATTGCCGTCTATCCCGATACTACCAGATCCCGGGGAATAACCGGTAGCGAACTTTCTCGGCGTATTCCCCATACCCAGTGAGTTCAGCGTGGAGCATCCGGTCCTCATAGATGGTACGGATCAACATCATCAGCCCAGCCAGCAGGCCGGGGATGGCGGCGTACCACGATTCCATCATTAAACCGATCACTAGCCACATTAAAATCGAAGCCAGGTAGGCAGGGTGGCGCACGTAGCGATAAGGCCCCATGCCGGTCACTCTCTGGCCTCTCTCCGCCTGGATGCGCGATTCCGAGGAGAAAAATGGGTTGGCGCTGACCGCCCAGGAGGCCAGCCCGTTGCTGAGCAAGTAGACCAGGTATGCACTGAAAATCACCGCGATGGGTACGCCTCCAGACCAGCTGAATCGCCCGCCATCCAGCGCAGCGACCAGGATCGTGCCGAAGGCAAACGCAATATAAACCGGAATGATCCAGCGGTCATACCCCTGTGTATTCTGGTGGCGGGTCGTGCGCTCCACCAACAGCGCCGGGTCATACCAGCGCAGGAGCAGGATCAAAATGACCTTGAGCAAGCCCCATACTGCCACGAACAACCACCCGAACAGCCAATCCAGACGTCCCCCTATGGCAAATACCAGCACTGCAATCAGGATCAGGGAGGCAAATATCCTGGACAGCGTTTTGATGAGCGCCGCATTGGGGGTCAACGGTTTACTGGCTTTGATGGTCTTATTCATGCTTGTCTCTCTCATACGAGATCTCTTTTACCAGGACAGGAAATTCACTTCACGATTTTTCCACAAGGAACACCTGGATTTCATCATGGATGAGCGCTTCATCAAAAATTGGACCACGCTGTACAAAACTCAATGCCAACCAGCTGCCTCGCACAACCAGAAGGCGCTCAGCGGGTTGGGCGCCAGCCAGGGGCGGCAGCACCACTCGATACCCGCTGCTGATCGCCGCTTGCCCGATGGGCCGTGCACGTATTCCGGATAGCGCCAGCTTTTCTGCCTTGGCAATGCCGAAGCCTCCCGAATGCCGGCTGCCGGGAGTGATGAGCACGGTTTCTCCCCTCTGGAAGCCATATTCAGCGTAAGCTTCGGGTGGAATTCGGATTTCATTCATTGGCCCAACCACGCACCAGCCATACACCCATTTACCTCCTTTACACAATCGTGGCATGCGTGTCTTTCCATCAATGAATCATTTCACGGCAGCAAATACAATGCAATGAGTGCCATTTACCCGCCCATGGAGGGTTCCATTTGCAGCAGTCAGGTAGTGTTGCTCTAATTCAAGCGGCGTGTAATGTTCAAGCATTTCAAACCCATGTGCGGTTAGGAATGGTTCAATTTGACCTTCTTCCAGGCCGAAGGTCCAGCTTTCTCCGGTGCGGGCGACGGTCTCGAAGATGCCTTGCTCGCCGTAGTAGCGATTCTCGCGGCGTAAGACGGAAGCATAGACATAATCAAAGATGATCTGGCTACCGGGGGCAGCGTGACTACGCACAAAATCCAGGATGTCGCCTACAGCTCGGTCTGTGAGGTACATGCACACGCCCTCCCACAGGAACAAGGTTTTACCTCCATCCTTGTAGCCGGCTGTGCTTAAAATGGTGAAAATATCCTGTGAGTCAAAGTCGATCGGAATAAATGTTACCTCTGGGGGTAGGGTGAGCTTTTTCTTGTGGTATATATCGAGCTTTGGTATCTGTGTGGTGGGTACATCCAATTCGAAGATTTTCGTACCGTGATTGTGATCTGCGAAGCGAAGCGCGCGCGTATCGAACCCAGCACCCAGCAGCACGATTTGGTCAAAGCTATCTTCCAGGGCGTGTAAAAAAACTGCATCGATAACTTTGGTGCGGGCATATACGTATTCGTAAATGCCCGGGGGAAACATAATGCGCATCAGCAATTTTCGCAGGAGGACAAAATCAAGCATAAAGCGAGGAATGGGTGGTAGTATGGTCTCTGCTAGGTTATCTGATCCCCGAAAATGGGGATCCTTTTCTCGCGTGGCGCAGGCGCGTGAAAAGCAGTTGTAAGCCGCAGTGCGGGAGGCTTTGGTTGCGATCCTTTTATTAGCCATTGGTAGGACGATTATCCTTATTTAGGGATTAGGCGGCGATAATAGGACTGGCTAGTGTAGAGCGCAGCTACCGGGTTGTGCCCGGTAACCCGGTCTTTCGCCACCAGCACGGTCACCGGTGCATTGGAATGACGGAAGAAGAGGCTATCATGGCCCACGCACAATCCCACGGCTATGTTCAGCCCGCTGCCGGCTTCATTCAACAGGTTGGCCTGGCCGATGGGGTTGCACAACGCCTCGAACTGTCCCGGGCGGATCTTCTCTTCGTCTTTCAAACCAATCACTTCCTTAGGTATCGTGCCCACCTTGCAACACACGCTGCTCACCTGAAAACCATTCGCTTCCAGGATCTGCTGCAACAGGCCGGCTTCATGGATCAGGCCAATACAACTGGCAATTCCCAGATGTGAAACGCCAAGCCGCCAGGCAAATTCCATCACCTCCTGCACCCGCGGCCAGTGGCAGTAACCAGCTGCCTCCACTTGGGCTGCGCTGCGGGCGAAATGCTGGATCTGCGCATCGGATTGGTAGGTATGAAAAGCTTTTTCGAGCGCGCTGGTTTTATTTAGAGTCGGGCAGTAGCCAGGTACAGGCTTGCTGCCGGGCTCTTCTCGGCACACCTGTACTCGACATTTTGCGCACATGAGTTCCATAATTTCTCCTGAGAAGGATGTCATATCAAAAAAGACCATCCTGGGTCTTTTATCTTATCCGGCGAAGTTGCATAAATATGGTGGTTGAACTTCTGTAGCTGTCTTTCCGATTGCCATACCTTCAACGATGCTGCTTATACCGGCAACAGGCCATAAAGTGGGAAGATAATTTTCATTGGAGGATTCTATCAGCGCAATACAGGTTCCATCCTTGCACCGGCTACGCATGCCCTTGCGGCTGCCCGGTTCCCGCACCATCTGCACCAATAGCAGCGTGACATCTCGACCTTTACGTTCTGGGTCAGCATCGAGCAGTCTTAAATCATCGCCGATACCCAGGGATTTGGCTACCGGGCAAGTGTTTCCCGCTAAGGTATCACGGAAAACCACTTGCCCGGTTGAACGGCGGCCTGTTTATGATCCAGGATATACCCGCATCACCCTGGCCACCCGCCTTCAAGACCGTCGCCGATTACCGGCGTCGATGAAAGCCAATGCCGGTCGGGGCGCCCACGGGTTCGAGCTGTCCCGCGCTAAAGCCTTCAATTGCCTCCTTGACGGTGCTTCTTGCTCCATATAAGTACATGGCGACTCCAGCAGCTTGCAGCGCATTATACGCATTCGGCCCAAAATCGCCGCTGATCACGGCGTTGGCTTGCTGGTTGGCAATAAATTGTGAAGCCAGTGTGCCAGCCCCACCCATCGCGCCCACCCCTGGGTTTG
>CAYLPS010000180.1:0-3849 GCA_964385625.1 uncultured Anaerolineaceae bacterium | reverse complement strand
CACCAAGCAAGGGTAATTGGAGGCAACATGGAGCGAAAAAGGTGTTTAATCTATTGTCGCGTAAGCACGGATGAACAGGTGAGCAATTATTCATTACCGAATCAATTAGCCGGGTGCCGTAAGTATGCAGCCGACCATGGATTTGATATTATTGCAGAACTGTCAGAGGATTGCAGCGGTACGATTCCAATTCGCGAGCGCCCGCAAGGTAAGATCATGTACGATTATGTTGATAATGGTGAGATCGATGCCATTATCATGTATACCCATGACAGGACAGCCCGCGACGAGCGCGTGTTGGAGTATATGATCTTCAAATATTACATCATTGACCGCGGCGTCGAGCTGCATTATTGCGATTCGGGGATTGACAAGGATAGCGACGACGGTCAATTGATTGGCTACATCAAGGCATATACAGCCAGCCGTGAACGGTCAAGGATATTGGCCCGCACCATGGAGGGGCGCAATTCCAAAGCAAAAAGCAAGGTGCCGGTGATGTCTGGGCACCCTCCATATGGCTATAGGCGCGAGGGCAAGGGATCCGACGCCCGGCTATTCATTTATGAACCTGAGGCACAAATTGTCAGGAATATATTTGAATGGTACGTGACAGGCGACAATGGAAATGGGCCATTGTCATTAAATGCAATAGCCCAAAAGCTAGATACCATGGGCGCGCCCACCCCTCATTATCGTAAGAACGCGGCGGAACATTGGATACCAGCAACAATCCATTACTTGATGCTAAATGAGATGTACGCAGGAATTACCTATTATGGTAAGACCAGAATAATCAAAAAGAAGCGCGTAAAAATGCCGCGTGAGAATTGGATCGAGATACCCGTGCCGGATCTGCAATTAGTTGACCGTGATGTATACAATTCGGTTGTAATGAGGGCAAAGCACAACCAGGAGCGTGCCAGGCGCAATCGTAAGTATAGATACCTTTTGTCGGGTTATTTTACTTGCGGGGAGTGCGGGAGCGCCGTTGTGGGAACGTCAGGATACCATAAGGGGTATCTTTCATCGAGTTATCGATGCGGTAATCATTGGCGCAAGCTGGAGCACCGGGAGTGCAAAAATATAAATAGATCGATTAACGCAGAGATGGCTGAAGCGGCGGTATGGAATTGGTTGGTAAATGTCATCGAAGATGAAGACACCCTGAGGGCCGGATTGCAAGAGATGGCAAACAGGAGCGCGTCAGAATTGGAACCGAAGCGCCAAAGGCTGGAGTGGGTAAAAACTGAATTTGAGAATATCGACAAGAAGATCCGGCGATTAATTACCACCCTGGGCGACGAGGAAGATCAAACAATCATCGATGCACTAAAAGATCAAACCCGGATATTGTCAAAGCAAAAGGAAACGTTAAATGACGAGCGCCAAAGGCTGGAGTGTGAATTGTCGCAGGTGCAATTGGCGGAAGAGGTACAGGAGCAAATTATCAAGCGCGTGGCACAGATAAGGCGTAATCTGGAATTGGCGACATACGAGCAAAAGAGGGAATTATTTAACACGCTAGACTTGCACGTTGTATTTTATGATAATGAAGAGGGCCGGCGCTTGGGCGTATCTTGTGGAATAGCGCCGGATGGTGTTGAAATTGGATTGTATCCTTCGTCAAGGTTTTTTCTGCTGAAAAGGGGGTCACATTCACCCGGTGATCGATCCAGTTCGCCACATTATCTACAATTGGGATGATCCAAAACATCCCAGGACCTTTCAGACTTAGATACTTTCCAAGACGCAAGATTACAGCTTTTTCCCACTGCGAAGCCACCTGCACTGCCAGGAGAATATAGATAGCAACAAGGATCATCATCACCAGGTAAGGTACTGAGATTGATTCAAATACGTATTTCCTATCCATCCACACTTTTCCAAAAACCGCCAGGAAAATAATTACGGCAAATAAGAACCCACCAATAGCGCTGATGCGTATGGTTGACATATACCTTGTGCTCGAGCCATCCGCTACGGTGAGCTGCTTGAGCATACTCGGTTCGTTTTCTTTACCTCTACGCCTGAACATTATTTACTCTCCTTTTCTACCTGATCAAGGAACGCCGCTTGCACTTCTTTATGATTGTAGCCCAGGCGGTCAGTCTCCTGGATCAATTCAGTGATCAAGTTGCTTAGTTTCTTCTGCCGAATTTCACGCATCTCATCATCGGCGGGTGTATTGGCCACGAAAGTACCCTTGCCGCGCTCGGTTATGATCACACCATCGTTTGCGAGTTCGCGATAGGCTAACGCAACCGTATTGAAATTCACTGCCAGGTCTACAGATAACTCTCGGATGGTCGGAAGCTGGTCGCCCGTTTTGATTTGGCTGGCGTGGATCAGCCCCTTGATCTGCTCTTCGATCTGGTCATAAATTGGAACATGGCTAAATTTATCGATGCGGATTTTCATAATAGAGATAATCGTCACTTAATCTATTATACTATAACAATAGTACTATAGTATTATAGCACAATCTGCACACATGTCAACAAGAAATAACCCCAGCTCTCGATATACACCCGACATCAAGGAGGGGGACTGAACATTCAGAATCGATTCGGACGGATTAAAGTTTGTAACCTATTGTACGCAGAAAGCCCTTCCGCCAGGCGATATCCTCTTCGCCTTCAATACCCCTGGGTGAAGATCCATCTACCACGCCCAGGATGCCTCTCCCGAGCTCGGTTTCAGCGATGAGTACTTCCACCGGGTTGGCCGTGGCGCAGAAAACGCGGCACACCTCTGGGACAGCTTTCACCGCATTGAGCACATTCACCGGGTAAAAACCATTCCCCAGGAAGATAATGAAACTATGGCCGGCGCCGATGGCTCTGGCATTCTTTTTTGCCAGGTCACTCATAGCGTCGTCGGTTCCGCTCCAGCGCACCAGGCATTTCCCCGAAGCTTCACAAAATGCCACCCCAAACTTGATTCCCGGCACGGCATTGACCAGGGCTTCGTGCACATCTTCAACCGTTTTTATAAAGTGTGATTGGCCCAAAATAAAATTCAGCTCATCGGGTTTTTCTATTTTTACACTGATCAGGTTCATTGAATTCTCTCCCTAAGTGCCATGTTTAGCTTAACTGTAACAAAATCCCCATAAAGTATCAAGAGTTGCGCAATGAGTGACAGTTTTCAACGGATTGCAACTCGCCATGCTGTGTGGTAGAATGTTAAATAATAAGCTGACCTGTTCGTAGGTAATGCGAGACTGGCGTTGCTGGTGTAGCACGGGAGTCTCTTTATGTTTTCTGGAGGTTGATGATATGGAAGGACAAGCTAATACATTTACCGTCAAGAAAGGCCTGGCGCAGATGCTCAAGGGGGGAGTGATTATGGATGTGGTAACTGCTGAGCATGCCAAGATTGCCGAAGATGCCGGGGCAGTGGCTGTGATGGCCCTCGAGCGCGTGCCTGCCGATATCCGTGCCCAGGGCGGCGTGGCACGCATGAGTGACCCGGAGCTGATCTTACAGATCATGGACGCAGTATCCATCCCGGTGATGGCAAAATGCCGCATAGGCCACTTTGTTGAAGCCCAAATTTTGGAGGCAATCGGGGTTGATTACATCGATGAATCAGAAGTGCTCACCCCTGCGGATGAGGAACACCACATTTATAAGCACGATTTCAAAGTGCCGTTTGTGTGCGGATGCCGCAACCTTGGAGAGGCCTTGCGACGCATTGGGGAAGGGGCAGCCATGATCCGCACCAAGGGCGAGGCCGGTACGGGCGATGTTGTGGAGGCTGTAAGGCATGCCCGCTCCGTGATGGGAGAAATCCGCAGGCTAAAAAATCTACCCGACGAAGAGCTGATGGCATATTCGAAGGAGA
>CAYLPS010000179.1:0-3888 GCA_964385625.1 uncultured Anaerolineaceae bacterium | reverse complement strand
AATCCCGCACTCCTTTCCATGCAATTCGCCCGCTCCGTTGCGCTACTTGCATATAGTAATTTACTATCCCGATAACTGATTTTAAAGTTTGAAAACCTGATCAGCTTGACTATACATATTATATAATATTTTTCTCGTGCGATTTTAACTTTGTCTGTTAGAAATACTAACTCGAACAAAATAAAACACCCCGGTGAGCTCATTACACCGGGGAGTCTTTCTATTCTTCCGTGACGATAACTAGTTACAGTTTCATTACGAGGGGAAGATAGATATCGATAATGGTAACTACGGTTGTCTCGGTGGTGGCCTCATTGTTGGTATCATCAGGATCAATTTCATTGCCGGATATTACCGCACTGTTGGTAATCAGCCCTTCAACATCTGCGGTGACAACAATGGTGATCTGAACCACATCACCCTCAATCAGGTTACCTATATCACAAGTGACCACTCCAGCATCTTCGGTGCAACCTTGGCTGGCCATGACGAAGGTAACACCATCAGGTAGTGTATCCACCACGCTCACACCGCTAGCATCATCTGGGCCGTCATTAGTGGCCAGTAACGTGTAAGTCAGATCTCCACCCAGACGTACGGGATTGGGCGCACCTGATTTGGTGATGCCAAGGTCTGCCTGGGCCAACACGGTTAGCGTGACATCCATGTCCAGCTCAGGAGTATCTGGATCATTACTGCTGATCGCCAGGATTGCCGGATAGACTCCTGGTTCCATGCCGGCAGTATCGAATGTAACATCAACCACAGTTAATTCACCTGGCTGGATGGTTCCCTCTGTCGGATCTTCACTCAACCAATCCACATCATCAGCTATACTCCAGTCCAGTTGCAATTGGCCGATATTGCTGATCGTGATGGGTACTGTCATCACCATGTCGGGCACCAGGCTTTGCTCAATGGATTCCGGAGTAACTTTGATGTTCGGCTGCGGGGTGGTTACCGACATGGGATAGTATTCCGCAGGCGCAAAGGGAGGATTATCACTCGTCGACCAGCCACCAAACACCCACATACCTGGCAACCCATCAGCAGGATCCTCGGTGTTAATGGGCACGAACACGCCAGCATGGTTGCGGCGGGCATTAATGGTGTCTGGGAAGTCCATGTTGTAAGTATTGCTGGCCATGTCATAGGAAATGACCATGTTGGAGTTGCCCGACCATTGAGCCAGGGTGGCGATTACAATCTGGCCTGCCAGATTATACGGCGAATCGGAATCGAAACCAAACGCCACGCCTTCATCACCCGCCTGAGGCATATCGGCCAAACCTGCATCATCCCATGTTCCCAAGGCTGGATCCATCTTTTCAGCCTTGGTTTGAGCAATCAGGGACGACCCATCCCATGTATCGCCGCCGAAAGCGTAGATAATACCGTCCACCGCGGCTGCCATGATGTATGAGCGAGCCAGGCTTAGATCATCCAGCTGGGTGAAGGATTGATCAGTGGGATCATATACTTCGGTCCGCCCGAATACCCCCACATTGGGATTGAAGCCCCCGAAGATATATACCAGATTGTCAACCACAACCTGTGCGCCCGGCACGTAACCTGCCCAGGCAGCCGGCATATTGGCTACGACGCTCACCGTCATGTCGTTCGGGTTCAAGCATTGCACATTCAAGGTTTGATTTCCATCTTGTTGACGCCCACCGAAAGTGCAAAGCAGGTCATTTACACCATCATTGACCAGGTTGACCGTGTAATTGGAGATCGGGTTGGGCATATCCACGCCCGAGTCCAGGCATTGTCCGGTCACGGGATTTATGGTATAGATATTCCCGGTGGTATTGTTGGCATCCGACCGGCCTCCCAGGATGTAAACCAGGCCCGTAGGATCATAATATTCAGCATCCAGGCGCGTCAAGTCAAAGCATAGAGCTGGCCCGGGAGTCCAGGATCCGAGGAAGTCCAGGGTGAAATTCTGATGAGTGACCTGGTCGTTCGTCACTTCCACACCCGTTACCGTTTGGGAGGTGTAATTCAGCTTGGTTGCAGTTACTGAATATGTGCCAGCCAGTAGTGTCATGGTGTAGTAACCATCCGGATCGGTAATGCCGTTGATATGGTTACCGGTTGCTTCAGGAGAAGCAGTAACGGTGGCTCCTTCGATCGGATCACCATCCTGGTTATAGACATATCCATCTAGGTAACCCACCTCTGCGCCACCACAAAAAATGATTGCCGCCTGTACAGCAGCCTGGGCATCGATGGTGCCCAAACCCCAGTCATTGTTCGGCCCGATGTCGTAATCACCCCCGCAGTTCGAGCCATTTTGGCCGGTTAATGGCTCAGCCGTATCACGGATCATCTGATCTGTGATCTCTACCAAACCTCTTAAGTCCTCGCACGCAGACCACATCAGGCCAATCAAAGCCGTGGAATGCGGGCCGGCCATGCTGGTGCCAGACCAGTACTCATAGCTATTTCCAGGCACAGCTGAGCGGATGCCATTTCCAGGAGCCATGATGTCGGGAAAATAGTTACCATCCAGGTCCGAGGGTCCCCGGCTGGAAAAACCTGTGATCACACCCGGGAAGGTCTGCCCAGAATGATCAATAGAGCCAGTGGTCAGCACCTCCTGGTAATCTCCCGGGCTGCGCAATGAGGAGCAGCTTGGCCCCTCATTCCCTGCAGAAACCTCAACCAGAACACCAGAGGCTTGCAAGTTGTTGATGGCCGTGCGGAATGCGTTGACTCCACCACCACCATAACCCCATGAGTTATTCACAGCATCCGGGGCCATCGAAGGCATGGGATTCTCGCCATTCAAATCCCAGGGCGCCAGGTCCCACTCGAAGCATAGGATGAAGTGGGCATCATCGCCACCACCACCCAGCATGTTCTTGCAGTGGATGGTTTGAGCACCCGGAGCCACGCCGATCTGATTGCCAGCACCATCATCGCCCACCATGGTGCCCGTGGTGTGAGTGCCATGCCCATAATCATCCCAGGGCACTACATTGCTAGGTGCCCAGGCATCATACCAGTTATAGTTGTGGTCCCATTCAGTGCAGGTTGGTGGGTTCAAGCAGCCACGATAGTGCGGTGCAATTGCCGGGTGAGTGGCATCGAGTCCGGTATCGTTTCCAGCCATCACCGTCCCTTGTCCAGTGACTCCCATGGCCCACACGTCATCGACATTGATGAAGGTCAGGTTGGGTTCCACTGCTTGTGGCTCTGCTGAGCTTGCCGTGGGATCAATGGGCGGCTCCAACTGGTAAGTATGGTTGGCGCTGATCTCAGCCACATCCGGGCGGGCAGCGATGGCCTGTGCCAGGTTAAGTGTGCCCTGTTTCACCCAAATGGCATTGACGATGTAAAAAGATACATAATCCGCCCCCTGGCCATCCAGATAAGCCCGTAACGCTGTCTGTGTTTCGGCGGCAGTTGCCACCAGGGTGTTGAATACATACTCGCCTTTTTCTAGCTTGATTTGGAGCTGATCGGCAGCGCTGAGATCTGCCTGCTCAGCCATCATCACGATGAAATCAGCGGAGCCGCTGGTTGCAAACTCATCCAAAAGCAGGCCTTCAATTTTATCGGTCCCATTCTGAGCCGCAAAAGCCGCATCGTGGTGGGCCAGGCCGAAGAACGCCAGGATAAATAGCAGCGTAACGGTGATAGAAGCAAAAATCCATTTAGCTTTCATAATATCCTCCTCAGGAGTTTTGACCAACGAAAAACTGTATTTAAAGCCGAAAATACACCTGGAGAACTGTCTTCTGGGTACTTACAAATGTCACCCTCCTTCCTATGCAATCCGCCCACCCCATGCAGGTATTCGCATCTATATAAATAAAGATCGTTCGTAGTATTGATTTTTAAGGTAATTAATTTGACCGCACTTGACTGAACATATTATAT
>CAYLPS010000178.1:0-3932 GCA_964385625.1 uncultured Anaerolineaceae bacterium | reverse complement strand
GCTTCTATCCTTACATTTGGTCTACTGGTAAAAGCATTTCATCTCCCCACACAACTCCCGATCTTTGGCGGTTTAGTTGCTGTTTTGATCGCATTGCCGTTTACCAGTTTATCCAAATTTGTTCAGGTAAATGTGGATCGTGTCTTATATGGAGGCCATTATGATTTTGTAACGGTGACTTCCGCACTGTCCAGCAGATTAGCTGAACCTTTGGATCGTAAGGATTTAGTACTATTGCTGACACAACAGTTACCCAAGCAGATGGGTATTCAACAGGCAGATTTATATTTACCACCCAGAAACCCATTAGGTATTGGATCTTCGTATAAAAGCAAAATTTCGACGGCGCTAGGTGAAGAATTGTACCAGGCGCTGAAAAAGTATCACACCCCAGTCAGAGCAGAACAGCTTGAGGAAGTTAAACTAACCGTTGAAAACAAAACCATCCTAAAAGATTTCGATTGGGCACAGGTTTATGCACCTATGATTAGTGACGGCAAATTGCAAGGTATCTTGTTGCTTGGTCAGCGTTCAAGCGGAGATGTTTATAGTGATGAAGATCTACATATCATAGGTACAGTTGCTGAGCAAGGTGCATTGGCTTCGATTAAATTGGAATTATTTGAAACCCTGCGAGGCCTTACCCAACAGTTGGTGCGATCTGAAGAGGAACAACGCAAACAACTCGCCAACGAATTACACGATACTGTGTTGCAAGATATATTTTATATTAAGTATTGTATCGACAAGGACCCCACCAATCCTGAGATAATAGATTATCTGGAGCAGCTGATCGAAAATCTACGCCGGATAATAAAGACACAACTCCCACCCTTGCTTAACCAGGGACTCACCCTCGCACTAGAGGGTTTGGTCGATGATATGCAGAAGAGAGTAGGTTCAGCTATATCGATAACCTGGCGTAGTAATCTTGATGTGAGCTTCATGATAAACGATGAACGAGCTCCCTATATTTTCAGAGTCGCTCTGGAGGCGCTAAACAACGCCTTCAAGCATTCACATGCTCAGAACATCGAGGTTAACCTTGATAAGGATGCTGATGGCGTGATTCGGTTAAAGGTTAAAGATGATGGCATTGGAATGACTGGACCGGATAAGGAGATAAAAACTGATCCGAACCATTTTGGTTGGAATTTAATGCAAGAGCGGGCTAGAATCATAGGCGCAGATCTTAAAATCCTTACCCATCTTGGTGAAGGAACAACCATAATCCTGGAGGTCCCGGGATGAATTTACGGAATCAAATTGCCGTCCAAGTGACTCAATTGGTTAAATCCTATAAACCTGATTTCCCGAACGCTGTGGATGGAATATCTTTCGAGATTGAATCTGGGACCGTATTTGGGTTGCTGGGTCCGAATGGCGCTGGGAAAACTACAACCATCAAAATGATTCTTGGTTTGGTGCTGCCAACCAGCGGTACCGTTCAATTAGCCGGATTTAACGTTGCAAAGGATCGAAATAAAGCACTTCGACATGCCGGTGCAATTTTGGAAGGTTCACGCAATGTGTACTGGCGTCTCTCTGCCAGGGCAAACCTGGAATACTTTGGAGCATTGCGGGGTATGAGAGGGAAATCGCTTGCAGAACGGATCACACAAGTACTTGATATGGTCCAATTGTCTGACCGATCCAATGAGGAAGTGCGCTATCTCTCGCGAGGAATGCAACAGAAGGTTGCATTGGCAACTGCCATCCTTCATGAGCCGGATGTACTTCTTCTCGACGAACCAACCTTAGGCCTGGATGTGCAGGCTTCACGCACAATCGAACAAGTAATCCGGCAATTCGTCGAAGAGCAAGGTAAGGCAGTCCTTTTAACTACCCACCAAATGGATTTGGCAGAACGGTTGAGCGATCGCATTTTCGTCATCCATAAAGGTAAGAAGGTTGAAGAGGGTGAAACTGGCGATGTAATTGCCAGGTTTGGCGGGCAGCGTGAAACGATGGAAATCCAATTGGCTGCTATCGCCGATCAGAATATTTTAGAGCCGATACTAATCACCTTTCCTGGGTTAAGCGCAGCGATTGAAGGGGATAAGACGGTCTTGACGTGGACGGATACCGGATCACAAAAAGAATTTCTTGACCTGTTAAATCTGCTTGATGCGAATCGCTTCACCATCCTGCATGCAGGCAGGCGGGCTGCTACGCTCGAAGAGGTATTTTTAAATCTGACATCAGAAAAGAGTGAGCCATCCAAATGAACTTCGCCATGGTTGGAGCTGAATTCCAACGCACGGTGCGATTGGCACGCTCTTACTGGCTAGAGTACATCTCTGATCTTGTACTCTATACACTGGGATTCCTACTGCTCATAGCTGTCTTCAGGGCAGCATCAGCAAGTTATGGCCCACATGGATACTTGAGCACGCTAATTGGCTACACCACCTGGAAGATCTGTGCCAGCGTGCTGGTAGATATCGCCAGGATTGCATCTGAAGAGGCCCATACTGGCACTCTGGAACAGCTTTTCCTGTCGAACCTGAACCCAGGCCTGGTATTTCTGGGACGCAGCCTGGGGATTGTAGTCAATCATGGCGTTCGGGGTGTGATCCTGGCCTTGGTATTAGCCTCAATCCTTGGGGTTTTTCAGCCTGTCACCTTACCAGCCATCCTCGTTTTCGCATTGACCTTAGCCGGAGCAGGTGGGTTAGGCTTTGCCTTAGCGGGATTAGCACTGGTTTATAAGCGCATCGGAGGAACACTACAGCTATTATGGCAGATGCTGGTGTTTTTCACCGGCGCCCTGGCACCTATCGAAAACATCTATCTCGACGCCCTTTCGAAAACCCTACCACTGACCTGGGGAATCATCTGCCTGAGAGAACTGATCATAAACAAGGCAAATATCACCACACTCTGGCAGAACGGAATTCTGATTGGACTGTTGATCAATACTGCATTCTATTTATTCATCGGTGTGGTTTTCTTTACCTGGGGCCAGCGTAAAGCTCGAGAATTAGGCGTGCTGGCTCACTATTGAGATTGGCTGGTAATTGACTATGTGGACGGTATTTCGTGCAGAAGTGAAGCGGTACCTCCAGGTACAGTGGTCGAACCCTGGAGATAGCCTTTCGTGGTTCCTGTATACCTTTTTGGTCTTCATCGCCGCATTGGTCATCTTGAATGGTATTGCAGGCGGTGGTTATGGCAAAGAAGCGCAGCTTCTGGTGATGGTCGGTTGGCTAACCTGGGTGGTGGCAAGCGACTGTATGAGTGAGCTACCTTATTCGATATCGGAAGAAGCCCAGGTGGGCACCCTAGAGCAGATATGCCTGGCTCCTATCCCCCTGGCGGGCATTCTGACTTTACGCAGCCTGGCTTATTTTGTAGGTGTGGGGGCCAAGGGCATCCTGGCTGCTGTTTTGCTGGCTTTCTTTGTCGCACCATTCTCTGCCGGACCGACGCTGATTGTATTGTTTTTGATCAGCCTGGTTGGGGCATATGGATTGGGATTTTTATTCGCAGGAATTGCCCTGGTGTTCAAACGCACCCAGGCCCTGGTAGGTCTGGTATTCAGCCTGATGATCTTCTTGACTGGGTCATTGGTTAGTCTGGCGTCCCTCGGATAGATTTTCCAGGTGCTTAAAATTACTTTACCGTTAACCTGGGGTATTTCATTGATGCGTGAGGCACTAACGAGTGGAAAAACTCTAGCTTTGCTGGCCCAAAGCGGGGACTTGATAGGATTAAGTGTTCATTCCCTTACCTATCTGGTGGCTGGTTTGATTATTTTTGCATTTGGATATTGGAGAGCGCGGGTGAGAGGGACGTTGGCTCATTACTAAGGGATATGAAATTTCTAATTTTTATCATATATAACGTGTCAACAGAACAAACCCTCAATACATTGAATGATTTCATTAAAGTTGTTTTGTTCTGATTTGAAATACCCTTCTAAATTTCCC
>CAYLPS010000177.1:0-4189 GCA_964385625.1 uncultured Anaerolineaceae bacterium | reverse complement strand
ACCTGGATAACCCATATCGTGTTAATATCCTTCCTCCAGGCACCCTCGTCGGGTCGCCCCTGCTGGCGCCTTGGCATCCCTGTAGAGACGCCCCACCGGGGCGTCTCCCCTGCCCCCACCATGATAACGCCATCGCTCGCGGTCATCCCACGTAGGGGCGACCCGTGCTTTGGCCGGCGAAAACCTGGACGGCTAATGTTGTGCCAAATGTATTCCATCGGGTAGCCCTGGTGGGTCGCCCCTACAGGGTCACCCGTTCTTAGCGGTCGGAAACCTGCTGCTCTGGCATCCTTGTATAACCCCCCCACCAGGGCGTCTCCTCTGAACCTGGATGACCCGTATCGTGTTAATATCCTTCCTCCAGGCACCCTCGTCGGGTCGCCCCACCGGGGCGTCTCCTCTGAACCTGGATGACCCATATCGTGTTAATATACTTCCTCCAGGCACCCTCGCCGGGTTATCCCGCGTAGGGGCGACCCATCCATTGCCTGCCGGACACCTGGATAACCCATATCGTGTTAATATCCTTCCTCCAGGCACCCTCGCCGGGTTATCCCGCGTAGGGGCGACCCATCCATTGCCTGCCGAACACCTGGATAACCCATATCGTGTTAATATCCTTCCTCCAGGCACCCTCGTCGGGTCGCCCCTGCTGGCGCCTTGGCATCCTTGTATAAATCCCCCACCGGGGCGTCTCTACAGAATTGACCCTGCTTCGTAGGGCAGGAGGTCACATAAAAACCAACGAGCCAAGATTATCCCCAACACCTCACCATCTTCTATCCCGGCTGGTGCACCAAGCACCAAAATTGCAATCCAACCCCGGGCACGCACTCGGACCGCCTCAGCTCGAACCCCCGTTTTTGATAATAGGCAACGTTCTGTTCGTCGTGCGTTTCCAGGTAGGTGGGCAATCCCTGCTCATCGGCTCGCTTCAACCCCGGCCCCATCAACCGGCTTCCAATCCCCTGCCCCTGGTATTCGGGGTCGACAGCCAATCCCCATAAATACCAGTGCGCGCCGGGCAGGATTTCTCGATGGGCTTTGGCCGCATGCTCCTCACAAGCCAGGATGCGCGATAGATTCTTCCAACCGATCAAAATCGATTGGCCGATAAACCCCCGGGTTGTCAGGTACATGGCGGTGGTGAAGTGATTCTGGTGCGGGGCGAACCAGCAAATTACCCCTTTGAAATCCGGGATGGCATACACCTCGCCATAGCGCAGGGCGAACCTGAGTCCCACCTCGCAGTAGTCCGTGAAGTGCCTCATTCTCCACTCCCGGCTGGGGTGGTAACAAAGGAACTGCGGGTAATCGAAAAATGCCCGCGAGTAGATGTCCGCGGCCGGCTTAACCTTCGAGCGATCGAGCCTGGTCTGTTCCATTGGCGCCTCTCATCGAACACAATTGTGCAGATGCTTATTTCCTGGATATCTGCCGCTGCCCATCCTTGCCACCATTTACCGGCGAATAAATCGCCACCCGCGGCAAACATCTTACCCTTATGGCTACTTGCTCCGGCTCATTATACTCAGATTCGACCTTTAAGCTCTTTTGTTAATGAAGAAACACGATTTCCAATCATTGATGCTGTGAAAAAGATCACGAATAGCCTTGTAAAGTGAAGCAAATTCTGCTAAAATTAATCAGGTTATTCCCGAACCATCATTCCTCAGGGATGAGTGGTTGCCGATACTGCTAAAATTTTTCACCCAGGTGCAAAATTCCAGCAGGGGACCTGAGAAAAGGAGAATGTGGGATGAATAAGCCGGCAGCATTTCTGTTGTCCATCATCATGGTGATCGGATTGAGCACGGCCTGCCAGGCGCAGCCAACAGCGCTGGATGGAGAGCATGGTGCATTTGGGCTTCAACCCGCAACAACTTTAACCCATTTGGCACCTGGCGGTCAACCTGAGATAACATCCACCCCCTCGGCCACCCCAACCGTGCTTTCATTGATGCCTGATGTGGTCACCGAGACCCCCCAAAAGCCGCTGCCCAAAGGTTATTTTGAGGTCCATGCACGCACTGTGGTGCAGGAAGAGCAGGAGTGCGTGGTTATATATCCTTTCACCACGCGTGTAGAGGCTGGCCGGTTGGTCCTGCAAAGCGAAGATGTTGAGCTGGATTGTCATTTCCAGGGCACGTTTTGCGGAGGCGATGGCTGCATCGACTATCACATGGAATACGTGCTGGATACCCGGATGGATGGTGAGGTGCTGGGGTATTTCGCTGAACCGTCAGCCTCCCTGCACGCTTTTTATTTCTATGATGGCGAAACGCGAATCTGGTGGACCGGTTTGCCACCACAGGCGGATAATCCATTTCCGGAAGATGATCCGATGAGCTTCGCCCTTGCTGATACAGCCACGCTGGTCTTCCCCTTCGAAGATGGCGCCAGCGCCAACGCACCCATCGGCATCAGTATCGACCAGCAGATGGATATTCCACAGCCCAATTGGGAGATTGTTCTTCAGTTGGATTGAGAGCAATCATCCGCCATCACCAGGGGCGCGCATCGATCACTGTACTGCTAGTTTTAATGGAAAGGCACAGCTCTAACAGCTAGTGCACCTGTGCCCTTCACCATCGGTCACTGACATCCCCACGTTGTTCAGCCGCTTCCACTCAGGGTTGTCCCAGCGGTACTGCACCTGCAGACTGCTCTCCTGCCCGGTTTGCACCGCGGCTCTCCTTATCCTCCCGCGCCGGGGCTCATATCAGGAACGCCTGGGCAAAGCTACCCGTTTCGTTCTCGCACCCCATCGCCCCCATAATATTTCTCATCTCATCAACCGCGGCATGCATGGCGGCAGCACAATGAGCTATCTATCGGAAAAACATCCGCTGGACTTCACCACCAGGTCTTCGTGGCCTCGATGTCTGTGGTTTACCTCCGTAATAGGGGCATGAAAATGGATAGCGGTTCGTCTGCCGGGCAATAAACTGCGCCGTAATTCGCTGTAGTCAGGCCTGATGAATCACGGGCGCGAATTGTGTAGCTGTGGCTTGCTCCCCAATTGGGATCGCCGCTCGCACCCGGCAAGCCGCATGGCACTTCGAATCCCGTCATCTCCGTGGGCACATACATGCCGGTTTGGAAGAAGCCGCTATAGCGTGCCCTGGGCTGGCTGTCGATGGACACCGTCATTGAAATCACATATTGAGGGGCAGCATTAACCGCCAGGTAGTACCAGTTGATAGTACACACCCCGCTGTGTGGCCTGGATAGTGTGCAAGCGGGGGTTGGGCTGTCGATCGCCGAAATATCCGGGGATGATTCCTCTGCAAGGTTGGGCAGCGCCGTGGGCGTGGAAACCGCTGCTAATCCCGCGCCGGTCGTGGTGGCCAGCGCCGGTGTGGCCTGCACTGCCCCCCACACGCCAAGCAGACCCGCCAGCAAGGTTGCGATTAGTAAGCTGATGTGCTTATGCGATGGCATGCTCATTCTCCCTTACGAGTTAAGGGGTGTACGCCGGGCAGTAAGCGGTACCGTAATTGGCTGATTTTAAGCCGGCACTGTCGCGCGCCCGAATCGTGTAGCCGTATGCATTTCCCCAATTCGGGTCGCCGCCGTTACCTAATTCCCCGCAGGCAACCTTGAATCCCTTCGGGTTCATGGTATGAGGCACATACATGCTGGTTTGGAAGAATCCGTTGTAGCGTGCTACAAAGCCACGGTCATTGAGCGCCACCGTCATGGTGATGATGTAATTTGGCTCAGCGCTAACCGACATGTAATACCAGTTGATGAAGCACTCATCCTTAGTCGTATCGGGCTGCACGCAGGCAGCCGTGGGCGAATCGATATAGCCAATCAGCGGCTGCCCACCGTTCTCAAGCTGGCTGTCTGCCGGTGCGCTGATCTGCCGCGTGTTGCCGTCTTGCGTTTCACTGTTGATGATTATCTGGCTATTTTGATCGTCTAACACCTGGCCGCGCGCAGATTGCAGGAATAGTAAAGTGGCACCCAGAAATAGTATGGCTACACCTGTGGGGATAAAAATTTTACGCATTTTAGCTCCTCTATAGATTTAGATGGTGGATTCCAACGCTTTTTGCCTGTCTGGTGATGTTTGCTGGTCGGCCCAGCTCAACCATATAAACACCCGCCTGATTAAATATAAGTATACCCTGGATTCCACGTCTGATATATTTTGCCAACAAATTCACCCCAGAAGGGTGAT
>CAYLPS010000176.1:0-4272 GCA_964385625.1 uncultured Anaerolineaceae bacterium | reverse complement strand
CATTGGATGATATTTTCATTTTTTGATAGTCTGGTAAAGTAAATCACAATGGCAACTCGCGCATTACCACGTTTCCAACCTCAAACACTCCGTACCTGGCTTACTGCCCGCCGGATTCGTACATGGCGCGAATATCTCACCGGATACCTGATGATCGCACCTGCTACGATATTGATATTTATTTTTGGGATTTTCCCGGTGGGGTTTGCCCTATTTGTCAGCTTGCATCGATGGCGGCTCAAGCGTGGCGACATAATCGGCCTGGATAACTATACCAGTGCGGTTGGTATTTTTGCCTATTTATTAGTGTTTGCTATTGCCATCGGTTCATTAATTTGGGCTTTTCTACTATTTCGCAAGTTATACCTGCAGTTGTCAGGGAAGCCTATACGTTTCTGGCTGCTGAATATCCCCGGCATCTTGCTTGCTGGGCTATCATTAAGCTTCATTCGCTGGACTGTCATCTTGCTCCCCAACATTCTCGATATTGCCAATAAAATTCCAGGGGCTGAAAAGACGCGCCAGCTCTTCATGCAGCTGCTTGGCGAAGCTTTTAATGCCAGTGAAGTGGTTCAGGCTCAATCACTGCTATATTGGCTGATCGGTCTTACCTTTCTGTCCCTTGTCATCAGCTTATATTTCTGGCGCACACTTGATAACCTGCAAATTCAGGGTTCGTTAGCTGGTGCTTGGCTGGGGGTTGCTGTGGGAGCGATCCTGCTGTGGTATGTTTATTCGCAAATGATGGCCGATTATAACGCCGCGGTTGCAGCCGGCACAGATCCCGGCATTTTCCCGCAATTGATCAGCATATCATCGGGCATCATTTTGCTGTTCATCGGGTGGAAGGTCTGGCAATCGGCGCAACGCCAAGCTACCACCCTGCTATTCATATTACGCCTGTTGGCAGCGATGATTTTCATCGTTGGTGGCTGGATCATGGTCGGCGAGCTTCCAGTAGTGGTCGCCGCCGGCGACCCTGATTTGTGGGTTGGCCTCAGGGCAACTTTATTCTATTCCCTGGGAACCATCCCCTTCCAATTGGCTTTATCCCTCTTTTTAGCTATCCTGCTCTTCCAAAACCTAAAAGGTTCTCAGCTCTTCCGGATGATTTTCTTCCTTCCCTATGTGACTCCCACGGTGGCCAGTGCAGCTGTATTTCGCCAATTATTCTCCAATCGCTTGCAGGCACCTGTCAATGCTGGCTTGCGCATGCTCGGCCTGAGTCCCTTACAATGGTTGTGGGAGCCAAAAGGTATTTTTAAGCTGCTGGCTACTTCGATAGGCATCCAAAATTGGCCTTCCTGGGCTGATGGACCCAGCCTGGCGCTGGTAGTAATCATAATATTCTCCATTTGGGTGTTCGTTGGTTATGATATTGTCATCTACCTGGCTGGGCTGGGTAATATCTCAAAAGAGATGAGCGAAGCGGCTGAAGTAGATGGTGCCAGCTCCTGGCAGGTTTTCCGCTATATTACATTTCCAATGTTATCCCCAACCACCTACTTTCTGACCATCATCGCCATTATTGGCACCTTCAAGGCATTCAATCACATCTGGGTAATGCGCCTGGATGCCGCCCTTGGCACAACTGACACATTCAGCGTGGTAATTTTCACCGAATTTTTCGAGAAATTACGCTATGGCTATGCTTCTGCCATGGCTTTCATCCTGTTCGCAATCATCATCTTTCTCACCTACCTGAACACCAAAACCCAGGGATCAAAGGTTTTTTATGGATAGTCCTCATACCTCAAAGCGAAGAAATCGAAAACCTGCCTGGCTTATCTTCCGAAATTTATCCACTTACTTGCTTCTCAGCGTTGGAGTTTTAGTCGCCATCTTCCCTTTCTATTGGATGCTCTCGACCTCGTTAATGTCATTGGGTGAAGCGCAGGGAACCCGGCTGATCCCCTCTGAAATCCACCCGGAAAACTATGTGGATGCCTGGGAGGAAGCGGATTTTTCCAGGTACATGTGGAACAGCACACGCATCACCCTGATGACCCTTGTCGGAGAGCTCACGTTCAGCACTCTGGCGGCATATGCATTTGCCCGTATTAAATTTCCCGGGCGTGATATTATCTTCACCCTGCTGCTAACCACCATGATGATCCCTGCCATGGTCACCATCATCCCAAATTTCCTCACCGTCACATGGCTGGGCAGGATTGGTCCCATAAAGTGGATAAATAACTGGCCAGCTCTGACCATTCCATTCATGGGGAGCGTCTTTTCCATTTTCCTGTTGCGCCAGTTCTTTGCTCAGGTACCCGATGAGCTCTTTGACGCAGCCCAAATGGATGGCGCAGGCCATTTGCGCTTTTTATGGAATATTGTCCTGCCTCTCTCCAAAGCCCCCATGATGGTGATCATCGTCCTTTCCTTCATCGGTACATGGAATGCATTAGCCTGGCCGATGCTGGTCACCAATTCTCCCGATTGGCGCCCGATTGCGGTCGGATTATATAGTTTCATCGGAGAAGCGGGCCAGATGATCAACCTGATGATGGCCGGCGCATTCATCGCCGTTATCCCCATCCTTATTCTATACTTCTTCACCCAAAAGCAATTTACCGAGAGTATTGCCCGTAGTGGATTAAAAGGATGATTGCTCAATCCGAGGAGGTGAAAATAAACCAAAACTTAAAGCTTACGCTACATCGGTACCAATTAGCTTATATAAATAAAGGAGAATGAGAAACGATGATCAATAAATTATTGAAGTTGGCATTTCCAATTGCATTAGTTCTATCCATGCTGCTCGTGTCCTGTGGCCCGGCTGCCACATCCACCCCTCTGGCCACGGAACCACCCCCAGCAGCACCCACCAACACCTCTCAACCTGCTGAGCCAACCGCACCACCTGCAGAGCCAACCAGCCCTCCCGCTCCACAACCCACTACGCCTCCAGCAGAACCTCCAAAGCCGGCCATCGACCCCACCGGTCAAACCGTCACCTTCTGGCATGTCTGGGGTACCGGCTTACCCAACGACACGATGCTGGCGATTGTGGATTCATTCAATGCCACCAATGAGTGGGGCATTACGGTTGAAGCGATGGATCAAGGTGGTTATTCCAACCTTGAAGATGCTCTTAACGCCGCGGTGCAAACGGGTGATCTACCCGACCTGGTCACAGGGTATACCAATGCCATGGCGAACTGGTATGCAGTGGATGCGGTTGTAGACCTGACTCCCTTGGCGAACGATCCGGTTTTAGGTCTCAGCCAGGAAGACTGGGCAGCGTTCTACCCCGGCGCCATTGAGGGTGGCAAAGCTCCCGATGGTAAGCTTTTCGCTTTCCCCATCAGCCAGTCAGCCAATGTTATCTTTTACAACTCCCAATGGGCTAAAGAACTCGGATTTGACAACCCACCCACGAATTATGCAGAATTCAAAGAACAGGCCTGTGCCGCGACCGAGGCCAACAACAACGATGATAATCCCGATAATGATGGCACCGGCGGTTTAGTCCTCTATGCCAGCGCCTCCAATGTCGCCTCGTTTGTATTCGCCAATGGTGGCACGATGCTCAATGCTGATAAGACTGGCTACGATTTTAGCGATCCGACGGTGGTGGATGTAGCCAATTTCTTTAAAGACCTGTGGGACAGTGGTTGTGCCTACCCCACTGAATCCTATCCCAACCCCGAGTTCGCCACCCGTAAGGCGCTGTTCACCGTCAGCTCCACCGCCGGGCTCCCTTATCAGATTGCTGCATTTGATGCTCCTGATGCGATAAAGGATGAATGGACTCTGATCCCATTCCCTGGTAAAGATGGCGGTCAGGCAGTAAACCTCTTCGGTCAATATGTGGCGATCGGCAACACCAATCCCGAGCGCATGATGGCTACCTGGGTATTCCTCAAGTACCTCACCTCACCTGAAGTTCAGGCGAAATGGATCGGAGGCAGCGCCTACTACCCAACCCGCAGTGACACCCTTCAATTCCTGGGCACATACAAGGCAACGAATCCAATCTGGTCATACGGGCTCTCGTTCCTGCAGTATGGTGCCGCTGAGCCAGCCTGGCCCTCCTGGACCTCGGTGCGTCGTTCGGTTGGCGATACCTTTAGCGCCATCCTGGCCGGTACCCCGGCGGATATCCCGTCATTGTTGAGCGATCTGAACGATACCGCCGCTCAGGCCATTATTGAGACCCAAGAATAAATGCCGGGAGATTGGGTCCTGACTTTCACCGGTTAGAAGATAACCATCGAGGAGAGAGTAAAAGTCGGGGACCTGGTCTATCTCCATCAAACGATAAAG
>CAYLPS010000175.1:0-4354 GCA_964385625.1 uncultured Anaerolineaceae bacterium | reverse complement strand
GGTTTAAGCGGGAAGTTGAATATTTTAAGGTTGCGAAATATTGGAAATGCCACGGGTTGAAACCCATGGCTATTGATAGCAAGAAACTCACTGAAGCGGGTTAGAGAGAACGCTAACCGTAAGTGCAGGTCATCGATGGTTTGCGAAAGAAGGCGGGGGGTAGCTGGCAGGATCAGGAGCTGGTCTTTCCATCCGTGGTAGGGACTCCTCTCCAGCCATATCGACCTTCACATGAATTTCCAGCTCTGGCCAGGCAGGCCCGCCTACCGATGATCCGTTTCCTTAGCCGACAATACTGTCTCAACGATCGTGCTTTCACAGGGGATCTCGCCGGTGATCCTGGTTGGGGTTACGCCACTTGCCAGATTTCTAGGCGGCTACCATAATTTTGGGCGGATGCCGGGTCATTCAATCTAAATCCGGCTAGTCACTGATACTCATTTCATCCACATCTAAAAATATGATCAATGCAAGCGAAACCAAATCTTTCTCTTTAATTCGATATCAGAAAATTGAGAATGCGCGCGTTGATTAATTCTGGCTGGTCGCTGTTTAGAATATGACTGGCGTTTTGAATGAGTTCAGTCTTGAGATTGGGAATCAACTGGGTTGCACAATTAAGCGCCTTGTGGGGTTCATACATTATTTCGTGGTCACCAATAAGCAAAAGGGTCGGCACTAGCATCTGTTTTAATTCCTCATCTGTAAATACAGGTCGCATGAAGGATAGCTTCTTCATATTTATTATCCCAATGATCATTTGTTCGTGAACAGGATCATCTGGAGAATAACCTTTCGTGGAGATTCCATTAATAAATCTTGTTGCGGTGAATCGGGATGGCAGGAGCATCATTGGCATGCCATAATTTGCCCATTGCAATGTTGGCGACCCGAAATTCGGAATCCCGGGTGCGAGCAATACGATGCGATTCACTCGCTCTGGATTTGCCAGAGCAAAGTTGACTGCCAGAAACCCGCCATAAGAGATGCCTATCAAATCGGCCTTTTCGACCTTCAGCTGATCGATAACTTCCAGTAACCACGCTGAATAGTCCTCACGACTGCTCGGAAGATGAACTGGTTTGCTCTTTCCCATATCGCCAATCGTGTCGACAGCATAAGCGCGGAAGTCTCGGCTTAAATCACCAATGTTATGTATCCATGAAATCGCGCATGAATTTTGCCCGTGAAGTAGAATGATAGGCTTTGCTCCAATGTCGCCGCTGACAATGAGGTGGGTAGCGCCAAAACGGGTCGGCAAATCTAGCTCTTCATATGGTACGGGCCAGTGCGCGAGGGCAGCTTCATATGCTGCGACTGTTTTTAATTCGCCTTCTGCTGTTTTAAAAAGGGATATTCGTTCAATCATGATTTTTCTCCCATTAGAAATTCCAGTATCCTCTCGTTGACTACTCTAGGATTTGCGTATTCAGTTTGGTAATTTTCGTTCGGAACGATTTCAGTTTTCAGTTCAGGTCCTCTGGATAATTATCATTTCACCAGAATCAACATTTACTATATTCTACAGTGTTTTCACTCCACAGATAAAAATCGGTTTCTATTGGTCCGTGGGTCTTCATAGACGGGAATAAGGGCAAACAAATGTCGCACAAGTTTGCTTTAGCATATAAGGGCCGATCCCAATATTGTCGGAGATCGATTTTTAGGGGTCCACTTCCTATGATTTTGGGTGTTCATATCGAAAACCTATAAGGTTGGCAAAGGGCTTGCCGTACCCTACCTTCTGGCGGTGCCACAGTTTTCGGCGGTCTCGAACTTCTCAAACAACATACATTCGGGACTGCGCTGAATCTCAAGCTACAAGCCGCTGATGACCTTATCCATGCGGGCGAGGGCACGCTCGATGTTCGCGTAGGAGTTGGCGAACACGATGCGCAGGTAACCCTCGCCGTACCTGCCGAAGGCCGAGCCAGGCAGCACCGCCACGCCGCCTTCGAGGAGCAGGTTGGCCAGCTGGTCGGAAGTTTTACGCGTGCCCTGGATATTGGGGAAGGCATAAAACGCGCCCTGTGACAAAAGGCAACTCAGCCCGGGGATCTCGTTCAGCCCGCTCACCAGCCGGTCGCGCCGGCGCCTGTATTCCTGCGCCATCATCGAGACGTACTCCTGCGGGCCGGTGAGCGCCTCGATGCCCGCCAGCTGGGTGAAGTGGGCGGTGCAGCCCAGCGAGTGGGTGAGCAGCAGCTCCACTCGCCGGGCAAGCTCTGCGGGCATGATACCATAGCCAAGGCGCCAGCCGGTCATGGCGTAGGTCTTGGAGAAGCCATCGATGATGATGGTGCGCTCCTGCATGCCGGGGATGGAAGCGATGCTGGGGGCGAGCGTGCCGTCGAAGAGCAGCTGGTTGTAGATTTCATCGGAGAGCACCCAGGCGCCAAAATGCATGGCAGCTCGGGCGATATGCTCGAGGTCTGGCAGGGGGATGACCCCGCCGGTGGGATTCGATGGCGAGTTGAGGATGATCAGCCGGGTGCGCTCGTTGACCAGGCGGTCAAAAGCCTCGAGGTCAAAAGAAAAGCCATTCTTCTCCAACAGGGGCACCGGCACGGCCTTGCCACCTGCCACGCCGATCATCGCCTGGTAGGTGGGAAAGCCCGGGTCGGGGTAGATCACTTCATCACCCGGGTTGACCAGCGCCAGGGTAGGGAAGAACAAATTGGGCTTGGCTCCCGGGCTCACCACCACCTGGTCGATGTCGATATTGATGTTGCGCAGCTTGCCGGCATACTCAGCGATGACCTGGCGCAATGACGCCAGGCCCGCAGGAGGGTTGTAACGGGTGTGACCGGTGGCGATGGCGCGAATACCCGCCAGACTGACATGGGCAGGGGTGGCAAAATCGGGCTCGCCGATTTCGAGATGGATGATGTCCATCCCCTTCTGCTCGAGCTCCTGCGCCCTGGCGAGCACCTGGTAGGCGCCTTCGGGGTGCAAGTGGTCAGTGCGGTGAGCGAAATTCATCGTCAGCTCGGGGGAGGGAATTTTTTATTGCGCCGAGATATAGGGCAGAGGGGCGCGGGTGATGCTCTCCACCGGCAGCACGTCCAGCAGCTCATAGCTGCGGGTGCCCAGGCCCAGCTGCTCGCCATACTCAACCACCTTATAGGGGTCTTTGAGCGGGCCATGCAGCACCTGGAAGGGATGGCCCTGGCGGGTGTGCACCTCCAGGCAACCGGGCAGGTTCTCCTCGATCAGCTTCAGCCTGCCGGTCACATCCAGCATGGCCTGCTCGAGCGCTACGATGTCATCCGAGCCGAACACCCCGGCGTCTGGCAGGATGGGCATGCCGGTGAAGCCGAAGCAATCGCATACGGGGGTCATGTGAGT
This sequence comes from uncultured Anaerolineaceae bacterium, assembly GCA_964385625.1. GTDB lineage: Bacteria > Chloroflexota > Anaerolineae > Anaerolineales > UBA4823 > FEB-25. Next base: position 1,006 of record CAYLPS010000175.1, on the reverse strand, counting down.
GGCCAGGTCGATGTGGATGGCCTTGCCGGGCTTAAAAGTGGACATGGTAACCGCCACGCTGTGGGCGCAGGCTTCTTGGAATGAATGGAAGTTCAAGGCGTCGATCTTCAGGCTGCCGGCAGGTGCCACCTTCAGGCAGCGCCCGCAGCCATTACACTGCTCAGGGTGCAGGTGCAAGCTGCCCGGATGCTCCTTATCATCCACCAGGGCCTCGAAGGGGCAGGAGTCTTTGATGCGCTGGCGGGTTTCCTCGTCGGGGCACTTCTCGGGGAACCAATAGGGGTCAAATTGCGTCGAATCATGGATGGCACCCCGCGTTTTTCCCACCATGCATCCCAGGGCCAGGTTTTTGAAAGCGCCACCGAAACCGCAGCTGGGATGCCCTTTGACATGTGCCAGGTTGACCAGGAAAGTGGCATCCTCGATCATGCCCGCCACTTGCCATTGGCGGATATTTTTATATGGATGGTCATGGTGGACGTAAAAATATTTTTCATCCGGGCCAGCAGCCGGGTAAACCTGGCAGCCAATGGTCTCAGACGAATAACCACGCTGCTCGGCCCCACGGGCGTCCCAATTCACGTCAGCCACGAATGGCCTGCCGCCGCCATCCTTAATGGCCTGCACCACCCTGCGCACGAACACCGGGTGGATGGTGGAATAGACGATATTATTGCCGGTGTGCATCTTGATGGCGACCGTCTCATCCTTCACCCGGTCGCGCAGCTGCAGCTGCTCGAGGATCAGGTCAAGCTTGGCGGGCAGGGTTTCCTTTGCTTCCAGGCGTGCCTGGCGGGGTGAGCCATAATATACCTTGCTGATGGGAGAATCGCTCGCATTTGGTGAACTCGACATGATAATTTCCTTTCAACACTTGGGAGTTTCCCTATTATAAATCATGAAAGCGAGGTGAGAGAATCCTGAGACGAACATATAAGAATCTTTATAGGGATTGATTAAACAAGAGAATTTCTGTAAACTATATCTGCGATTTAGTATGGTCATC
>CAYLPS010000174.1:0-4362 GCA_964385625.1 uncultured Anaerolineaceae bacterium | reverse complement strand
GACCTCCGGGTTATGAGCTAACGTCCTAGTTCGCCAACTTTCGATCTACAGGCTAGTCATTTTAGCCTGGCCCGGCGATGGACGATTAAAACAGGCCAGGCGATGGTTTATTTAGAACTCTTAATAAAGTTTACCATAAATCGATTTTGTTTTAGCACCTAAACCAGGCGTTTTCAGAGCAGGCTGAATACCTCCCATAATGATGTAAACCGCCTTTCACTTTGCAGAGTAATATCGAGGGAAAATTTGTGACATTATGCTTTCCTCAAATCGTTATCTAGCGTTTTCAGATCAATAAGCATCGAACCCACCGCTTGAGCCTCCCTGCGCGCTGCGTCAGTGAATCCCGCTCTAGCAAAGTAAATATAGTATACCTGCCATCCATTGCTCGGCACCACCTTCGGTGCTTTGTCCTCCAGCTCACGGATCACCGAGCGTCCGACCGCATCTACTCCCCACTTACACTCGCCTAGCAAGATGGCTTTGTCGTGCCAGTTGACGGCTACTACGTCCACCTGGGAATCCGCAGACCAGTGGCTGCCGACCACCTCTGGTAACATCGTCAGTTTGCCGGCCCGGGCCTGCACTAACACCCATTCTCGACACAGATCTTCGAAGGTGGTCATTCCCACGAAGGCGCGGAACTGCTCAGAAATTCGGTCCCAGAGAATTTGGCTTAGTTCCTGTTCAACCAGTTCAGCATTTGGAGCTATGAATCGGAAGTAAAAGCGCAAGTATGGATCGATCAAATTGTATTGGCTAGTTTTAGTGCTCTCGCGTCGCTCCGGAGGCGTGGTAGCCGGAATGTGACGTTTGACGAGATGCAGCTCTTCTAATTGCTTGAGATAAGGGCTAAGATAAGACGAAGAAACACCTAAGGTGTTGCCGATTTCTTGAGGTGTCTTATTTCCAACTGCGATACTCTTCAATACAGCCTCGTAAGTCTGCGTCTCGCGGCGGATCACGTCACCGATCAAGTAGAAAGGCTCGGTGCGGAAAATGCTCGTGCGCCGCATGAAGAGCTCACGGATATTCTCAGTGAGGGATCGCTGTCCGTCAAAGCGCTCCAGGTAGGCTGGCACTCCGCCCGTCACTGCATAAACAGCTACCCGTTCGGCTGCCGTATAGCGGGGTAAGAAATCACTCAATGCAGAAAAGGGAAGCGGATCAACTGGAAGCTGTGCTGTGAAGCGTCCATAAAGCGGCGATTGGTATCCCATCAAGTCAACCATCATACCAATGTGGGAGCCGGAAAGTACGATGGTGATGTTGCTATCCTTGAACAGGTGGTCCCACGCGGCTTGAAGGTGGGAAGCCAGGGAGGAATCCGATTCGTTTGCATAGGAAAACTCATCCATGATCAGTATCATGGGCTGGTCTCCGATCAATTGAACGGTAGTTTCAAAGGCGTCTTCCCAGGTTTCGAAGCGAGGCACGGCCTGGCTCTCAGGGTGCGCCCAGCGCCACACAGCACGCATGAACCCCAGGCGCAACTGGGCTGGCGTATCTCGATTAGCCACCCAATAGATATATGGCTTAGTGGTTTGCTCGACCCAATTGAGCAGTAGAGTGGTCTTGCCCACTCGCCGGCGACCGTAAACCAGGATGAATTGCGCACCACCGTTGGAGATGATACGATTGAGTTCTTCGAGTTCTCGGTAACGTCCGATAAATTTATTCATATACGATACTTTCTAAGCAGATTATTATAAGCTGATTAGATTATATCATGCATGAAAAGCATCAGGTTTGATCTATGATTCAAACTTCGTATGCGATTGGTTATTTATTTCATATCTAATAGATATTAGGTTCCTGATTGATGTAACGACCCATGCAGCACCGGTAAAATTTCGTCTGCCCGATATAGGCGATTACGCGCCTGGCCAGTGACTTCTCTCAGGATACCGATTTCTTCCAGCCTTTCCACATAACGTTGTGCTGTCCGGTATGGTACATCCAGCGCAGCCTCAAGCTGACGAATATTTAATATCGGGCGCTCAAAGAGCACATCCAGGGTTTGCAGCAAACGCGCTGCTGCCCGCTCTGTGCTTAGTCGCTCCTGGTAAGCATTCCGCAATCGCCCTAGTCGCTCGATGCGGGTGATGGCATCTTGAGACTGGCTGCTGATCCCTTTCAGAAAAAAGAGCAGCCAATTCTCCCACGCGCCGCGCTGGCTGACCGCCAGCAGGCGTTCATAATAATCCAACCGGTGGGTTTCGAAGAAGGCACTCAGGTAGATCAAGGGTTGGGAGATCAACCTCCATTCGATCAACAGCAAGATCACCAACAAGCGACCCACTCGACCATTCCCATCCAGAAATGGATGGATAGCCTCGAACTGGTAGTGGATCAAACCGGCACGGACCAGCTGCGGGGTGTCCGATGGAGCATGTATAAATTTATCCAAAGCATCCAGAGATTGGTTCATCTCGTCAAGGGGCGGCGGGACGACGGTGGCGCTCTCGATGGTGCTACCAGATGGACCAATCCAATTCTGGCTGCGGCGAAACTCGCCCGGAGTGAGATGTTCTCCGCGCACACCTTCCATCAATATCCCGTGCATCTCCCGGATCAGGCGCAGGCTAACCGGCAGTGTCTTTAGGCGTTCCAGGCCAAAATCCATGGCGCGTACATAATTATGGACCTCACGCACATCCGAGGTGTCTTCGAAAAAGGATAATTGAGCGGATTCATAATTATACAAGTCTACCAACGAAGCGCGCGTCCCTTCGATGCGGGAAGATAGCACCGCCTCCTGTCGCATGAATGGACGTACCAGAATGTGTGGCAAAGGCAGCGTATCTGCCAGGCTGGCCAGTCTGCCCAGATTACGCTCCGCCTCACCCAGGGCAGAAATTAACAAAACAGACCAGTCAATAGTAGGAGGTAGTGGATTTGGTACGAACGACCAATACCCTTTGGGTGTGCGTAAGACGCGTCCAGGCGCGATGCTGGAAAAATCACTGGGATCCATCAGGATAAAATCCGCAAATTAGGATGCAATCTATAGTCATTTTATACCAAAAGTGCAAATAAAGCAATTGGTTATTTGCACATTTTTGGCTTTTGAGTTCATTTGGAACCGGGACATATGTCCCGTCCCAGGTGGGCAGATGTCCCGTCTTGCCCAAAAACGCTTGACAATTTTGATTTCACTGATATTATTTATGTGACGATTACCAACGCGCTAATTTAAGCGCTATATATCAGTGATACAGAAACCATACGTTGGCAGGCAAATATTCTCCCTGGATGTATGGTTTCTTTTTTTAACTTTGCATAACGCGAATCGATTCTCCCACATAAACGTTGGTCGGAATGCCAGAATGCACGTCAGAAGGAGAACCGGAAACTAAACCAGATAACAAGGATAGGAGGTACAACGAATAGATATTTCCCCATATTCCCATCCCCAACTGCACGCTCGCCGGGCGGTTGGGCAGCGCGCTGAAACTGTTGGATCGCTCAACTTCAGCGTGGGCCTCAATCAAGCGATCAACCTGCGAAGTCAGCAGGCCCTCCCCGAAAAGGGGAGTTGCAACTCAAGGCGATGAGCCGGCGTTGTCTTAGCGAGGTTGGCGAGAAAGGCTGATCTAATAGGAAACTAAGGGAAAAGTGCAATTAGGTCAAGAACCAATGATCCTGGACTTGAGGAGGTGAGTGGTGAGTAAAAATGGTCAAGGTAGCCTGGGCTACCAGATGATGAAAGCTCTGCAGGGCATCTTTCGACCAGGTGCCAGCCGGCATAAAGCCAAGCGATACCACCGGGATGCAGAGCTGATCACTGGTATCAACACCATGCGCTGCATGTCGGCGGATGTGCACCAGTTCGCCCGGTTCATTCGGCTCAACTGGCCTGAGGTGAAACATTTGTACGAAGTCAGGCAAGAGATGGCGCTGGCCTATATCGAAGAGCTAGGGAATCGAGAGAGGTCGGGTGGAAGGATCGCACGTGTCTGTGCATCCCTGCGCAAGCTGGACACGGCTTGCCGCAAAGCTGGCGTCTTTCCACCCGATGCACCACCCTTGCTGCCCCACAAGGACCAGGGCGGACCGGGAAGCTTCCATTCAAAACCGAAGCCCATCCCTTATACCGAAGAAGAAGCCCAGGCGATCATAGACCAGCTCACTCGGCAAGATCCGGTTGTTGCCAGGCTACTTAGGCTCATGTGGGCAAGCGGTTTGCGTATTACCGAAGCTGTATATCTGCGCGCCCAGGACATCGACCTGGTGAGTGGGACAATCTCACTGAACCAGGAAGGGAATGTCAATCACACCAAGGGCGGCAAACCCCGCATATTTTCTTACTCACCTTTATCTGAGGAATTCATGGCCGCTCTAAAAAACTCCCCAGATATC
>CAYLPS010000173.1:0-4423 GCA_964385625.1 uncultured Anaerolineaceae bacterium | reverse complement strand
AAAATTTCAATGAATTATTGTCGGTCGGACGTTCGATGATGAGCCTTGGGAAATATGCTTACTCCCGCTCACCTCGAATTATAACCTGCCCGAAGGGTGAACTCGTTCATTCTCCCTATTCAACCTGATTATGTTTATATTGTTCTCTTTCACCTGTTTCGCTATCCAAATCCTTACTTCGGTGAAGAAATATAAATTCGTTCTTCTAACTCGGATTTTATTCACTATAATATATCAATCAACCAAGGAATAGAGATCCAAAAATGCTTGAGCGGCCCAATATTACCGATGAAGCAATCGCTGCGGGGATGCTTGGCCTGTATGGCCTGGCAGTAAACGATGTTACCTTTCTGCCCATTGGTTATGACGTGCAATCCTCGGCCTTCAAGCTGCAGGCGCAGGATGGTAAATCATATTTCCTGAAGCTGCGCAGTGGAAATTTCATTCCCATCACCGTCAAAGTGCCCGAATTGCTCAGCAGCCTTGGAATTAACGGCATCATTCCCATCCTGAAAACCCGCTCAGGCGCCTCCTGGGGCAAGCTGGAGTCGCATATCACCATTTTGTACCCCTTTATTCCCGGGCACAGCGGCTATCAGGCCGGCCTAAGCGACCAGCAGTGGGAGCTGCTCGGCCAGCTATTCAGGTCCATTCACACGGTGATGATGCCTGCTGACCTAGCGAAGCATATCCCCCACGAGACATATTCTCCCCAATGGCGCCAGGCAGCCAGGCGATTTCTCGACCTGGCAGCTCATCAAGGCTTTACTGACCCAATTGCATCTAGCCTGGCTGATTTCCTGGCTGGCAAACGTGAAGTGATCGTTACAATGATCACTCAGGCAGATGAGCTGGCAAGTACACTTCAACACCGGCCAATGAAGTTTGTCCTGTGCCACGCTGATGCCCATCCGGGTAATTACCATCTCACTGATTCAGGCCAGCTATACCTCGTGGATTGGGATAACGCCCAATTCGCCCCCCGCGAGCACGACCTGATGTGCATCGGCGCCGGGATGATGGGTGACCAGCCCGGAGGGCGCCAGGAATTGCTGTTTTACCGGGGTTATGGTGATGTCGAGATTGACCACTCTGCCCTGGCTTATTACCGATATGAGCGCATCATTCAAGATATCGCCGAATTTTGCAAGCAGATTTTACTGTCCTCCGAAGGCGGTTGCGATCGCCAGCAGTCGCTGGAATACCTGATCAGCTCATTTTCTCCCAGCCGTGAAGTGGAGGTGGCCTTCCATACCGACAAAATGGTCATCCCCAAGGAAAAACCCACAGGAGTATAGCATGCAGCCACCCACGCAGGTGAAAAAAGAAATCGAAATCCTTACCCTGCCACAAAGGTGGGCCGGTTTATACACCGACGTGTTGATGCTGCTTTTACTGGCATTCTTCATCTACCACCAGCGGATCAACAGCGGCTTCTTCACTGAGCGGTTTGGATTGCTACCCATGCTGGCCTTGTATGTGCCCATTGTGATCTCGCTTGCGCCACCATTGCAGCGCCTGCTGCAGGGCAGGCGCAATCCCGCCCGCCCGCTGGAAGCCGTCACCGACCTGTCGCTGGCCATCGGCTCGGCTATCCTACTAGCCACCTTCCCGTTCGATTTCAGCCACCTGGCTGAGCCCTTCCCACCAGAGATGCGCTTCGCCTTTACCTGGATTAACAATGATATCGGCAGGGTGATTTTGATCCTGCAAGTGGTCATCGGGGCCATCTCTGCTATCTCCACGATGTATAGTTATCTGAAGGTGAAGGGAAAAATCCACAGCCGGTTTAGCTAGGGGAAATCATTCAGCGGGTGAATCCCCTCGCTTCGCTCTCTATCCACGATCTAACCTTTAAGAATCACGAAGTCAGCTTCCGCTGACTTCATATGTTTGGAAGCCCACGAAGGGGGGCCAGGTGTTCTCTTGAGGTGCGACTTCGGTCGTCGAGAGCTTTCGTCTCGTTTATGTTATGGTTGGCTTACCATCCTTGTAGAACAGCTCACCGTCTACGGTCACTTCGCTCTCAGCCATGTCACAGAGCATGTCCCAATGGATGGCGGAGTCATTCTTGCTGCCCGTCTCAGGGTAGCCCGAACCCACCGCCAGATGGAATGTACCGCCGATTTTTTCGTCGAACAGCATCTCCTTGGTGAATCTGGTGATGCCATAGTTGGTGCCGATGCCCAGCTCTCCCAGGAAGCGTGCCCCCTCATCGGTGTTCAAGGTGGAGGTGAGCAATTCCTGGTTCTTGCTGGCTTTTTCCCTCACCACTTTGCCATTCTCGAACCACAACTCGATATCGGTGATTTCCTGCCCCATGTAGATAGCCGGGTATTTATAGCGGATCCATCCCTGGGCTGAATCTTCCACGGGTCCGGTAAAAATCTCGCCATCGGGGAAGTTTTCCTTGCCGTCGCAGCTGATGAAGACCCTATCTTTAATCGACATGCGCATGTCTACGTTCGAGCCCTTAAGCACCACCTGATCGTGACCTTTCAACCACTCCACCAGCTTGCCCTGGCGCTGACCAAGCTCCCGCCAGAACTTCACCGGATCATCTTCGTTGAGCATCCCGGCTGCATAGACGAATTCCGTATAATCGCGCAGTGACATATCTGCATCCTGGGCATTGGCATTGTTGGGGTAGATGGTGAGGCACCAGCGAAGCTCGCCACGCGCGGCGCGCTCGAGCCAGGTTTTCATGAGCTCGCTATGGGCTTTATTTCTACGCGCCATGCGCCTGGGATCTATGGCGCTGAGCATGCGCCGGTTTGAATCAGCCTCGATCGAAAGCGTGGCATCGAAGGTCTGGTAGATCAGCTTGCGGATGGGAGAGACATAATCCAGCTGGGCATCGCTGGCGTATGTGAAGAAAAGCTCACCAGCTTCGTCCAGCGGTTGTTCCACGAAAATGTTGGCGCCGGCTTTGATGGCTTGCTCGTAGATCGCCAGGGTGAGCTCGCGGGCAATGGGGCTGGAAGAGATGTAGAGCTGCTGGCCGGGATTAATATCAACCGAATAATTAACCAACACTTTGGCTAGCTTGGTGACGCGCGGGTCTGTCATGAGGATTCTCCTAACATTTTTCAGAATTGGGATGGCTGCGCTTAATTATAGCGGCAAAGTTGTTTCCACAACGGCGCAATAGCGATAAGCAGTTTTAGCTGCGGTCTTTAGGCGTCACCACGGGGGACAAGACCACGATGGGAATATGCCGTACCAACCCTTCCTGATACCTGACATACTGCGCATTTTTTTGCGTCGCCAGCTGCCACAGTCGCTCATATTCTTCTCCCTGGGCCAGGCTGGCTTCCACCTGCAGTTGCTTATCCTTCACCTGGATGGTGGTGCAGGGGTTCTTTACCAGGTTAAGGTACCAATCCGGCTGGCTCTCCTCCCCCCAGTTGGACGCTACAACCAGGTAATTATCCCCATCGCGGTAATAAGACAGGGTTGTGATGTGGTGTTTGCCCGACCGGCGACCTACCGTATGTAGCAATAATACAGATTGACGCCCCACCCTGTGACCAAGGTGGCCGCGCGTCAACCGATATACAAACTGGTGAAGGCGTGTAAATAGCCTGGTCCAGGTATTCATGCTCGATTTCCCTCTTCCTTAAGCTTACCACACACCTGCGATAAGTCGATACCCTACTTCGCCTTAGTTACGCTCGCCCTTCAACTTTCCAGCGCTTCTATGGGGAACGCTTCCGGATGCAGCCTATACAGCTCGACCAGCTTTTGATCATTGTGCCCGTGGATTTGCTCCACGAAAGGGAAGTCCTGCGGGCACACCAGCAGCTTCGCCACAGGCTTTGCCGCACTTGTGCTGATCCAGTGCGGAAAGACGACCTCAGCACCCTGAATGTGCTGTACTGGCTCACGGCTAAATCTGTTGCGTGGCAGGATATATACCGCGCCATCGCACCAGGCTTTCTGCTCCTTGGCGAATGAGCTGATCGAGAAGAAATAGTAAGGTTCACTCATTTGCTGCTCGGATATTTTTATCTGGAAGCAGGAATTGAACAGCGATAGCCCAGGATATCCTCGCCGGTCGACAATGGCAAAATAGATCACCCAAATGCCATCCGTGGTGGCGTATATCGCGTTCTGGTTGCTGTAAGCCCGCTTATCATGCGCCTGGCGCGGCTCAACCACCTCGATATCGCGGTTTTGCGAGCCGTGCAGCACCACATCCCTGCTCTCACACATGTAGGTTAGGAATTGCCATTTTGGGTACGTCAGCTGGTAATCGATAAAGCCTTGCTTGTCGGTCAGCTGACATTGTCGATCGAAAGCGGCTCGCTGATCTGCATCGATGACATATTCAGGTTGGGGGAGGAAATATGACGGAAGATCCATGATAGATTCACTCAGTTTTCATCAGCAAAAGATCAAACCAAAAGGTATCCACCAATGG
>CAYLPS010000172.1:0-4474 GCA_964385625.1 uncultured Anaerolineaceae bacterium | reverse complement strand
AAAATGCATACAGCGCAGCTTTGACTGAGGCAGTATCACAGGGATTGTTAACCCAGGCCCAGGCCGACACGCTGAGCTCGAACGAGAACGCTTTCCCCTTTGGAAATCGCTGGGATGGCTGGCTGAGCCAAAACGGGATCGATTTCGACTCCTACCTGGCGGATGCCCTGGGGATCAGCGTGGATGCGCTGCAAGCAGCCTACCAGGCGGCATTCAATGCCAATATCGACGCCATGCTGGCGGATGGTAACCTGAGCCAGGAGCAGGCTGACCTAATGAAAGGCGAGTATGCTCTCTCCAATGACAGCACCTTCCAATCCAGCATGCAATCAGCTTTCAGCGCCGCGGTGAACGAAGCAGTCAGCCGGGGTGTGATCACCCAGGACCAGGCAGATCAGCTGCTCAGCAACAGCAATCACATGTTCTTGCAGGGCATGGGGGCATGGGGTGGGCATGGCGGGCCACACGGGCGTGGCGGCGGAGGTTTTATGCCAGATTTCAATAATTCAACTACAACCACACCATAAAATAGACTTGAACCTGTTTCATCTCTCCTCCTCTTAGGGTATAAAGTATCCGGGATTGAGCCCCCCGGATACTTCCTTTTATTCGCTTCACACAGGCGTAATATCCAGAATTACGGGAGTGATGATACAATCCGATCATGGCAAAGAAAATCCTGGTAGTCGACGATAAAACTGAGCTGCGCACCTTGTTGAAATCCTACCTGACCCAGGAGGGTTTCGATGTGGTCACAGCCTGCGATGGACAAGAGGCACTCTTTGTTGCCCGGCATGAAAAGCCGAACCTGATCATCCTGGACCTGATGATGCCGGAGATGGGAGGTTACGAGTTCATGCGCGCCTACAGCCGTGAGGCTGATACACCGGTGGTGATCCTGACGGCCAAGATCGAGGAAAACGACAAGGTACTGGGGCTTGAGCTGGGGGCTGATGATTACGTGACCAAACCTTTCAGCCCGCGCGAGCTAACTGCACGGGTGAGGGCCGTGCTGCGCAGAGCTGAAAAACAAAGCTCATCGCAAGAAATCCTGCGCATAGGAGGCATCGAACTGGACTGGGCAGGGCGGACAACCACGGTGGACGGCCAGCCGGTTGAGCTCACCCCTTCTGAATTTTCGTTACTGGCTACGTTAATGGCCACACCTGGAAGAGTATTTTCGAGGCTTGAGCTGCTCGACCGTCTGCAAGGGACGGCTTATGAAGGCTACGAGCGCACAATCGATGTGCACATCCGCAATTTACGCGCAAAAATCGAGCCAGACGCAGCCAAGCCGATCTATATCGAAACGGTATATGGGGCGGGTTACCGCTTTGGTGCCCGGGAATAAAGAGCAAAAGCTGTGACGCGCTCATTAGCCATCAAACTTACCCTGGCATTCCTCCTGGTGGGCCTGACCGGCTCGATCCTGGTGGCGGTAATTACCCAATCGCGGACCAAGGCAGCCTTCAATAATTTTATTGTCGACCAGGAACAACAGGCACTGGTGGATAACCTGCTGCTTTACTACCAGACTTACGGTACATGGGCAGGGGTGAACAATGTTATATTCTTGATGCAGCCAAGGATGATGATCCAGGCTGGTGGAGGGCATGCGACCATGGCTGGTGGCAGCCCCTTCACCCTGGTTGGACCAGACCAGGTGGTTATTTACAGCAACCAGCCAGATCAAATTGGCAAAACGGTGAGCAAAGGTGTGCTTAGCAATGCAATCTTGCTGCAATCCAATAAACAAGATATCGGCTGGTTGTTATTAAGCCCCATCTCCCGAAATTTCTTGGGAAATACACCTGAAGCCAGTTTCTTGCGCAATGTAAATTCTGCTACCATCGTGAGTGCGTTGATAGCAGTCGTTTTAGCATTAACCCTGGGCGGATTTTTAGCATATACCATGACGCGTTCGCTGCACGAGCTGAAGGAAGCAACGGTGGATATTGCGAAGGGAAAATTTGGCAGACAGGTCAAGGTGCGTTCGAAGGATGAAATCGGTATGCTGGCGGTAGCCTTCAACCAGATGAGCGCCGCGCTGGACCGGGCAACCAAAGCACGCCGGCAAATGACCGCAGATATCGCCCATGACTTACGCTCACCACTAAGCGTGATCACGGGTTATGCGGAAGCATTGAACGATAAAAAATTGCCCGGAAACCAGGAAGTGTATAACATCCTGCTGCAAGAAGCCAGGCACCTCGACCGCCTGGTGGATGACTTGCGCCTGTTATCTCTGGCTGATACGGGTGAGCTACCCCTGGTGCTGCAACCCACCCAACCAAAAGCCTTGCTGGAACGCGTGGTTTCACGGCACATCGTGGCCAGCCGCCAACGCCAGGTTGAGCTGGTGGTCAGGTTGGGTGAGGATTGTCCGCAAGTAAACGTGGATGTGGAACGCATGTCGCAGGTGCTGGATAACCTGATCGTGAATGCCTTCCGCTACACCCCCCAGGGAGGCAAGGTGACCATGGAAGCGGTTGCCACACATGGCGAGGTGCTAATGAGGGTGAAGGACACCGGCTCAGGGATTTCGCCCGAGGACCTGCCGCACATCTTCGACCGCTTTTACCGGGGGGATAAATCGCGCCCGCATAATGGCGAATCGGGCCTGGGGCTGGCCATTGCCAAATCGATCGTTGAAGCGCATGGTGGTGAAATCCATGCTGATAGCAAGCTTGGCGAAGGCGCTGAGTTTACCATTACGCTAAAACCCTACTACCCTGAAAAGGGCTGAGTGATTAACGATTTTTTGCCATCTCACTCCTGCACAGGAGCGAGCGCACACGGGCTACAAACACCTGGGGGTGAAAGGTTTCGCACAGGCATAAATCTGCTCCCACCTCCATGCCCAGCAGGGCATCTTGCTCACGCAAGCTTGCGCCGATCAAGATTACAGGCAATCGGCTGGTGAAGCCTTCAGAACGTAAGGCGCGAATGATGGCCAGGCTGTTGTAATCGGGTAACTCCACATCCAGTACCAGCAAACCCGGTTTTTCGAGCCGGATGAGGTCCAGGGCACCTGTTCCCTGGGAGGTTTGAAGCACCTGGTAACCAGATTGAGATAGGCAGGTGCCCATCGAGCTCGCCATGGCATCATCGGCGGTAATCAGAAGTACCTTGGTGGGTAACATGGTTAATCTCACCTGATGAATATGCACCCAGTATAGCAGCAGAGTGTTTAGGAAGGATATTGAGAATGTTTGGTTTGTGTGGGGGGAAGATTGGGTGTCAGCCTCAATAAAACCACCGGAGAAGCCTCTCGAAAGGCATTTTGAGCAGGCAGCTTGAAGTATGTCGGGGTGGGCACACGGAAGCGAACATAAATTGTGGAAGCGAGAAGCCTATGTTAGATGAAGAAAAGGATGGTAAATTTCCCCTCGCAAACCACTCGGGGTGATCACAAAAGACGTTCAAACCAACCTACGAATATACATAAAAAATCCTGCAGGATTGAGACTGCAGGATTTGTAGGAGGAAATTGCCATAACTATAAATTACTGGCTCAAATCCCAGAGGGAGACCTTGTCGACATACACGGTGAAATTGTTTGTGTTGGCCGAACCGATGGCCAGGCCGAACTGGCCGTGGTCGAAGGTGTCGTCGGTGAATTCGGCCAGCTTATAGCTGTTGGCATACAGGCGGATATCGTCGCCTTTCAGCCAGATGCCCATGACATTAGTCTGGTTGGGGCCGGTCTTGATGGCGGCTGCGGAGGTCCATTCCTGAATGGCGTGGTAGCTGCCATCCCATACATACAGGCGGTAATGACCGTCACAGGTGAATTCGAACACGTAGCCCTTCTCGGGCACCGGGGCGCGCACCAACAGTCCGTAGCGGTCAAGCCCCGAACAGGCGTCGCCGGTAATGAACGTGGCTTGCATGTAATAGTCATCCAGCGATGGACGGGTGGAGATATCCCATTCCTCTCCGCCGCCCGGCTTGATGGAGGTCATTACCAGCCTGCCATCACCCTCCGTGAATTTTGTATTGGCGGTGTCGAGCAGGTACCAGTGGTCGGCGTTGTCCATATTATCGGTCCAGGTGGCAGGCCCGAGGCCCAAATCGGAGACGCCTTCAACCACCTTGATGAGTACGAAGAAAGGCTCAGAAGCGTTTTTCCCGGTGCCGAAGCTGGCGCCTTGCGGGTCTTGCAGCTTCCAGTCACCCTGGTAAGTGCCGGTTGATCCGGGGGATTTTAAAGATACTGAGATGTCCACGGTGGCATTGGGGGCAACCGGGCCTGGCAGCGGCTGGGGGCTGGCGCCGCTCATCTGGTCACCGCTGGCAAAAATCAGGGCATACTGGCTGGTCCAGGTGCAGGTGCCGGTGTTTTGCAGGCGCCAGGTTTTAACGAACTCGGTGCCGGGCAATAGTTCGCTCTCATCGGGGATGGTGACATCCTCAACAAATTTAGCCTGGTTGGTACAGGCAGCCGAGGTGGGGGTGGGTTCCTGGGTAGGGG
>CAYLPS010000171.1:0-4493 GCA_964385625.1 uncultured Anaerolineaceae bacterium | reverse complement strand
TCCAGTGCAGCGGACACCTGGAGCTACACATCCAATCCCACTCCCGATGCCAGACATATCTGGTGGGGTCCCACCACTGAAAGCATGGGTGGTGCCACAGCCTACAATGGTAGCTACTATTGGGCAGGCTGGGACTTAGACAATGTGGAAAGCACCGTTACTTTCAGTACCCTTACCCTCCAAGCTGGATACACCTACACTGTAAGTTTCTATTACTTCACCAAGAACCTTGCCAGCACCAACGACTACTGCCGTTACAGCGTTAAATATGACAACGGCACAAATTGGGATGGCTGGGTTACGGTAAATAACAATTCCAATGCATGGACCGCAGTCTCGGTGGATGTCCCTGCTGGCAGCAATTACCTGCGCATGAGGCTATCATCCAAGTTCGATGGCACTACCAAATATGCCCACTGGGACTACATCAAAGTGGAAAAAACACCCATCCCCAATACCGCTCCGGTGGTAAGCAATGTTAGTGCCATTCAGCGCAATGATGGAAGCAAGACGGTGGATATCTACTACGACCTCTTTGATGCCAATGCTGATCTGTGCGATATCAGCTTCAAGCTGAGCAGCAATAATGGCAGCAGCTTCGATTTAGTACCCAGCCCTGCCAATCTGAGCGGAGATTTTGGTGACGACCTGCCAGGCGGCACAGGCAAACACATAGTCTGGAACGCCGGTGCGGAGAGCTATACTCTTGATGGTAGCTATCTCTACCGGGTCTATGCCGATGACGGCTCTTCACCACCTATGCCGGAGAACTTTGTCTTTGTGCAAGGGGGAACCTTCAACAACGGGACTTCCAATGTAACCATCAGCAGTTTTTACATCGATAAATACGAGCTTACCCAGGCTGAATATCAGGCCGTGATGGGCTCGAATCCATCTTACTTTGGTAGTAATCCCAACCGTCCGGTGGAGACAGTTTCCTGGTTCAATGCGATTGAATACAGCAATCGCCGCAGTATTCAGGAAGGGCTAACGCCATGCTATAGCTACAGCACTTATGGCACCAATCCCAGCACCTGGCCTTCCGGTTGGAATACAAGTGATGCTAACCATACCAATGTAAGCTGTAACTGGGCTGCCAATGGCTACCGGCTGCCTACTGAGATGGAATGGATGTTTGCCGCCAAAGGTGGTAATCAGAGCCATGGCTATACCTATAGTGGCAGTAATACCATTGGCAATGTGGCATGGTACAGCTCAAACTCCAGTAATCGGACATGGGACGTGGGACTCAAAGACCCCAATGAACTGGGCACCTCTGATATGAGTGGCAATGTGTGGGAATGGTGTTGGGATATCTATGGCAACTACCCAAGTGGTTCACAAAATAATCCTACGGGAGCAAGTAGCGGGTCTACCCGTGTGCTTCGCGGCGGTAGCTGGTACACCGGTGCCAACCTCTGCCCCGTTTCGTATCGGAACTACAGCGATGCGCCCAACTGCTTCAGCAGTATAGGCTTCCGCTTGTGTAGGGTTTTCCCTTGATTTTTGTATTTTGTCCTTTTTGCCTTATGCAAGTTTCAGGGCGAAGGGACAAAGCTATGAATCTGCGATCCCGTGGGGGTGCAGGGGGATTCTTCCCCCTGCCCGCGGGATTTTTTAGAGATAGATTATGTATCGCTTGATTTTAGTGAAATTCAACCATGACACAGGTGAATTCGACGATCATGAATTCAACCGCTTTTGTCGTGAGCACAGCGTAGTAAGAATTGAGAAGGAATTTATCAATAGTCAGGGCAGTATATACTACTCATTCTTTATCGAGTATCAGGCTCGCCGGGAAAGAACTGGGAAACCAGATCTGGAAGGCATGAGTGAACTTGAGCGCGCCCAATATGATGCCTTGCGGGATTGGCGCAATGAGTTGGCTGCCAGTGAAGGCATTCCAGCTTATATCGTCATGTATAATTCCCAGATCTATGAGATAATCAAGCGACAACCTGTAGCAAAGGCAGATTTTGCAGCGATCAAGGGTATGAAAGGCAAGGCGGATAAATACGGTGAGCAGATCATCAAGCTATTGCAGGAAGCAGCACTTGAGCCAGAAGAATAATTATCCCCTCTATGTAAAATGGATGGACACCGTGCCCTGGATCATGGAGCGTACCCAGAGATTTCCCAAGAACCTGCGTTATTCGCTGGCACAGAAGATTGATAACATCTGTCTGGAGATTCTGGAACTGATCGTGCAGACAATCTACAGCCAGGCAAAGCGGGAACCGCTGTTAAAGATCAACTTGAAACTGGATATTCTGCGCGCTCTGATCCAGATGGCTTTCAAGATGCAGCGCTTCAGTGAAAGCCAATATGAGTATATCAGCCGGGAACTGCTGGAGATCGGTAAAATGGTGGGAGGCTGGCTCAAAAGTGCCTAAACGCGTGGGATATCTATATGGGAGCATCACAAGCTGGTCAAATCTGTATCTTGCCTATAAAAAGGCTTGTGGGCATAAGAAAAGCAAGGCTGAGACCACGGAGTGGATGTTTAACTGTGAGAAGTATCTGTTTGAGTTGCAAGCAGAGCTGATTGAGCAGCGTTATCATCCTCAGTCCTACAAGTATTTCGTGATCAGGGAACCCAAAGAGCGGATCATCAGTGTGGCTGCTTTCCGGGACAGAGTGGTGCACCATGCCTTGGTGAATATCATCGAGCCGTATTTTGAAGCAGTCTTTATCAAGGATTCCTATGCCACCAGAAAGGACAAAGGCTTGCTTCTTGCAGTCCAAGCTACTCAAAACTATGCCTGCCGGTATGGGTGGTATTTGAAGCTGGATATTGAGAAGTTTTTTGCCAGTGTCAATCACGATATCCTGCTGAGGTTGATCAATCGCAAGATCAAAGACCCCACTGTGATGTCACTTTGTCGGATAATCCTAAGCAACCAGACAGAGAGCATGGGTTTGGTGAATAAGAATGAATTGCAGAATGGATGTAAGGGCTTGCCGGTGGGTAACCTGACTTCGCAGTTCTTTGCCAATATCTATCTGAATGCGCTGGATCAATATGTAAAGCAGACTCTTGGGTTTAGAGCTTACGTGCGCTATATGGATGATTTTATCCTGTTCTCAGATGATCCACAAGACTTGAAACATGCTCTGAGGCAAACAGAACAATTTGTACAGAATGAACTTGATCTGCGCATCAAGCCTCAATCGGTGCAGATAAACAGAGTTACGCTGGGCATCCCTTACTTGGGTTACCGAGTCTATCCAAGGCTGCTGAGGATACGCCGGGAAAACCTGAAACGTTGCCTGAAGGGAATGGAAAGAACCGAGCAGGCATATATCAAGGGGAAAATAAGCGCAGAGGTCTTGTACCAAAGCACACGCAGCCGGATGGGATTCATCGGCTTTGCGCACAGCACTTTGTTATCACAATCCATCTGGGGTAGAAATCAGCAAGCGGGTCTAACCGTGTGAAACGCGGCGGTAGCTGGAACAACAATGCCAACAACTGCACCGTTTCGAATCGGAACAACAACAATGCGACCAACAGCAACAACAATATAGGCTTCCGCTTGTGTAGTATCTTCTTGACCAGAACCTGCTCTGCACGCATGGCAGGTCATAAAAAAGGGAAAATCCAGATTTCTATCCTGCTCCTGTAGCGGGACAAAGAGCAAAACGGGCTTCATGGCTTAGTAGCATTGCCGAACAGCCGTGAAGCCGATTTCTTTATCGCTGCTGGAGTGGTCTTATTCAAGGTCTAACAACTCAGCTTTAAGTTGACCGCAGAATTGGAAGGTATAAATGGCCAAATCGGTACTGTGCACGTGATGGAGGGATCACACACAAAAGTTAGATCTTAGATCACAAGAGGTTTGCAATGGTACTCGAACCCCTCAATTCAGACTTTCAGACTTATATTTTGGACGAGGATCAGACCCGGGACATTTTTTGATTGGAGTTTTACCACTTCAGTCGCGGTTTCCTAGTTTGGTATATTGGGCTGGAGATGGCAGATGTCCAAATCCATTCCAAAATCAGCGCTATTTGCAATTATCGATGAAGCAAAGACGTCCAGAAACGTCCAAAACAGCCGATGTCCAAGTCCAAACATAGTCAATCATATCTCCTCACCGCATATAGCTTTATCCCCAAATGTTCAAGTGAGCCCCATTTGCAAGTTTGGCTGACTCTTTATATTGTTCCTGGCCTTCTTTCAACCTATTAATGAGTATGAATTAAATCTAAATTGTCAGCTTTTTTTTCCTTGACAAAATAAATGCTTTCAAATTAGCATTAAAATAGTAAAAGAATCTGGAGGTTCTCCTTATGAAAGTCTTGCAGAAGCCATTCTTGATTATCATGCTCCTGGCGATCACCAGTTTTGCCCTTGCAGCTTCGGGTGACTGGTGCGGCACTTTTTCCATCAGGGGCGGACGCACAGACCCCAGTTGCGATATCGAATCGCCGGGCAAAACCCTTTTCATGTTTGGAACCTCCTTTGAACTCTGGTACAAAGATTTCATCAG
>CAYLPS010000170.1:0-4660 GCA_964385625.1 uncultured Anaerolineaceae bacterium | reverse complement strand
CTTGGCGAACAAATAAGTCCATCCATCCTAGATAAATGAATAATTAATTTTATTTTAGAGACATTTTATGCTTGTAACATTTGAAATAATTGGGATTTATTGGAGCAAAGCCAATAAAGTTATTTCACCGTATTTAGCCCTTGTACACATTGAGGATCAGGAATGAATGTGTAAACCAGGTGAAAATTCATTGATCGGCTAATAACCATAAACAGGCTCCATCCTGGCAGCCTGTTTATATTTACCCAAACCAGTACACAAGGTCGAATATAAAGCTCGATCAACTGCTTAATAATCTATTCCAATTTTATAGCTCCGCTCATCGGTATTGGGTTCCACCTCTGTGGGGCGCATCATCTCGTTATCCTCGTGATCAATAATATGGCAATGCCAGACATAGCCGCCGCCATTTACCCGTGGATCGAAATTCAAATGGCAATCCGTCGATGGGGTGCCTGCCGGTATGTCCTGCGGTGCCCAACGAATCAAAAATGTCGTCACCTGACCGGGGAGCACCATCACGGTGTCTTTCCAGCCGTTTTCCTGAGGCAGCGGGCCACTTACTGGTCCCTGGAGATATGGGGTGACGTCCGGGTTCCCACCCAACCCGTTCGGGTTGCCGGTGTTGTAATCCAGCGGCGGGCCATACGCTGGGATGAATACACCAGGTCCAACCTGCATGTCCATGGTGAAATCATAACCGGCAGGGAAGGCGGCATCGTAGACCTTGGCATATTTTTTGGCATCATATTTCTGCCGGCTCACCAGCTGGAACTGCGCCAGGTGCGTGTGAATAGGGTGCGCATCTGCTGTGGTATTAATGATTTGCCACATCTCGGTCTCGCCTTCTATGGGTATCTCTGACAGCCAGTTTACACCCTTCTGATCCTCAGTGAAATCTGTGCGGGTTTCGAACATATACATTCCCATTTCGTCCACCCCAACAATCCGCTTTCCACTCCACTTGGTATTATTGACCAGGATTTCCAACGGACCACCGGGATAGGCAGTGGGCGCACCAGTCACCGGGTCGGTTGCGGTCTTGGGCATGCCCATGATCTCATTGAGGGTTAGCATGCGTTTCTGGTTGATCGTTGCCCCATTCAACCTTATCATCGGGGTGCGTAAGGGAGCCCCG
This sequence comes from uncultured Anaerolineaceae bacterium, assembly GCA_964385625.1. Classification (GTDB taxonomy): domain Bacteria; phylum Chloroflexota; class Anaerolineae; order Anaerolineales; family UBA4823; genus FEB-25. Next base: position 3,522 of record CAYLPS010000170.1, on the reverse strand, counting down.
CTGGCAGGGTCATAGCTAGAGTCAGCCATCTGGCCGGCAGATACAACGAACTGCATGATCCTGCCTAAAGTTGCACCTTGTGGGCTTGCGCCAGCGGGATAGGGCGTCTTGGCGGTGTTTTTTATCTGCCACGTGCCCGAATAGGGGGCGCCATTCGGCCCAATCGTCCCCGGGCCATAGCCGTTGAAATCCACGATCACCCAGTAACGCTCCCCCGGCATGATCGCCAGCTTATTATTGCCCCTGGCTAACGGATCCAGTTTCACCGGCGTATCCAGGTAACCGCCGTCAGTGGCAATCACCCATAGGGCAGGGCCCATATTCTTCGAAACCGGGTCGACTAGAAACATCTCATACGTGCGGGCATTCGAGCCGTTGATGAACATGAAGGTGTAGCGTTTTTGATCGACGTTCATAAATGGCCAGGTTTTACCATTCACCACGATCGCATCCCCCACGAATTCCGGTACCCAATAGGGGTGCTCGGGGTTGAGCGCCCACAGCAAGCCTCCGGCACTATCAGCGGGGAAGAACAGCTGCCCATTGGTATCGAACATGCGGTCCTGGATCACGAGCGGGAATAGTTGGGGTAATGTAGGCAGAATGGTGTCATTCGGGTCCACGATGAGATATGCACCCGCCAGTCCTGCATACACATTCAAGCGTGTGGCCCCCAGGGTATGGTCATGGAACCAGAGCAAGGTAGGTTCCTGGTCATTGGGATAGCGATAGATGCAATAATTCTGCGGGTCACTACCATTGCGCGAGTAAAACGAAGGTCCAACCATCATGCCATCGCTGGTGAACCAGGCATCAGGCCCACCATCCAGCACCGGCGGGACGTAAGCACCGTGAAGATGTGGCACAGCCGGGATGGACCCCTCATAATTTTGTGCTCGAGCGCTATTGAATTCTGGAATACCGGCCATGTGAGCGTACATGTTCATATCTGGGTCAGCCCAATGCAAGGTCAGGTCGGTGGAGTATTTATACGCCTCCACGCTGGTGTTGAGGGCGTCACCAAGCATGTTATAGAATCTCACATCCGATGGTTGGTTACGCTGGGTGAGGATGACGGGGCCAATATAGCTGGCCCGATTGGATTGATCGCCCATCATGTACGCCCACACGTAAGTGCCATTATAGTTGGGCACCGTTCCGGCTGGCAGGACGGGCGCCAGGTACTCCTTCATATTCAAGATAATGGGGGTACTTCCATCATCAGAGATCGAATGGTCTGTATCCAGTAGGTTTGGCACTGGGTCGACAAACTGGGGGATACTCTTGGCGGGTAAGGGTATTTGAGGCGATTGTGCCGCCCTACCCACTTTCAAAAAACGTGCCCTGGTTGCCAGGTAGGTCGAAGCCCCACCGGCAGCCAGCAATTTAATAAATCCTCTCCGAGATAACATACATTTCCTCCTGTTCCTTTGAATGATTCTTGCGCACCTTATTGGTTATTGATTTATTTTTTTCGCCCCAGTAAATATTCGATACTGCTGGTATAGTACCAAACTCAACCGGTAGGTAGATTTGGCTCTGGGGGATGATGGGTAAACCTTTCATTTCTCCCTATTGATGGCGTGAGTAGATCTAGATATCGGTTATTGGTCTCAATCCAACTTATAAGTTCCTCCTGTATCAGTTCTTAGTGCTAATTGATGTAAATGAGCACGAAAATCCCGGCTCTGAGTCTCTCCTGCTTCCCAGGTCAGGGCTGAAGAATGAGTGTGTCTCAAACCCACTTTTCTCTCACATTCGACCCATCTTCAGTACCATCGATGAAACATCGCTCATGTAAGAGATAACCATGATTAAAATAATATCATATGAATATACCAATGTCGATAATAATTACCCAATATCACCGAATTATTAATGATTTACTAAGCAAGCCAGGCGATCACGAAATATGCCTGCTCCACCGGGGTTGCATGCGTACCGATGAACGACTTATGTTAATAATTTATCATTTTTATGCTGGTTATCAGGCAGCTTCCCGAAGTGATCGTGCACAAAACCATTTCCCCAATCATTTTTGCCCGAATGGGATCATACTGCTTCCATCGCCCCCTCGATAATCCTGATCAATCCATGCGGGTTGCGTATGATCACCTTCTCGCGGCCTGCCACCACCAGTTGCTGCCCCTCCCACTGGCTGATCATGCGGCTGGTCGTATACAGCGTGGTACCCACCATCTCTGCCAGGTCCTGGCGGGTGAGCCCCAGGTCGATTAAAATCCCTTCCTTCACCCGCTTGCCCGATTGCGCTGCCAGGCGGATCAACATGTGCGCCAGGCGCTGCTCCACCTTCTGCGTGGTCACCTGGTGAAAACGATCCTGGAGCTCGTGCAGCTGCCCTGCCATGATGCGCATGCCATTAATCGCCATCTGAGGCGTTTTAACCACCAGCTGCATCAGCTCATAACGTGACCAGTACAAGGATGAGCTGTCTTCGCCAGCCTGGGCTGATACCGGATGGCCCGCATCACCGACCATGGCTGCCAGGCCAAAGGGGCGGATGGGTTTGATCACCTCGATCAGGGATTGTTTGCCATCCTGGCTGACACGCGTGTGTTTAACCTGCCCTTTGATCAGGACGTACATGCATTCCGCCGGATCATCCTGTTGGTAATAGAACCCTCCAGACAGCAGGCGCTTGTAGTGCGCCACTGCCAGGATGGCTTGTAATTCTTCACTTCTAAGTCCTGAAAAAAGAGGAATTTTCTCGAGCTCGTCGAGGGGTATGTTAGTCGGCTTCATGGGTTACATTTATTTTTTATTTGCGCTAGCGCAAGGATGATTGATCAATCTTCAGTTATATTGTGAACGTGCCTGTATACCACGATCATGTAGATACAGGTACATATTACTATACGCGCTTCGGATAGTGTAATGTGATCGCATTAGAAATCTGTTAATAGGAGAAGGAAAAATGAAAGCTTTGGACATCCTGGTCGAGGAACATCGTCTAATTGAGCGCCTGCTCAATACCCTCGAGATTGGCATTGACCTGTTAGAAAAAGGTACAGCAGTGCGGCCCGAATTCTTCCTTTCAGCCACAGATTTTATGCGCGGGTATGCCGATGGCTGTCACCATGCCAAAGAAGAGGGAGTGCTGTTCCGCTACATGGAGCATCAGGGAATTCCTGACGATGGCTGCCCATTGGGGGTCATGCTTGCCGAGCACGCGTGTGGTCGCCAATATATGCGCGCCCTGGTTTCGGCCGCCAGGGCTTTACAGGCTGGTGAGCCAAGCGCTAAGCGCCGGGCGATCATGAGCTCGCGCAGTTATATCACCTTGCTGCGCCAGCATATTTACAAGGAAGACAACATCCTCTTTCCCATGGCAGAAGGCGTGATCCCCACCAGCCAGCATGCTGCCCTATATGAAGATTTCGAGCAGGAGCAGCAGGCAGAAATCGCTGAAGGAGCGCATGAGAAATATCTGCAGCTGGCTGAAGCTCTTGGAAATGAGATCAAAATCTACTTATAGACCCATCATTCATGGCTATTAACCGC
>CAYLPS010000169.1:0-4705 GCA_964385625.1 uncultured Anaerolineaceae bacterium | reverse complement strand
CCGGTATGTGCTCTTCCATGAGAAACCTTAAAATATTCGCGGTTTACGCTAAACCCCTTGTGGATCAGAACATTTGTGCTATAATTAGAACGTCTTCATTCAGTCTTTACTAAATAAAGACGTTCGTATACCGGCTGAATTGGGCCGGTAAAGGCTGTAATTACTCACGGCTACCCAATGACTCATCTTCTTCATGATATTTCATTGATAAGGGGTGGGGGCGTGAGTAATTACATTAGGTGGTGATGATTTCCCACCAGCGATACCATAGCACACCGCATTCCCACCTATGCCTTTAGTAGTTGCACGTTCAACTGCCGCTGTCTCATCTGCGAAATCATAATCTAATCGAGATGCGGTTCAGAAATTCTTCGCACCTGATAAAGCCCGTCCCTCGCCCGCTGGCTATGACGATCAAATGTCCCATTCACTTGTTGCCTGGTCACCAATTGCTTTATCTCTCCCTTTGTCCAAAAATATTCGTTTCGATTCGTTTTTTATGAGGAACAAATCCTCCCATCACTTCCATTCGTTCGCGTATTTCCCCGGTAATGCGGCATCAGATATCCGCAATTTATTTTTATTAACGGTCACTTTTTTTCATGGTCTCTCCAGGCCGTGCGCCTCGAGCAGTGCTGCGTCATCCATCAGGGCTTGCGTCGGGCCATCCGCCACCACCTGCCCCTCGTCCAGGATGATCGTTCGTGGGAATATCTCCCGCACCAGCAGCATATCGTGCGTGGATACCAGCATGGTGAGCGGCAGCTCCTGCAGCAGGTGAATCAACGAGCGGCGCGAGCGCGGGTCCAGGCCGCCGGTGGGCTCATCCAGCACCAGCACTTCCGGCTGCATGGATAGCACCGTGGCGATGGCGATGCGCTTCTTCTCACCCACGCTCAGGTGGTGCGAGACGCGCCCCTTATAACCCAGCATGTGCACGGCTTCCAACGCCTCGTCCACGCGCTCCACCACCTGCTCGCGCGGCAACCCCTGGTATAGCGGGCCGAAGGCCACGTCGTCGAACACCGTGGGCGAGAAAAGCTGGTCTTCAGGAGACTGGAATACCAGACCCACGCAAGAGCGAATGCGCCCCAGGTTATCTTTTACCACTTCAAGGCTGCATACCCTCACCAACCCCTGCCCACTCAAGATGCCGTTGAGGTGCAGGATGAGGGTAGATTTGCCGGCCCCGTTCGGGCCCACCAATGCCACTTTCTCGCCCGGGGAGATGCTGAGAGAGACATCTCGCAAGGCCACTGTACCATCCGGGTAGGAAAAGTTCAGGTTTTCAATCTCTATCGAATGATGCATGCAGCTATCCCCATAACAGGTATGCCAATACCAGGAATGAAGCGAACACGCCCAGGCTGGCGGCCAGCATGGCCCATTGAGCGCCATGCACCCTCGGCAGTGGCATGCTGCGCACCTCCCCATCATAGCCGCGCGACACCATGGCCATGTAAATCCGGTCGCTGCGCTCAAAGGCGCGCAGGAACAGGCTGCCCGCCATTCCACCGGCCACCCTCCCGCGCCAGGCGATACTCCCCCCTGCTTTGGCGCCCGGCAGTTGGCTGGTACCGCTGCGTGAGGCGCGGGCACGGATCAACCGGCCGGCTTCATCCGCCAACACGAACATGTATCGCCACATTAGGCCAAATATGGAAACCAGCAATTGCGGAACGTGGATGGCCCGCATAGCCACCAGTAGGTCGGGAAAGGAGGTGCTTGCTGCCAGCACGATGGCAGCCTGGATGGAGAGCCAGGATTTGATAGCAATGCTAAGGAAACGCGTCAACCCAGCCATTGAAGTGTGGACCACCCATGGGCCCAGGTTGAAGCTTAGCAGGGTTGCGCCAGGAATGGTGAATATCAGCGGCAGGGCGGCTAGCACAAAGGGGATGGCCAGGGCTGACCTTTTCAGCACATAGCCTATGCCAAGTGTGGAAAGCAGCTCGACGGAAAGGATCAGTGCGAAGAGCAGGATGAACACCGGCCACGCTCCGCTGGGCATCAGTGTGTTGGCTAGGATGAATCCAATCACCCAGGCCAGCTTGATGCGTGGATCCAGGTGGTGGATCAGGCTATCACGCGGGCGGTATGGATCCAGGAAATGTATGTGCATACACTAACACTAAATTGGCATGATGACTACGATTAGTCAGGCACCTCGCTGGTTTTATGGTGGCGAGCATATGCCACACCCAGGGCGACGGCAAAGACGATCAGCGTCCCGATGATGCCGGCGATAATAGTAGCTGTAGCCGTATTGGATACGCCCGGAAATGAGTAATCGGGGATGATATTATACAGTGGGCCTTGTGCCTTAAATAAGAAACCCTGTTGCTCGGCAACCCATTCAAGCCCATCTGGGTGCGAGGATGCCAGTGGCGAGGCCACTGCCAAGAGCAGCGCAAACAGCAAGCCGGCAACCCATACCACGCCGCCGCGTCTTGTGGACGCGCTGCCAGGGGCAAACATCTCCCTGCGGCTGGCGTGTAAAAAAGCCATCGCGCCAACCGTGATCAACCCCTCTCCTATACCGATCAAGGCATGGATGCCTCCCATGGCTGGTAGGGCGATATTGGCGGGTGATGTGCCGGAAATGGCCAGCTCAAGGGCTGCGGCGAGTGATGCGATCACCACCGATGCCCAGGCGGATGCGAAGCCACTGGCGTACAGCCCCCATGTGCGGTTGCCAGCCAGCCTGCGGATGGAATGGTAAACCATGTATGAAACTGTCACACCGATGATGGCCATGTTAAAGATGTTGGTTCCCAGCACCAGCAGGCCGCCGTCCTGGAAGATGAGCGCTTGGATCGAGATCACGCAGGTGAGGATGACGATGGCAGCCCATGGTCCTAGCAGGATGGTAGCCAGGGCGGCGCCGATGAGGTGTCCTGAGGTGCCTCCAGCCACAGCGAAGTTGAGCATCTGGCCAGCGAAGATCGCCGCGGCAAGTACCCCCATCATCGGCACCTGCCGCTCACCAAGGTCAGCGCTCACCCGTTTGAGTGAATAACCGACCACGAATGCTGAAATGACCCAGAAAATTACGGATACCGGGATGGATAAGAAACCATCGGGAATATGCATGGCAATCAGGGGTGGTAAATGCATGTTGTTCTCCTTTATTTGTTTTGGCAGCTGTTGCATAAGCCCAGAATGGAGATATGCTGCAAATCTGCTGCGAATTGGTAGTCTCTTTTAAGCTTGTTTTTTATGGAAGAGAGTATCTCCTGGTCGGCGTCGATAATACAGCCGCACTGGCGGCATACCAGGTGGATGTGCGGTCCATGCTGGCTGGTGGCATACATCACCCGCCCCTCACCCAGGTCGATACGGCTGGCAAGCCCCTGTTCCACCAGGAGATCCAGGGTGCGGTACACGGTGGCAATGTTCACTGATCGTGTGTGCTGCTGCACCAGGGTAAATACCTCTTCCGCATTGATATGGTCGCCTTGATGGGCAATAGCCTCGATGATCATCTCGCGCTGTGGTGTGATGCGAAAACCACGTGACCGTAGGGTATTCATAAAAGCCTGGCAAGGCGACAAAGATTTTCTCCCAGGAGCTAATGATGGTAAGTTATTGATAATATTTGCTATTGCAACTAATTGCAATAATATTATAACCTATTTTGATTTGACTAGGAGATTAACGTCAAAAAAAAGCAGGTATAAAGCCCGCCTTTCTTGGAAATTAATTGCTGATGTCGACTAAATGAAAGAATTTAATTTGTTAATGATGCGGTCTTTGGGCTGGTAGCCGGTAATGCGCTGTACCGGGCTACCGTTAACGAATAAAATCAATGTGGGCACTCCCATTACCCCGTACTTCATGGTGAGATCATTATTGTCATCTACATCCAGCTTAAAGAACATCACTTTGCCGGCCCAATCCTTGGAAAGCTGTGAGATGACTGGTTCCAGCATCTTGCAAGGGCCGCACCAGGCTGCGGTGAAGTCGACCAACACCGGCACGGACGAGTTGAGCACTTCCTTTTCGAATGTTATATGGTCAAGCTTGGGGATATCTGCCATTCAGTATACCTCAGTAGAGTGGTAATTTGCCTGGATGGTAACAAGAGCGGGATGAAAAGTCAAGGCTTGTATAAGTGGAATGGGCGTGATAGAATGTTTTTCGAAAAATGGGCGTGTAGCTCAATGGTAGAGCAGTGGCCTTTTAAGCCATTGGTTGAGCGTTCGAGCCGCTCCACGCTCACTGAAAATGGGTAGAAGGGGTTAAAAACACCCTAAAAACGCATATTTTCTCCCACCCAGACCTGCTTTTAAGCAGGTTTTTGCGTTTAATCCCCCACTTTGACCATTTTTTGATTTTTAAAAACAGGGTCAAAAAAAGGAGAATTCCAATGTATTCGTTTTTTAATATTTTCTGGCTGGTTAACACCTGTCAACAGGAGTCAATACCAGTCAACGCTAGTCAACAGGAGTCAATGACAGTCAACCAAAGTCACAGAAAGAGAGGCTACCATGGTGAAAAGGAACAAGAGAGAGTTGATGATGATCACGTTACAAAAAGCAACCGATTTTTACCTGGCCACGTTGGAGACAGAGGGTAAAAGCCCGCGCTACATCGATTGGCTCAAAACCCGGCTGAAATATTTCAATCGCTATATCCAAGAACAATATGGAAATGATTATAAGCTTCAAGATCTGACGGTTGAGGACGGTCGGGATTACCTGCG
>CAYLPS010000168.1:0-4798 GCA_964385625.1 uncultured Anaerolineaceae bacterium | reverse complement strand
AACAAGGTCTCTACAGCTGTCAAACTGCGGTTTAATGTTAAAGAATCTCCCTCCTTACCTCAAGAAGTAAAACAGCGCCTGGTGAGGCTGGCAGGGAAGCGATTGACCGTTGAAGGAGTATTGATCATCGTATCACGGCAATATCGTTCACAGGAGCAAAATCGTCAAGCCGCCTATGAACGGCTTACCCGTCTCATTCGGCAAGCTTGTGAGCCGCCTAAAACCCGACACAAGACCAAACCTACCTTAGCCTCTGTGAAACAAAGGCTTGATGATAAGCGCAAACGAGCAGAATTAAAGCGCCAGCGGCGTGAACTTGACACTGAAGGGTAAACATCGGGTAAATGTATGTGAACCGTCAAGCAAGGAACCGAGATATTAGTTATGATAAGCACAATATTGGTACATTTTTTCTCCTCCTTTTTGAGGGCCGGGCATTCTCCCCGGCTCTCGTGATTCTGGAGGTGTTGTATATGGGGCGATTATGGGCTATACTCCAGCAAGTAGGGCCGATGGAGAACAAGGATGGCGGAAGCTGTAAATAACAGACGGAAAGCCCTGATAGAAGCAATACTGGCAGAACCCGTGCTGGCTCGTTTGGCCACCACCAATCCCAAATCCATGCAGCCCCATGTTGTGCCAGTGTGGTTCTTGTGGGATGGTGAATTCATTTGGGTGAGCAGCTTTGTGAGCACGCGTAAGATCCGCGAGTTAAAAGACAATCCACGTGGAGCAATCCTGATCGAATCAAAACAACCTGACAGCAAACTACAGGTAGTGCTCATCGAAGGGTCCGTTGAGCTTGTTGCTGAGCCACACGAGATGGTGAGTGCAATCTCGAACAAGATTTATGAGCGTTACCTGGGCGCGGAAGGAGTGAAAGACCCTGAGCCGCAATCGTGGCTTAACAATCCCGAAAACATGCTGATCAAGCTGATCCCCAAGCGGATCATTTCGTGGTAGGCAAGCCTTGAACTGCTTACTCATAAGGGCCATCATTGGATAAGCAGGAATTTAAGCTGATTAAGCGGGTGACCGAACGACTGGAGCACCTGTCTGCCGACTCAATGTATGCACACCAGGCAAGCGGGATCCGTGGCAGCCTGCTGCGCTACCAGGCGCGCTTTGAGGCAGGCGAGCAGTTAAGCCAGGAACAATTGGCAATATTAGACCAGCTTTTGGATGAAGGATTTAGAATTCTTGAGCTGGCGGGAAAGGAAATCATAGAGAGATAATGAGCGAAAAAGCCTTTCAGGATTATTATCCCGACAACGTGAGCTATTGTTACGGATGTGGACGGTTGAACGAGCAAGGCTTGCAGATCAAGAGCTATTGGGACGGGGAGGAAACCGTTTGCCATTACACCCCAAGACCCTACCACATCGCCATCCCCGGATATGTTTACGGGGGGCTGATCGCTTCGCTGATCGACTGCCACTGCACAGGCACTGCGGCTGCCGCCGCCTATAAGGCTGATGGGCGCAGCATGGAAACGCTACCTGCCTATCGCTTCGTGACCGCCTCCCTCAAAGTGGATTATCTAAAGCCCACACCGCTGGGGGTGCCACTTGAGGTGCGCGCCAGGGTAAAAGAGATCAAAGGGCGCAAAGTGGTGATGGATGCCTGGCTTTCTGCCGAGGGACAGGTATGCACCCGCGGCGAGGTGGTGGCCATCCAGGCACCCCCACAGTTTTTCGGCGAGGAGCCCTAGAGTATGCCGAATTACTATGTAGAAGGGATATACCTCAATAAGGAAGGGGCAATGAAGCAGCGTAAAACAGGTGAATACCCGCCTGTATCGCTTGAGCCATACGGTAAGACCATGTGGGCCAATAGCCCCAAGGAAGCCATCCAGCTGGCTACGGCTGAGCTGGCTGGTGGCAAGTGGATCGAGGGACCCAGGGTGAGCCAGGTGACCGAAGAACAGCGCATGCGCTCCAAAGGGTCTCCAGAATTTCCAGAACTTTCTCAAAAATACACGCAGGCTGGGATGCCTGCCAAAAAGGGGAAACACTGATCACTACCGGTTCAATCCCGGACCGCATCTGTTGAGTGTTATGCATGCCACTTTCACATTTACCGATGAGCTGAACGACTTCCTGCCGCATTATCGCAGGGGAAAATCATTCAGCCTTGAGTTTGCTCCCCACCAAAACCTGAAACATATGTTGGAATCACTGGGGGTGCCGCACACTGAGTTTGGTCGCCTGCTGGTTGATAGACGGCCGGTTGACTCGGGAATCTTATTGTGGGAAGGAGCACAAATAATCGCCTATCCGGCAGATTCACCCCTCCTGGAGGAAGCCTGCTTCATCCTGGATAACCACCTGGGGCAATTGGCCACCTACCTGCGCGTACTGGGGTTTGATAGCCTGTACCGTAATGATTACCAGGATGAAGAACTGGCCCAAGTGGCGGTTGCCCAGCAGCGTGTGCTGCTCACACGCGATCGCCGCCTGCTGATGCGCAAGGTAATCAGGCTCGGATATTGCATCCACCATTCAAATCCTAAAAAGCAGGTGGCAGAAGTGCTGAAGCGTTTCAAGTTGTTTGAGCAAATCAAGCCATTTCAGCGATGCCTGAAGTGCAACACCCCGCTGCAACCCGTGCCCAAGCAGCAAATCATCGACCGTCTGGAGCCGCTCACCAAGAAGTATTATGACGAATTCCGCATCTGCCCGGCCTGCGATCAGATCTATTGGAAGGGCTCGCATTTCGAGCGCATGTTGCAGATGATCAACGAGATGTACTCCCAACTGTAGATCATCTAAGGAGGAGAGAATGAAAACCGAGAGAGTTGCCCCATGGGTGTTCATCACCGCAGCCGTGCTGGTGTTCTTCCTTTTCATCCTGGTGACTGCCCAGATTACCTCTGTGCTGGCATCCACCTCACGCTTCCAGCTGAATGCAAAAAACCTGTTCGTGCAAGATGCACAATCGGTCTACCTACCCATGCTGAATAAGGCTGGGTTGCCAGAGGCGATCATCATCGACCACACTGCGCGCGACGCCTCCCAAATCCCGAACATCTGGTTGCAAGCGGCCAAGCAAGATGTGGTGTGGGCATATGGCTCCACCTCGCATGGCACCCAATTGTGGGCTGGAGCCGATTACCTGAGCACTTATGTCAACCCACCCGCTTATAACTTCATCAAACAATGGATGGTGCCACCAGACCAGGGTGACCCGCTTTACCTGCGCTTTGGCTATAACAACGGCTGGTCGTGGAATGCATCGGCCTTCCTCAGCACGGCACGCAGTATGCTGGATGGCGCGCCGCAAGCCAACGCCTTCATGTGGTCGTGGTGCGGCGAGATGTCATGGCTGAGCGAGTCTGACGTGCAGGAATACCTGGACATGCTGACCCAGCTGGAAGGCGAATACCCCAACGTGCGCTTCGTGTACATGACCGGGCATACCGATGGTGTGCCAGGAGATAGCGTGCTGAACCGCAACAACAACATGGTGCGAACCTATGTGATGGCTAACGCCAAGATCCTGTACGATTTTGCCGATATCGAGAGCTGGCTGCCAGATGGTACACCTTACCTCAACCCCAATGACAGTTGCCCGTGGTGTCAGGAATGGTGTGACAGCCATCCCGGCTATTGCCCCGACCCGGCCATCAGCTGCGCACACTCGCACTCGCTGAATTGCTACCTGAAGGGGCAGGCGTTGTGGTGGCTCTCGGCGCGCCTGGCCGGATGGGACGGGACGCCCAATCCTTAGGTATAATTGCGCCTGGCAAATTGATTACAGGTGAAAGAGGTATGGAGTTTCCGTGTGTATTTCCCGTTAAAGTGATGGGGGCCAACCAGGAAGATTTCGAAAGCCTGGTGATAGAGATCATCCGCAAGCATGCCACAGTTGCAGAGGAAGTGGTGTCCAGACGGTTAAGCAGGGGAGGCCGCTTCCTCTCGCTGACCGTGCGGGTTAATGCCGAAAACCAGGAGCAGCTGGACAAGATCTACCGTGAGCTCTCGGTCCACGAGCGCGTGCTGATGATTTTGTAGGCAACAATCCACGAATGATACACGAATAAATTATTACATGACAAACACTAAGCCAAGAGCGGCATCAGCACATTTTCGGTGCTGATGATCTCCGCCTCGATCCTGCCATTGGTCAGCTCGCTTAGCTTTGACTGAAACTCCTCCAGATTCTCCACCCTCATTCGCGCGCTCATGGTCACATCTGCTGTAAATTCCTCGTCCAGGATGCTGCCGTTCATGGCTGCCACAAGCAGCCTGATCCTCTCCAGGTAGGTATAGGGGAAAGCCAGCAGGAGGGTGTGGGTAAGCACTTTTTGGCCGCGTGACACGGCATCCACCACCATTCGCACTGCCTCCGAATAGGCACGCACCAAGCCGCCCGTGCCCAGCTTGGTGCCGCCGAAGTAGCGAGTGACCACCACACACGCATCCCCCAGCCCGCTGCCGCGCAGCACCGCCAGGGCCGGGCGGCCGGCAGTGCCGGATGGCTCGCCAGCATCTGAGCAGTGGGCAACCTCCGAATCGCCATGGCCGATCAAATAGGCGGGCACGTGGTGTGAGGCATCGGGGAACTCCTCCTTGATGCGCTGGATGAAAGCTCTAGCTTCGTCGACCGAGAAGGCCGGGGCTAGGGAGGAGATGAAACGCGAGTTGGAGACGGTTAGCTCACGGCGTATCTCATGAAGGGGAACGGGATAGGAAGGCATGAGATGATTATAGCTGATGAATGGAATGATAACGGCAATGTACTCTAAGTAGTCAGTCATAATGAATAAGATGGAACCAAACTTGCAATCTTCAGGTCA
>CAYLPS010000167.1:0-4802 GCA_964385625.1 uncultured Anaerolineaceae bacterium | reverse complement strand
CGTATCGAGACCGCTATTCTGCCTATTTACGGATAGATTTCCCACGCGTACCACTCACTACAGAAAAACAAATATTCCAGCTTCTATCCAAAAAAGGCGAAGAACTTGTTTTCCTTCACCTTTTTGAATCTTCAAAGTTAAATAAACCTGTCATAAAATGGCGCGGATCAGTGCCCAGCGCTGAGATAGGAAAAATCTCACATACAAGTGATACGGTGTGGATAGACAAGGCACGAAATGATGGCTTCAGTGGTGTCAATGAGGAACTCTGGGGTTTCCATATTGGGGGCTACCAGGTATGCGAAAAATGGCTTAAGGATCGCAAAGGCCGGCGGCTGTCAGAGGATGACATCGCACATTATCAGAAAATCGTAGTAGTCATAAGTGAAACCATTCGTATCATGGCCGAAATTGATAAGGTTATCGACGAGCACGGCGGTTGGCCAGGCGCTTTTGTAAATAATACCTGACCGCCTAATTGATTTTGTCGAGAGGTGATGATATAGCTGATATATTTGATTTTAAATCAATAAGAGAATTGGTTGCTTCTAAAAACGTCTCTTCGTTAATCCTATTCGACACCAATGTCCTCATGTCCAATTCGGATCCCAATAAATGGCAAACCGGTCTTAAAGAGCCCCTAATAATTATCACCTGGTCAAGTATCGGCGAAATTGCGCGATTGCGGGAGAAGAAAGACAAACCGGATACTCAACAGCAAGCACGCGGTGCCCTTGACGCTCTTTTATGGATATCTGATCATGGGCCAAGCGACAAAGGGGTTTATATTCAAGATGTCGGATGGGTCATCGTATTGCCATCACCACCTGGCGATCTGCTCGAACCTGAGATAAAGAAACTCCTACCAATCAAGGAGATGTGTCATGGCACTGACACCACTCTAATATTAATTCAGCGGGAGCTGGATCGTTGTTTTCCTCTTCTACCGGTGATAGGGTTTACTGGAGACAAGCTTTATGCTGTGCTCGCTCGTACCCTTGGACTCACAGTGCACAATGGCCAGGAGTTGCCCGCCGACTTGAGCAAGTATTCCAGGAAGATCACAGCTGGCTTAACGGTGGATCCTGATAAAGAACTGGCTGCAGCTGTTAAGCGAATCGAGGAGAGGGCGATCAAGGTGGATTTGGTCCTTACCGGAAAGAGGCTTGATAAGCATTATACATTCGAGGATACCGATGGTGATAATAGGATTAGCGTCGTAATTGCAGAAGGCTATGGCCAATTAGATATACCAGAAAGTGGGAGGATCGGCTTTCTCTGGTCTCTACCTTATCAGCCTGGTCCACCGAAAAACCTGGCAATTCACCCGGCTGGCGGCTATCCTGAAAATAATTGCGGCTATTCATCCTATGGCTTAGGTTTAGCAGCCAGGGTGGATTATTTGGGCCGAGATATAGAAGTTCCTCATTCTTTGGACACTGCATTGATTTCCAGAATAAGCGAGTTTGATGGTCTACAAGCCGCGTCTGATATGCCATCGCTACTTAATCCGTTGTGCGGGGCAGAGCAGCTCATGAAAACAGCGCTCTGTATGGAGAATTGGGAGAAGGACAAGCGTGATGATAAAAATATGGAGGAGTTCACCAATAATCTGTTTAAGTTGTGGGAAGATGAAGATGTGTTTTCAGATTATGAGGCATTTAAGCAGTATTGCATTAATACTCTTAAATCAACAAAAGAACATAACCTCTCCTCGTTTCTAGATAATGTATTTTCTACTTGGGAAATAGGGTATAAAATTAGTTTCGCTCTTCCTCCCAGCGATGCCATGTAGGCTGCCAGCGCAATTTTCAAACTGGCTGAGCATTGGGTATGACTATGGATAAGGAGCAGATTGACAAGGCCATAGAGCGCCGGCGCGTGGAAGAATCCATGAGGGGCGAATTTGAAGCGACTGTAAGCGTGAGAGTAGATCGCTATCTTCAAGTAAAGCCTCACGGTATCGTGCCTTATACTTACTTTGCATCGCCACTAGCGCAATGCAGCCTGCTCTATAGAGATGGCCACTTCTATGGGTGCATCGCCCTTGCTCAGGCAGTGGCAGAGGCGCTGGTCAAATATATATGCCGCAAGAAGCGGATTAGGCCTGGAAGAAGCTTTGAGAAGAACGTTGATTCACTTGCAGCAAAAGCCTTTATTTCTCAAGATCTCAAAGGTATTCTGCTGAAAATATGGGAGAACAGGGACGACTACCATCACTTGAATCTCGGTATCGAGGCCGATATAGCTAAATTGGAGCAAATCGCTTTGGAGAAGGTTTCTTTTCTTGTAGGTGCGATAAGCACTGTCTTTGATTTCACTATGATCGAGGGGAAATTAGCACCCAAGTATCCTGAGTACTGGGACACCAAAGGCCCGCTAACCCAGGTGTTTCTGAATCTAGAAAGATAAGGAGGTGTTGTGTGCAAGATTCTGTACCACTGGATATCGCCCTCGACGATTACAGTCGCTTTGTCATTGATCCCTCATTTCTGAGTTTGCTCTTCACATACGCTGTGAGTCCGGATGGCCTTCCGGGCCTCCACCTGCACATTCCCGATAACTTAGCCCGGCTCATTGATTCTGCGCGTGATAACCATGAGCATGCTGACCTACTGCTGGCCTTTATCAACCTCTTCATATATCGAAAGCTACAGCGGGACCGGGTGTCCTGGGACCACTTCTTCTGGAGTTATGACAAGATACGGGAAAGTGATGCTTTGGTCGTCTTCAATGGACACCAGGTTGATGAGGAGTTGCTGGCGTTCTGCATATCAGCCTTCGATGACTCTAGTTTTCACATCGAACTGAGCCCGGTTGTTAACCTCCTTGGTGACGTTATCGGAAAGATTCTGGCCTTCAGCAAAGGCAGTGGTATCCCAGTGCTGATGCGAACCAGGCGCCTGGCGAGGATGGTGAGAAGTCATATCGATCTGTTGGAGCTCGCTACCCTGGCGGATACCCTCATCCAGAGGAAACAATCCTTATCCCATCAGATATTCAATTTTGCAGGGGGTCAATCCTTCAAATTCTTCGTGGGGTTCATGATCGCTATCAACCTGCCTGTTCCATTCAATGTCCCGGCCCTGCAATTGGCATTTGCGGTCTTTGATCCATAATGACCAGTGATTTAGTACCAACATATCGCCTTTGCCTTCTAGCTTCAAACCAGTGCTGCCTTTTTAGCGCCATTTTAGCGCCGGATGTTTTAGCACCTGTTATAATTTGACTGATTTTAGCTTCATTGGGAGATTATGTAAAAATAGCACGTTCGTACTATTTCGTAGCTAATATAATCAGTTTACACGACCATCGTATAATTACGAAACAGCTGCTCTACCACTGAGCTACGCTGGCATGCGTTAAACAGTATACCGTGATCCAATTGCACGGGCAAGAATCTATGATAGAATGACCGGGCTTGAAATATAGTCTGATGAGATCTAAATGAACCGAGATGAAACGAACGCCGGACCGATAAATATACGGCAGGCAACCCTGCAGGACCTGACTGCCATTACCGATATATATAATGACGCGATCGTTAATACCACCGCCACTTTCGATACCGAACCTAAGAGCAGTGAGGAACAGCTGACCTGGTTCAACGACCACCGCGATAAATATAAAATCCTGGTAGCGGAAACCGACGGAAAGGTGGTTGGATGGGCTTCACTCAACAGGTGGTCCGACCGCTGTGCTTACGCGGATACAGCCGAGTGTTCTTTATATATGGAAAAAGGACACCGCAGCCGGGGGATCGGCAGGAAACTCGTCACGGCTTTAATGGATGAAGCTAAAAGGGCAGGCCTGCATACACTCATAGTCCGAATCACAGAGGATAACGAAGCCAGCATTCATATATGTGAGTCCTTCGGTTTCCGCCACATCGGCGTTATGCAGGAGGTCGGGCGGAAGTTCGGCCAGCTGCAGGACGTACGCCTGATGCAGATCATCTTCCGCTGACCAATGCTGTCAGTCCCGTCTCATTCAACCTGCACGATGATGCCCGCGTAATAGAAAGCCGCTGCTACCTGTTGGCGTCTTTCATGATATATCTGAACACGCAATGATCCGCCTGCCCCACGTGATGGCGGTCGTGCAGCACCAGCTTGACGTCCGGATTGTAGCCGTCCAGTATGGCATAGTCGGCATATTTGCAGTAGATTTTGCTGTAATCTGCCACTCCGAATTCACGCGAAGCGTTCCAGAAGGTGCACTCCCCGGCCTTGACCACCAGGTCATTGTTGTCCAGGTCGGGATGCGGATCGAAATTGGAGCTGTCGATATCACTGTGTATCAACCAGTTCTTGAGTGAAAGCGGCTGCCCCAGGTCTTTGACCGCCGTGGCGATGCGCCTGCCCCTGGCCCTGCCGAAATCTTCTATGGCCTTTTTCAGCAATGCCTCCCCCTTGTCCTGGCCGAGCTCCTGTATGACGGCCCTGGCCACGAATCCGAAAAGCGCTCCGCCCAGTCCGAAGCCCGGTATCATGTATTTGGCCGCGGCGGCCTTCTTATCCAGCACATCCGCCATGTAGTCCCAATCGAATCCCTGCTTCTTCTCGCGTTCGATATCGCCCATTCTGAACCTCCTAATTTAACTGGATTTAGAATTTGTACCGCCATCGCGAGCAATCTCTATCCCTGTCATTGCGGTGAGGCATAGCTGCGAGCCGCCAGCGTGGCAGCCTTAAGGCCGTGGCAATCCAGTGTTCTGCAGTCACGCACAAGATTGCTTCGTCGCTATGCTCCTTGTATCTTCAATTACGGTTATAATCGTAAGGCACGGTAGGCCGTGTGCT
>CAYLPS010000166.1:0-5080 GCA_964385625.1 uncultured Anaerolineaceae bacterium | reverse complement strand
TGAAATTGAACTATCTTATATTCGCGCACCTGGACCTGGCGGTCAAAATATCAACGGCGTGTGTACGAAAACCCTGACGTTTCTCCAAACCACCCGGTTACCTTCCCGAAACCATCTTTTGAGAGAATAACCTTGGTGTGCAATAGTTCCAGCACCTGGCGTTTACTCTCTGGTGTAGGATCCCAATCCACATTATCAATCCGCTCCCTTACTTTCTGAGCAAAACTCTCCAAATCTTCAAACTGGCTTTGAGTTGGTACAGCTGCAGGAATCGATTCGATCTCTTCAATTTTTACGCGGATTTCGGTAAGATCACGCTCTATCAGTATTCTCTGGGCAAGATATTCCGATTTTTTCATTTGGATGTCCGGGTCTGTATAGGCACGGGTCAGGTTATTTAACTGCTGTTCCAATTTGCCGGCGGATCGGTAATACCCATCCAGCAGCGTGCGTGAACGTGAACGGTTTTCTACGTCCAGTTGTTGCGCCTGATGATAGGCCTGCCGTAAAACATCTGTATCTAACAACATCCCTTTTACTGCATCCCAAACACGTTCTTCCAGACGAACGGCTGTGACTTCTTTATCCATACAATGCCCTTCGCTTCTTCTATGGCGATAGGATCGATATGCTTTGCGATGATGTTTTGGACGATCATTTTGAAAATTTGCACTGTATGGTTTCCCGCATTCTGCACATCGGATCATGCTAGATAGCATATGAAAGTGTGTGGGTTTCCGGCGCAAGGCTTCACGATGATCCTTTATCCGCATTTGGACAAGATTAAATAACTGTAAATCCACCAGGGGTGTGACATCAATTTTTATCCATTCACGCTTTTCACGCATTTTTCGATCTGAATTGCTCCGGCAGATCGACTTGTTATAGTGGACGAAACCTTTATAGGCGGTATTGGTCAGGATATTCTGAATAGCTGACAAATGCCAGTTTGGCTTCCCTGTATAAGATGGAATTCCACGTTTTTCTAATTCCACCCGGACACCGTGCATGGAATAATTCTGCTCGCCATACAGGGCATAAATAAAACGAACGACTTCTGCCTGTTCTGGATGAATAGAAAGCCCTCCCATTCCTTTAGCATCCAAAATATAACCGTATGGCGTCCGACCTCCTACATACAACCCCTTTTCAGCTTTGCCGCGTTTTCCTCGATTGCAGCGTTCAACCCGTTTGGCGTTCTCCCATTTGGCAAAAGTGGCGTCCATATCTTTCCGTACTTCACCTTCGGGAGAGTCGTCATAATTTCCGAGTGCAAATTCGACCTTGGCTCCCCGCCGATAAAATTCTTTTTCCAACGTTTGACGGATGTAAGGATCTCGCGCCAACCGATCAATGGCATGCACAACCACAACATCAAACCCATAATCCTCAAGATAGGTGAGTGCGGCATCCAGACCGGGACGATTCATTTCACGGGAGGAATAATCGTCCACATAGGCAGGGATTGAATTGTCATTTTTCTCGACATCCAATCCGCTTTGTTTATCCACATATAAATTTCCTACCAGGGTGTATCCGTTATTCTGACAATACTTCACACACTCCGCAATCTGGGTAGGAATACTAAAATTGGAGCGCTGATCGTCTGTAGAAACCCTTGAATAAATAATTGCACGTTTGGTAGCCATGATAACCTCCTTATCCCTCTAAAACCTCAACACCATGTCCATTGCGCCGAATCCGGCCATTATCTTCGAGACGGTCCAGGTAGGTATAAATCGTTTGCCTGGACATTTTCAGTGTCCGGGCTGCAGCCGTCACCCCAATGCTCGGATTGTCACGATAGAGTGTCAAAAGACTGTCCAAACGGTTGCCCTGAATGGCCGTCCGAGCTTGACGGGCTTTGACTAACGAACTGTCTGGATAGACAGAATTAGACGTAGTATTGGACGTAAGCAGATCGGTCAAATTTTCTACAGATGGACGAACGGATTGACGTTCTGCTTTACGATCCGCTCGATCCTGGGCAATGGTAGCCAGACGCCGGCGATGTCCAGAACGCAGCGCCAGGTTGACAGCCCCCACCAACGCAAAAAGCGGAAATAGAGCCGGTGCATAACGGCCCATGTCCGGGAAAATATCCAACAGAACGGTTAACCCGATAGTGGAGAAAAGATAAACACCGACCAGCGAAGCGGCCAGCATGAATGGCGCGCCCGGATCAGTTTTTCGTTTGGCGGTGTTGTAATCCCAAAGTTGGAGACTTGTACTGACGGTGGTCAAGCCCAGACTTTCGATGATAGCCGCTGTAATCCAGCCCAAAGCCTGGTTCCAATGAAGATCCTGAACCACCGCATTGGCCACTAAAACAGCGCTGGGAAGTGGGGTGATCCAGGGACTGATAGCAGCAATCCCATCCGTCAGATTATTTTCGATCTCCGATAGAGATTCTCGGAGATGATGGATAAAAGAAAGACCAGCCAAGTTTTACCTCCTTAAGTGATGGGGGTAAAAAAATACCCCCGGTAAAATGACACCCACCGAGGGCGAATCCTGGCTGATCGACTATAATAAGATCAGCCCCTACTGCCGGCTCTATCGGTGGTTGGGGTCAGGTTCGTGTAGGTGCTCGCTACACCTGCACGAACCGTCTCATCGTTTTGTTCTATTATATCCCATAGAACAAATATGCGAGCAATTAAATTTGTAAAAGATCATTCCGGTTGTAGCGAGCCAACCTGATCAGAAATCAATATCGCCAGTTTCGATGGACGCTGGGCGGCAGTGAAAAATTATTGGCTACCCACGTATTCAGCTCCTCTTCCGAAACCCCTAACATCTGACACCAGCTCAACCCGACAAACTGAAGCCATGCCCGCGCTTCCGCGACACGCGCTGGATTCTCACTTTCCATGTCCTCTGCAGCATGGTGAATCACAGCCAGAGCGAGGGCTACATAAGGATCATGGATCGATTTGTCATCCATCCCCGGTGCCCTCTGTTCTTTCAGGCAGCCGGATGTGAAGGATTTCAGCGCCAGTCACCGCGATGAGCCGTTCTTTCAATTGTGGAAGAGGAGAATCGGTGATCTTTTCCGCGTCGACATCCTTATCCAGGAATATGGACAGTACCCTGGCCAATTGATCTGGACTGTACCCAGCTTCTATCCGGCCATCTGGCAGACGGCGCCAGCACCCACCGACGGTAGGCAACAAACTACCCAAGGGTAAACGCAGGGCAATTTCACAATTCGCCCATGGCAGCGGATCTTCTTGTGACGTTAATCCATCAGTGACATGAGTGACATGGGTTTGGCGGGCTATTTCAACGGGTAGATGAATGCCATAGACTGCTGACCAACGTTCCAATTCGTTGAGAGTGATCTGCCACTGGCGGGTTCCCTTACCGGCCTCACGTGCCTTACGCAGTCGCAGCTTGCCTAACAGCCGGCCCACCTTTCGCGAGGTGATGGAATCCATCTCAATATCTGCTTCGGTATTTTCAGCAATGGCCTGAACAGCTTCGCTGATCTGTGATGTTGAGAATGTCCAGGCAGTTCGAATGTCACTGTTGTCCTTAATGTCACTCTTGTCAGCGGCCAGTTTGCACAGCCCCTGCAAGATCAGTAAGGTTAGATCGCCCGATTGTTGCTCGGCAGTTTCCTCCTGCTGATAAAGCCAGGACAATTCTTCCAGCCGCTGCCAGAGCCCACCGATCACCAACTGCTCCTGCCCCTGACTGCGAATCTGATATGGATGTAGCAGGCGCTGGTTTTTATCCAGACTGTCCAACCAGGCCGCAACCGCAAGGATGGCCTTCCAGGGCTGCAGGTTGCGCCCACGCAAACGTGCTTTCTGAGCCACATAGATTTCAAAGTTGTGTAAAACAGGCAGGTTCTCCAAACCAACCGCCCATAACTCATCGACTAATATTCTGCGGTCATGCGGCCAGAGCGTGTAATCCAGCGGGTCATAATTAGCCTTATCTCTATCGGCGGTGCGAATGAGTGGAATAATGATTGTGCGCGAAGCCAGAACAGTATCCGGAATACGAATGGCGGAAAACATGCGCGGGCTATAGGCGTTGACATAGCGCAGTTTCCATTTCCCTGGCCCATCCGGTTCCTTCAGTGGCACGCTCGACCCGCGTCGATTGCCAGCCAGTAGTAAGGCGCGTTTGTCTGGATCGGTTTGTTTTGGATCGGCCAGGTTTTCAGCATCATCGAAAGCCAGGGTCGCGCCGTAATCCGCCAGATCGCGCAGACTGGCGAAGCTGCCCCCGGCCAGGATGAGCTGCCCCAGATATGCCATCTCTGTCACGACAATCAGCAGGTTGGTTTTTCCCGATCCAGCTCCGCCGTTTGGCCAGAGAAAGCCGATCACATTGAAGGCATCCAGCAAATAGGTGGCCAGGACATAACAGGCGATTAATTCGGCCATGGATTGCTGATCGCCCAGAGAGCGGTCGAAATCAAGAAAGCGGTTGATAACATCTACAATTTTGGAGAAGGTATCGATGGGATTGGGGCGCTGCCCCTGCACGTAAGCGCGCACGCCGCGGGTCGACCAGCGTTTTTCTACCGGGACAATTTCATGAAACATCGTATTCAACCCTAATTCACGCATCGGGCGCGTGGATTGTCCATCGCTGACTTCCCCGAAGACCTGACCATCATTGCGGACGATGAACAGGCACAATTTTTCTTCGACCAAGGGCGGGTTATGGGCAACCAGGTTGCCTTCTTTATCCAAGCTTTCACGCCGGGTGGTGCGCACCGGCAGCCAGGTGGCTGCATAGGCATGCTTGCCCACCAGACACAGCGGGCGGGTGATATTGGGCGAAGGTTCATCCAACAACTCGATGGTTGGTAGGGCAGCCTGGGGAATGGGACGCGGCAGTTCAGCCAGGGCTTCAAGGTCTTGCAGGGTATGACCGCCTGCCAACCAGTCATCCACCCCCCATTTGACCCCGCTGGAATGGTTGGGCAGGTAGACAGCCGAAACGGTGGCTCCCTTGCGCTGTAGGATTTCGGTCAGGTGTTCCATCGCCTGGCGCACGGATGGCTTGTACATCACATCCGAGTCGAATACGATGCGCACTGAGCGGTTCTCCCAGGCGA
>CAYLPS010000165.1:0-5081 GCA_964385625.1 uncultured Anaerolineaceae bacterium | reverse complement strand
GGGGTTAGTGAGCGTGGAGCGGCTCGAACGCTCAACCAATGGCTTAAAAGGACGAAACTTAAAAACGACTACTCCCATCCAATGTCCTGCCATTTAAGCCCCAAGCCATTGGACGACTTGTGGGTCTAGTACATTGGATGAGGTTATTAAGGTTCTGTCAACGGCTAGACGTCCAATGGATTCGATTCACAATGATGAATAGACCGAATTCCAATTTAAAAATATTGTACCATTAATCAATAGATCGTCTAATAAGTCGAGTATTCAATCCAGAAGTGCAAATAAGGCGATGTTTTATTTGCACTTATGGCATATAATGAAAATAGCGTTGGTTCGCATTTATATAGATCCTATCTATAGGTCCAATCATTCTTCCAGTAAATCTCCCGGGATAAACCTGCGAATCGTAAGTGTTACCGGCGTGCACTGTAAGCTGCTGAATGACTACTCTGTGTATCGCTTCTCCTTGGGAAAATCGGGCTCCAACATCAACGCCGAATTGTGAACGATTTTATTAGCCACGGGGTAGCATATGCTCGATTTACAATATCTCGAATTTAGTGTTAGGTACAACCAAGTAATCTTTCAAAATTCTCCTGGGTTATTAATGCGACCTCATTCGACCTCTCAAGAAAAGGGGCCACATCGCTGGCGCTTTTCTTCCAATCGATACTTTTTAGTCTGTCACACAGGAGGGCCCGCCAATTCTTCTCATCCGGGAAAGGTTCATCCCAGCCGGTCTGCAATAAGGCGTTTTGCAAAAGTATGAAGTTAGGATCTGGCCAATCCGGATCACTGAGATACCACATCAGGTCATATAGATCTCGCCCTTTCACATACCGTCGATGGAAAAGGGCGTGCAGCTTGCCAGCCAGGAGCGATGAGCGGTCATGGTGCTGTAAGCGTAGGGTGACATGGCGCCGGATAAGCGTGGTGTCCAGCTTTGCCCCAGCCGGTGGATGGGTATCGACCTCGAGTTTCACTGCCAGGACCTCGTCTCTCTGCGTAGAAAGACCGAACTCATACAGAAGGTTGGTGAATCTCGCCAAGGCAGCATTCACCGTTTTTTTATCGTTCACTTTAATGGCGACCTGGTAGCCCTCCTTGGCGAATTCATCCTGCATGGCTCTCAAGTAGGCGCGAAAATTGTAGCTATCATCTGGCTTTTCCAGGGCAAAGTCCAGGTCTTCAGAATAGCGTGGGATGGCATATAAGAAACGCAATGCTGTGCCGCCATGAAAAGCCAGTGGAACCATCGCCCCAGCGCGCTGCAGGCTTTCCAAGATCCTGGCCTGTAAATATTCTCGCACCAGGTTGCGCCCAGCAATTGGATCGGGGATATCTCTTAATAGCTGTTCAATATAGGCCTTCATAAGCTTTCATACTCCTCTCCTACGCCGGCTAATTGCTGCAGTGCTGAGACAGCGCGCAGGAGCTTGGGTTTATCAATCCTATGGGCCAGTTGCTTGACCAGTTGCCAATCCAGCTGGTCCAGGTTACTCAACCTCAGCTCAACCAGATAATCGAGCGTTTCCCCTCCAGGTTCCAGGTAGATCAGATCCAGCAGGGCTTTTTCTGGGCTAGCGATGAAGGCTTGCTGTCTTCCGCTGAGTTCCACCAAACGATAGCCACCGAAAAAATCCACCTGGATATGACGAAAGTCAAAAATACCCAACTGAGTCTCCCAACTCGCCGGTCTACTAGTGGTGACGCTGGTTGTCACCGGCACGTACTCGGGGATCATGCCAAAATACGCCAGGGCCGATTGCAGGCTAACATAAGAGGCCGGAAGCATGCGGTTGGCAACTAAAAATGGGTGTGGGATTACCTTTTGAAAAGGCGGTGCCAGGCAATACAGGCCGCGCCGCAGCTGGTAAATTTTGCCAGCTTGCCTCCAGCGCGAGAGCTGGCGGTGGATCTCGCGCGGGTTAGCAGTACCGGCTACCAGCAATCCGCTTTCAAATACCGGTTCTTCGCCTACGATTTCTACTAACTCAGTAAATTCCATGCGGATAAGATACCATAGAAGGCATCTAAATGCAATAGAAATAAGGGATCACAACTTGGCTTTTTTCAGCTCATCCTGAAAAGCAGGCAGGTTTCGATTCTCCTGGCGTAAGGAAGCAATTAGAGATTGCCAGTGATCCTGCTGTCCTAGCCTTTGATATATCCCTTGAACAACTTTCAAGTAATTGGC
The DNA here is from genome assembly GCA_964385625.1 of uncultured Anaerolineaceae bacterium. Lineage (GTDB taxonomy): Bacteria > Chloroflexota > Anaerolineae > Anaerolineales > UBA4823 > FEB-25. The sequence continues at coordinate 2,884 of CAYLPS010000165.1, read as the reverse complement.
AGCTTCAGCATAATTATCTCGCCCTCGCCTTTCAATCAACCTTTTTATCCGGTCCATATAGAGCTGGATGGCTTGTTCGGGGCGAGTTGCATCGGCTGCTTTGGCAACGATGATCTCCAGTGAGTGGGGGTATTCCCAGCGATACCGGGTTTCTACTTTGGCTTTTTCAAGGGCCTCCAATGCCAGGTCAATTTCCTTTTCTTCAAGGTATATTTCGACAAGCACACTGAAGTGTTGGTGATCAGTTAGCCAGTCGATCATCTCGGTGCGAAGGCTCGGCCACTGATTGATTGGAATGGCCAGATTCTTCATTTCTAGATATTCAGCTTTAGAGTGCCGTGATAGAAACAGCTGCTTCGCCCACTCCAACGCTTTGGGGTAATCGTCCTGCTGAATAGCATAACCCTTCAACCAATCAATCAAACGATCATCCTGGCTGGTATCGTATCGAGCATGCATGATCCTTTCAGCCAGTGAGCCGTGACCATGTTGGACAAATAAATCTGCCAAAGATAATAACTGGTGATCTTCGGCCTTCTGAGTTTCGGTCAGCGCTTCATCCAGGCAACTCAGCTGTAATAATCGGTTTATCAAATCAATGAGCCTGCCAGTCTGGCGACAAATCGTCAGGTAAGTTTCGTCATCTAGCTCTTCAGCCTGTAGATCCAGCAACAAGCCACCCATGGTTTCTTGACCCCATTTTCGTACATCAGGTAACGCCGCACGAATCATGCCAACCAGAAATTCCTTCTCCTGCTGTGTCGCGTTATCCAATAAGATGGCGGGGATACTATCTCCAACACCAATTCCTCCCATCCGTACATTCCACTTGTACACATTAAAGATCGCTTGCAGGATTACTTGGCGGGTGCCAGGATCCTGGACAGATGCCAGGCAATCTCCCAGGCCCTCGACAGCCTCGTCAACCAGGCCTCCAAGCCGATCAGCTTCATCCTCCATTACAATATCTTCATACTTGAGGATTTCTTCCACCAACACCTGGTAAATGATGATCGCATTGGTGAAATCACCATGCACCTGGTATTGTCTGGCCAGGTTCACCAGCTCATCTAAATCACGAGCAGTTTCAAACAAATCACGCCATCCCCGCTCCTCTTCAGCGCTGGCAAATGCCTTTGAAACTTGGTGGCGGATGACTCCGGGATCGATGGCAACCTGGCTCGTGCTTTTAATCGGCGATGGCAGCTCCAGCAAGTATTCCAAATCAGGATAGCGCTGCAGCATCTGCCGGATCAGTGCTATCAGCTCGGCTTGGCTGCGCTGTTCCAAGCTGGTATCAAAATCAGCAATTTCCTTGAACGCTTCTGGGGTATTCAGCCAGGTGAGCAACAGGGCAGCGACATGTTTACAATGGCCACCGAACCCAACCGGGCACGAACACTCGGCAACAGAAATGCCATCATCATCGATAGCCACTTCTACCCGGTAGGAGGCTGCCGATGTGCCAAGACAGCTAGCCTTTAAGGTCATCCCTTGTCTACGAGGTTCAATGATCGTCCCCCGGTCGAAATAAGATTTACCCTTGCGCAAGGATCCTGGTCCAACCCAGGCTTGGATATCTAGCATCGAGAGGTCAGGGAGATTTTCATTCATAATCTTAATCTTAGTATTGATATTTAGAAGCTCACACACCAGTTAATCGACACTTTTGAATATCCGCAGTGTTTTTCCGTGTTGAGAGAGTAGAAGTGCAAGTTTCGCGATAGAGTTATCTAAAACTATACCAGTCTATTACCAATCTAAATAAATTTCATCTAAACCTTCTGGCTGACAGACAGATTATAGATCAATTAATCAGCAAATTGTACGTTCATAGCCCTCGAGCATCATAAAAATAGGCTTAATCATGGAAGACCTATCTTTAGGATGACCATGAATTTCGTATATTTCGAGATTGTTGTTAAAGTTGTTTCATGGTTTTCAGTGGAATTCTATCAAAGAGATTAAAATCCACCTTGGACAAGCTCATAGACTGTGTACAAACTAATCCCATTTCTGCCCGCTCGTTCTTTCAACGCTTCGGTAAAACCTCTGCGCGCGAAAATCGCATAATGGATGTGTTCGATGTTGCTTTTCTGAGCCATTTTGGCTGCAGAACTCTTTAAATCCTCCAGGATTTTTATCCCCACAGGATTCACTGACCATTTGCATTCCCCGACCAAGGCAGAACGCTCTGACGAGCTAATTGCCAGGACATCCAGCTCTCCATCGCGGCTCCACCAGCTACCTATCCTCTCGGGCAGGAAAGGCAATTTCCCCTCCCGCGCCTTAGCCGCGATGAACTCTCTCGCTGCTTCCTCAAATGCTACTGCAGCAAAGTGATCCAAATCTGGCTGTATGCGCTGGTCTAAGACTGAGTCGGCCAAACCCAGCTCAAGCGACCCCTGGTTAGGATGCACGTAACGGAACCAAAACCGAAGAAAGTGATCATTGATCTGGTATAAGCCACGCTTGCTCTTTTCGGGTTGGTTTTCTGTGGCTGGCACCCTGCGTGTTATTAACCGCATTTGCTGTAGGATATCAAGATAGCGGGCAACAGTAGATGGCGAACCGACACCCGAAGCCTGTGCGATCTCGTTTAATCGTGTGTTCCCTTGGGCGATGGCGCGCAGGAGCGAGAAATAATTACGCGGCTCGCGAAGCTCTTCCATCAATAATAGACGCGGCTCGCTATAAAGCGAGCCTGAGTGAGCATCCAATATATGCTGTCGAATGTTAGCCAGCAGCTTTTGTTGGTCGGTGAATGTGGTCAGATAATAGGGCATACCGCCAACCACTGCCCAAACCAGGAACTGCTCTTCTGGGGAGTATTTCGGGTAGAACAATGCAGAGGATGGTAAGTCAAGGGCTTGTAATAGTACGC
>CAYLPS010000164.1:0-5121 GCA_964385625.1 uncultured Anaerolineaceae bacterium | reverse complement strand
ATATATGAATAGCAGAATAGCTGATGTTAACGATTCACCTCCTCTGATAGGTTCAAAATCGAGATTTGAACAAGCTTGGCAAAGGCGACTAAACTATCCAAATAGTCACCATAGACGAAAGAAATGTGATGTTCCAAGCCTTCCTGCATCAAGGCCGTTAAAAATCGTTTGGCAGACCCTTTGACTTTCAATGTACCTGAAGTGCCGCTGAATGGCTTGGGAGCAGCTAACATCTCGCCTTTGCCCACCACGAGGCGCAGGTCACCCGTCGCCTGGCTGAGGCGGGCAAATGTGATCTCTCCTGGCTTGAGTGGAAAATCCATGACCAGAGGCACTCCCCGGTTGGAATGAACCCCGCCCTGTGCTTGAACATTGGGGTCTGCCATGGATAGCGGAGCTAACCCGCAATGCCAGAGAGCCACCAGGTCTTTGGCTAGGTCCACGCCTACGATGTCTGTGCCGAAAGCGGGAGCGTCGGCCAGGATTTGAAGCATCAGCTGGGTGACGGTTCCATTGGCATCGGCTTCGCAGCTGCACGGGATTGGCCTGGATAGGTCAAAGCCATCGCTAAGCATCGACATTGCCCCGCAGGCTGCGCAGCCCATTTCTGTAAAAAATTCCGGCCAGCATCTTACTGCCAGTCCATCAAGTTTTTCTTCTTCGGTAATATCCTTCAGCGCTGCGTAAACACTCAACGTACCATTGAGCGGTTTCTGATCTAAGCTGTCGAGGTTTTGCAGGTAAGTATCCAGGCGTGTGCGAAGAGGCTCAAGATCTTCAGATGGTGTGCTGCGCGCCCGGTTGAATACATCGCTCAATTGGAGTTGGTCCACCTTAATCCCGAAATAACGTTCGAGGGTCGGGGCGTTAAGATCACATGTATCCAGCCCAGCCGGGTGCTCTCCTACCACCCCAAGCCGGGTAGATTTCAACTGACGGTATAGCCGTCCAGCTGCCACTGAAGCACGAATTTTCCGGATGGTTTCCACATCATCAGGGGTGGCATAAGCGTATTCATAGTATCTGTGGCGTAGAGTCAGTGCGTGACCAGCCAGATTGATCCCGCAAAGGGAATTCAAACGTAACCGGTCGCCCGTCCAGGGTTCAGGAATTGCCCAAAGGAAGACCGGCGCCGTGGCATTTGCTGTTAGTGTCACCACCATTGTGCTATCTGCAAAAGTGGCCTGGAAGATCAGCAGCAGATCCACAGGATGTGCTGCCAGGTCTTGGATCGCCTTCTCGGCATCCGTTACATTAACCAGTGCCTGTTCAGGCCCACTAAGTGAAAAACCGGCAGCAAGCAGCGCCTTACGTGCTATAGCAATCATCTGCTCTGCCAACGTCACATCGAATGTGGTACGGATAATCGGGAGAAATGCGATCTGATAAGCCTGCATGACTACCTCTATTGTAAGGTTGGCTGTTCTGGTTGATAGAAGAAATGCATCAATGCCAGTGCCGCAGCCCCGAGCACACCTGCTCGCCAGCCAAAGCTGGTGGAGGTGATGCGCACCTGTTTGCCCATACCGCCGAAGGCCATCTCACGCGTCACCCGCTTGGCCGTTTCCAAAAAGAAGTCCTCCCCGCTGGAAAAGATTCCGCCCAGTAAGATCATTTCGGGATTGAACAAGTTCACCAGTGCTGCCAGAGCCACTCCCAGGTAATACGCCCGTTCGTCCAGCATCTGGAGAACTTCCTGATCTCCCACCCGGGCTGCTGTAAAGACCCTTTCGATGGGGACCAAGTCTTGCCGTTCACGGATGGTATGCGCCAAGATGGCATTGGGATGGAGCTCTGCGATTTTATCTGCATAACGCAGGATGGCCGGCTCGGAGACAAGTGTTTCCAGGCAACCACGATTTCCGCACCGGCAAGGCTCTCCCCCTTCTAAAAGCATTACATTGTGACCAATCTCACCTGCGCCCGAGATGCTGCCACGGAACGGTTGGCCACGGAAGATCAATCCAGCTCCCACTCCCACCCGACCATACACAAAAGCCAGCGAATCCACACCTCGCCCTAGGCCGAAATAAGCCTCGCCCATGGCCATGGCACGCACATTGTTATCCACGAAAACCGGCAGGTGCAGTCGTTCCTGAAAAAAATCCCTCAACGGCGCATCATGCCAGTTGAGGTTAGGCGCGAGCAAGTTGATACCGGTGGCGACCTCGACTAGGCCGGAAGCGCCGATTCCTATTCCCAGAATCTTGCTACGTTCGATCTGGCTCTCCACCAGGATTTTTTCAATCGCCGTTGACATCTGCGCCATCACCTGGCTGCTAGGAGCATTGATATCGAAATGCTCCATGGAATTGATCACCATCTCATCCAACAAGTTGGTAATGGCCACTCGGATGGTCCCCACTCCAATGTGCATGCCGATTGCATAACGTGCGTTTGATTCCAGGTGAATACTGGTACGCGGCCGACCCACCGAGCGGAGTTTACCGGTTTCATCCTCTCCGTTGTTGAGCTCTGAAACAACTCCTTGCTCGAGTAGTTGTGAGAGCAAGTTGGTGATGGTGGTATTGGAAAGAAGTGTCCTTTGGGCGAGCTGCACGCGTGACAGGTCCGGCTCATACAGCAAGCTTTGCAGAACAACCCGCAGGTTATGTAATTTGACTAGGTTGATATTGCTTCCCTGTAAGGCGTTTTTTGCCATTACCCGACCCATTATGGAATGAGAATAAAAGGGAAATAATTATTTATTCAACTTGAAAAAATAATTTCGTTGATTATACAAAACGGACGCCTATTTGTCAATCTTTTGACTAATTCTTGGTGGGGCAAACGTAATTCAACCCGAGGAGTAGAACACAGTCCATGTTGGCATAAATGGTAGAGCTCGCGATTGTGTAATCTTGATTGATGATCTAGCCATTACCAATAGTATTGATTATCTCCAATCAATTATTAAGATCTTTTTGTAGATATATCACAACTACTAAAATATTAGGGAATAACAGTCAAAAAGACTTTCTAAGTGGTGAGGGATTCGAATTAAAGAGATCATATGCTATACGACGATTAGAGGATCCAGTAGATGAACCTCTTGGGTCTTTTTTGCGATTTATATGTTCTTTTTAAGATACGGAGAAAAATCTATGGATTTTCGGGACATGTGTCCCTATCCATGCGGACATCTACCTATCGACTTTTATCAAGATAAGAAATACAATCTTTTTATACAATAAAAGAAAATAAGAAAGACCGGATATTTACCCCCAGGTGAAAATGCTGTCAATAGCCGGGCGATGTTTACCACTCATAGTCGGGTCATGTTTACCAGTGATGATCGGGTTGGTGTTTACCACTTTAAGGAATCTTTTGTGTTTTTGCTTTTACTAGCCCTTCCTTTCTCCTGGAGAGTTGACGGTAGCTTTCACCTTGAATGATCAAGGTATGGGCATGATGAGTCAGGCGGTCCAGGGCAGCCGATGAGAGCAGGTCATTGTTGAAGACTTCCGCCCACTCTTCGAAAGCGCGGTTGGAGGTGACCAGGATCGAGCCGTGTTCATAGCGTTCACAGATGATCTCATACAGGTCCTGGATGGCAGCTGGTGGCAAGGCCTGCAAACCGAAATCGTCCAGGATCAACAGGTCACACTTGAGGATCGAGGTCATATGGCGGCTGTAGGAACCATTGGCACGAGAAGCATTGAGATCCGCCAGCAGGCGGAAGGTGGATTTGGAGATGACCCGCAGGTCTCTTTTGAGAGCTTCGACGCCCAGGGCATTGGCCAAATGGGTCTTGCCCACCCCGGTTGGTCCGCAGATCAGTACATTTTCATGGCGCTGGATGAAGGCGCAGGTGGCCAGGTCGACAATGAAAGAACGGTTCACCCCTGGAGTAGCCGCAAAGTCGAACTGCGACAGGGTCTTGGCAGGGTTGCAGCCTGAAGTGGACAGGCGGTAAGCCAGGCGGTTTTGCTCGCGTCGTTCGAGCTCATCGTCCAAGAGGAGGGCAAAGAACTCCATGGGAGCCAGCTGCTCCTGGACGGCCTGCTCCGCACGCAAATCCAGGGTGTTGAGCATACCAGAAAGGTTGAACTGCCTGAGCTTGGGCAATAAGGGATGGATAGAGATCATGGCTGGCCTCCCTGCTGGTGCTCAAAGAACTCCCTGGGTTTACGCGAGAAGGCGAAATTCTGTGGATTGGAAGAGGCTACGAGCTGGTCTGGCAGTGGGTCACGGTCCAGGGCAGCATTGAGGATATCCTTGATGCGCCGGTAATGGGGGTCGCCGTAGTATAGGGCCCTTCGGCAGGCAGCTTCCAGGCGCTTCACCCCCACGCTCTCCGCCAGAGCCAGGATGGCCTGCACCGAGCGCAGCCGGTCCAAGGGGCGATCAGCTAACAAATGCTCGACCACCTGGTGGGTATAGGGGCCCATCCGCAGGGCTAGCTTGAGACAGAATTGGGGTGTTTTTAACAGGTATTGGGCTTTGGAGGGTGGGTAATCCTCCATTTCCGTGCGCCATTGACCTTTCTGAGTGGCCCGGCGGTGCGTGCGCACCAGCTCCTGATGAGCATAGATTTCGATGACTCGTTCGTACACATGTACTTCCACGACTTGTCCAACCAGCTTGTAGGGCACCGAATAGAAGCTGCTATCCACCACGATGTGGCAGTCGCTGTGCACCTTGGCCATGAGGATGGCATGCAAATCAAAGGGCTCGGTTGGTAGGGCTTGCAGAGCGGATTGTTCGACTTCTCGGAACAGCTTCAGGGGTGCCTGGTGGGTGGTGCCATGCTCGCGCACCCCGGCCGTCTCCATCACCCAGGCCTTCAAACGCAGGTTGGCCCGCTCGAGGTCCACGAATTCCTGCCCGGCGAAGAAGTTGCGCTTGACGTAATTGACCCCATTTTCCACCTTCCCCTTGTGGCGTGGGGTGGCGGGGCGGTTCGGGCTGATCAGGAAATGGTAATGCTGGGCCAGCTTGCGGTAGGCTTCCCCCAAAATGGGATCCAGTACCAGGGCTTTGACCACGGCGGCCTTCAGATTGTCCATCACCACCCGCCGCGGCACGCCTCCAAAGAAGGCCAGGGCTCGTTGGTGCAGGCCCAACCAGGTGTTGACCTTCTGATCACAGATGATCTCGGCATACTGGTGTCGGCTGTAT
>CAYLPS010000163.1:0-5272 GCA_964385625.1 uncultured Anaerolineaceae bacterium | reverse complement strand
CGTAATTCCCTGTTATTTTTCGAGATTCAGTGTACAATTGTTCTGAATACCGATGAGTGCCCAACAGGATCTGCCCCGGATGGCGTTCATCCGGAACTCCGGACAGACCGCTCATCGAATTGGAGGAATCCCATGTATCATACAGTAATTTTAGTTGGCAATTTAGGCCGCGATCCTGAAATGCGTTATACACCCAGCGGCCAGGCGGTGACCAATTTCAACGTGGCAACCAACCGCCAGTATACCGGCAGCGATGGGCAGCTGGTGAAAGAGACCATTTGGTTCCGTGTTTCCACCTGGGGGAAAAATGCAGAGAACTGCAACCAGTTCCTTAAACGTGGCAGCAAAGTTCTGGTGGAAGGCCGCCTCGTCCCCGACGCGAACACCGGCGGCCCACGGGTTTGGAAGCGCCAGGATGGCACTCCCAGTGCCTCTTACGAGGTCAGCGCCTCAACGGTGCGTTTCCTAACCCCCCGGGGTGAAGATGAGAGCCTCGGTGCACCAGGAGGAGAGGGTCCCGGCCAGCCGAGTGAAGACGAGGACATCCCATTCTAATTTTTCGAACATTGAGGTGCAGTGAAATACCTGCACCTCAATGATTTATTCAAAGTAATTCACCTAGGAAGAATCTCATGTCAACTCCTGCTCAAAACCGTCCTGGGGCACACACCCCCCCGGCCCTGGAAGTTCCATCTGACCTGCAAACCAATTATGCCAACGTGGTCAGGATTGCCCATTCTCCATCAGAACTGGTGTTCGATTTCGCCCACCTGCTGCCAGGGGTATCACCTGCCCGCGTATGCACTCGCGTGGTGATGTCTCCCCTGGGTGCCAAACTGCTGCTTAAGGCTCTGTCGGAAAACATCTCTCGCTATGAGGCTGCCTTCGGAGAGATAAAAATTCCCGGAGAGAGCTCGCTGGCTGACCTGTTGTTCCGCCCGCCGGCTCCACCGAAAGAGTGAGCCCATGGCGCAAAAGTTGGAAGATATCGCAGACGAAATCCACCGCTCGTTCGAGGTGTGCACTGCCGAGCGTGACCGGGCCCTTACCCAGGCACGCACGCTAACCCGCCACTGTGCAAACGCCATCCGCGCCGTGCACCGCGACGAGGGTGCCCTGGCACTGCAGCACCTGGATGAGGCCCGCCAGCTGGTGCAATCCTTGCGGGATAACCTGAAAGGCCTGCCTGAATTATTCTATGCCGGCTACACCCAGGATGCTCTCAAGGAATATGCTGAGGCCGCACTGGTCTACGCCTTGATCAATGATCATGATTTTCCTGAGCCGCAAGACCTGCTGCTGGAGCCAGCCACCTACTTGCAGGGCCTGGCGGAGGCGGTGGGTGAGCTGCGCCGGCGGGTGCTGGATATGCTGCTGAAAGACAAAGCCTCAGAGGCCGGGCGGTTGTTAGGAGAGATGGATGACATCTACGCCATCCTCGTCACCATGGATTATCCGGATGCCATCACGGGTGGATTGAGGCGCCTCACCGATGTGGCCAGGGGCATTATCGAGCGCACCCGCGGAGATTATACCCTCAGCCTGCGCCAGGAACGCCTGGAAGAAAGCATCCGTGAGATGGAAATCCGGCTGGACCAGTCTACCCAGGAAGAATGAAAATAATCAGGGCTTCTGAGATTGGTACCTACCAGTTTTGCCACCGCGCCTGGTGGTACCAGCAACACGGGTACGAGCCCGAAAACAAGGCGGAGCTGGCCGGGGGCAATGAGATCCACAAACACCATTCCCAGAAAGTCATGCAAAGCAGCTGCCTGCTCTGGTTGGCTTATGCCTCGCTGTTGGCGGCATTACTCTCTGCCATCATCTGGCTCATCCAGGCCAGGTTGTAGGCTGAAATCAGGAGCAGGGCAAGCCGATGCTGGGCTTATACATTGCCATCCTCCTGGCACTCATCGCAATCGTCTTATTTTTCCTTGCCGCGCGCCAACGCCGCAATGCAGGCATCCCCGGCGGCAGGATCATCTATGTAGATACAAGCCAATGGGGAAGAGTGGAGAAAGCGCTGTATGACCCAGACCTGCGCCTGACCGGAAAACCAGATTACCTGGTGAGGCAGGCTGACCAGGTCATCCCGGTCGAAGTGAAGTCACGGCGTGCTCCGCAAGTGCCCTATGATTCACATGTTTACCAGCTGGCCGCCTACTTCTTGCTGGTTGAGCATGCCTATGCCACCCGTCCTGCATACGGGATCATCCATTATGCTGATAAAAGCTTTGCAGTCGATAACACGGCAGAACTGGGCGAGGCGGTGATGGAGATTATTTCGGAAATGCAAGCACGTGACAGCCCATCCACCACCGGTCGCTCGCACCAGGATAGCCAGCGCTGCCGGAAATGTGGCTACCGGAGCATCTGTGACCAATCTCTCAGGATATAATTAGGCCATGACACCTGGAGAAAATAAAGCCGTGCATCATATCGCCATCATTGGGACACCGAATATCCCTGAGACTGAGAAGGAATCAGCGGCCATTTCTGCCTACCTGGAACAAAAAGGCATTCACACCCGCTGCGGCTTCATGTATGATGAGGCCATTTACCGGTCGGTGAGAGAGGGTGAATTTGACCTGTTGATCGTCTTGGGCGGCGATGGCACCATGCTGAGGGCTGGACATATTAGCGGGCCATCGGGAGTGCCCATCCTGGGGATCAACCTTGGCCGTTTTGGATTTCTCACCGAGGTCGCCAAAGCTGATTGGGCAATGTTTCTGCCGCGTTTGCTCGAAGGAGATTACCGGTTGGAAAAGCGCATGATGCTTGAAGCTGAGCAGTGGAAGAACGATGCCTTGCTTGGAAAATGGGAGATTTTGAATGAAATAGTCATCAGCCGGGGGCAAATTATCCACCCAATCCAGATCACCGCCAAACTGGATGGGCGATTTCTGACCACCTACGTAGCCGACGCTTTGATCGCAGCCACACCCACCGGCTCAACTGCCTATGCCCTGGCTGCTGGAGGGCCGATATTGCCTCCGGAGCTCCGTAATATCCTGCTGGTGCCCGTAGCCCCTCACCTCTCGCTCGACCGGGCGATCGTCCTGGCCGAAGGATCATCGGTGTCTATTAGTGTGAGCATGGATCACCAGGCAGTATTCAGCATTGATGGGCAGGAGCCAATCGTGCTGAGCTACGATGATCGGGTGGATGTGCATGCCTCGCCTCACGTGGTTCAATTCATCCGCTTCCAGGATCCCGGCTATTTTTACCGTAACCTGACCCCCCATATGAGCCAAAATCCATCCATGGGGAACCATCATTAAAGGTTGATTATGACTGAAGTACCAGAAAAGATGTATTGTGCCAACCATCCCAACGTCGAGACCACTCTACGTTGCAACAAATGCGAAAAACCCATCTGTGCCAGGTGCGCCGTACTGACACCCACCGGGTATCGCTGCAAGGAATGCATACGAGGCCAGCAGAAAATCTTCGATACCGCAACCTGGATGGATTATCCCCTGATCTTCCTTGTTACTGCCGTGCTGGCGTACCTGGGCAGCCTGGTTGTCATCCGCCTGGGTTTCTTTGTAATCATCCTAGCCCCCATCGCCGGTGGGGTGATCGGTGAAATCGCCCGCCTGGTCACACGCCGGCGCCGCTCAAAACGATTGTACATAACGGCAGTCATTGCCGCAGTCGCCGGCTGCCTGCCCCTGGTCTTGGGATCAGTGTTGCAGTTCAACCTGAGGGCGAGCCTGTTCGAATTGATCTGGCAGCTGGTATATGCGGTATTAATGACCTCCGCACTTTACACCCGCCTGGCGGGAATAAAAATCGGGTAAGCATGCTCAGCGAGCTTCACATCGAGAATTTTGCCATCATCAGCCAGCTGGATCTGGGTTTCCATCCAGGCCTGAACATCTTCACCGGTGAGACTGGCGCTGGCAAGTCCATCATTATCGATGCTGTGGAAGCCATCCTGGGAAGCCGGTCTGAGGCAACCATGGTGCGCAAGGGAGCTGAGCGAGCTTTGATAGAGGCCATCTTCAGCATTCCGCATGAGATGAGCCAACCGGTGAGGCAAATCCTGGAACGTGAAGCGTTGCAAGATGAGGACGGCACGCTTACCCTTGGGCGGGAGATCCGTAACAATGGGCGCAGCATAGCACGGGTGAACGGCAGGAGCGTGAGCATGCACCTGCTTGGTGAGCTCAGTGATTACCTGGTGGATGTGCATGGGCAATCGGAGCATCTATCCCTGCTGCATGTTCGCCAGCACCTGGGCTTGCTGGATAGCTACGCTCACCTCGAGCAGCAGCTGGCTGAATACCAGTCCAAGTACCATCAGCTGGTGGTGGTTCGAAAGCAGCTGGCTGAGTTGCGCATTGTAGAAAGCGAAGCTGCCAGGCAAATCGACATCCTCAGGTTTCAAATCGATGAGATAGAGGCAGCTCACTTGCAGGATGGCGAAGAAGAAGGGCTGCGTGCCGAGCGCACCCGCCTGTCGAACGCCGAGAACATTTCAACCACTGTCCAGGAAGCCATCCAGATCCTCGATGAAGGCACGCTTGAATCACCCGGAGTGTCTGACCTGGTGGGAAAGGTGACCGTTCTGCTGAATACCCTGGCTCGGCTAGACCCGCAGCAGGCAAAGCTCAGCCAGCGCACCCAATCGGCTTTGGACGAACTGAGCGACCTGGCTGCCAGCTTGCGCGATTACCTGGAAAGCGTGGAGTTCAACCCGAAACGCCTCGACCAGGTGGAAATACGCCTGAACCTGATCCAGAATCTAAAACGCAAGTACGGGCAAAGCATCACCGCTGTTTTGGAATTTGCCGGTCAGGCTCGCAAAAAGCTGGATTCAATCACCCACGCTTCAGAGCGTATCTCTGAGTTGGAAGGGGAAGAGCAGCAGCTGCTGAAACAACTGGGTGAAATGGGAGAGCTGCTGAGCGCGAACAGACACGCTGCCGCAGCCAGGTTGGAACAGGCCCTCGAAGCTGAGTTGAAAGACCTCAGCATGATGGGAGCGAAGTTCAAGGTAAATTTCGCCCAGCGCCTGTCTGAAGAAGGAGCTCCCTTGGGAGATGGGCGCCGGGTGGCATTTGATGCGACGGGATTGGAGCGCGTGGAGTTTTTGGTCGCTCCAAACCCGGGTGAGGGATTAAAACCGCTGGTAAAAATTGCATCAGGTGGTGAGACCTCGCGATTAATGCTGGCCATCAAGAATGTGCTGGCCCAGGCAGATCTTATCCCCACGCTGATTTTTGACGAGATCGACCAGGGTATTGGGGGTCGAGTGGGCTCGGTG
>CAYLPS010000162.1:0-5320 GCA_964385625.1 uncultured Anaerolineaceae bacterium | reverse complement strand
CTACTCCTAAAAAAATCAAAACCGCAAAGGCACAAAGAACGCAAAGAATCTGTGTGATGAAGATAATTATTGAAATTTATCCTCCTCACTGGATGGCCCTTTGACAATCCTGGTGACCTTGAGGCTGGCTTTGGTGGCGGGAAAGCGATCGTTGACGAAACTGTAAATCCCGCTGGCCCCCAGGCCCACGGCGATGCCGAAGAAGGCCACGTCGATATATGGCTGGGCCGGCACGTACATGTCACGCGTTTTGTAGAGCAGCCCAAAGAAAATACCCACCCCCATGGATACAAGCATGAGCTTGTTGCCGGTCACGTTGAACTTCTTGATGAACTCGACGATGCCGAGCACGATCAAGGCCAAAGTGACCGGGTTGACGAGAAAATTACTCAGATCCATTGCTCCTCTCTTTCGGGCACAGCACGCCGTGCCCCTACGATGGAATATTCCCTGGTCTTTGCCCAGGGATGGGTACCGGCTGGATGGGGTTCGAAGCGACCTCAGACATGATCTTCTCCAGGGTCTCATAATCGATGGTCTCACCAAAAAATTTGAATACAAAGTCGGTGAACATGCGTTGCAGGGTGGTGCTTCTTCCCTGCAGGGTATTCTGCAAGGTGGCAAAGCTGATGGCCAGCTCACTGGCGGCCTTGGCCAGCAGGCTGTTGTCTCGCAGGCTGACGTCGGCCTTCTCGACGGTGTAAATTTTGTTGTAATCTGTCTCGCCGATATCAGTCTCAGCACCGATCTCAACCGCCCGATGGAAGGCCCAGGTTAAAATATCCTCGAGTAAATAGACGAAATATTGCTGTCTTTTCATCAGGAAGCGTTCTGGAGGGCCTTGCATGGCTTCGGCGGTGGCCACATTCACGTCGCCGCCCTCGCCTCGCCAGTGGGGAGGCAGCCCAGACCCGGTATCGATCAACATGCGCACGGCCTTCATATCGTAGCCGGCATCGGCACCCCTGAGGGAGGGGGTGAGTGTTTCCCAGGTCTCGCTCTCATCCTTGACCACGATGGATCCGCTTTCGGGAGCGGCGGCGTACTGTGCGCTCTTGGCGTCCACCTTGTTGGGTGGCACGGTGACCAGGTAAAGAAACGCACGAGCTGCCCAATGCAACCTGACACGATCCTCGAGCATGCGGCTGTAACGCAGCAGCCAGGGGATGATGGTGGTAAGGTCGCTCTCTCCCATCAGCGCACCCATGGGCCGGTTCACGGCGTAGTGCAGCATCACAGCATCGGCTGCGAATGCTTCGGGGTGATTCGGTGAAAGCCAGCGCCTGGGTGAAGTCTCACCGGGCTGGGCCACCTCCCAAAACACAAGTTCCGTTTCCCAATCATTGGCGGCCGTCTCGATCTTCTGGATTTGATCCTTGGTGACAAATCGAATGTAAGACATGCCGTCGACCGAATTTCTGAACAGCAGCACGAACAGGTCACCTGACCGTGAAAGCTCTTCACACATGGTGTGAAGACGCTGATCCATGATGTTCTTGCGATGCAACCAGAAGCGCTGGATGAAATCATTCAAGGCCGGGAAGGGTGAGCTGAATGTAATGCCCTCACCGATGACGAAGTTCACGGTGGTGGAAATGATGCGCCAGGCCATGGGGTTCTTGCGCCAGGCGGTCAACGCATCGGCATACTGCTCCTGGATCTCTGACCAGGTTCGATCATGACGGCGCCCGCTGATGGTTTGCCAGTGATCATCGGTGGCCAGATTGGGCGTAACTGCAAACTTCATTGAAAATGACTTCGAGATCTCCGCCGGCAAATTCATGATTCTTTGAAAAATAGTCATTTCATCACCTCCATGTAACGGTATCCATTCTGCTCGACGGCGGTCCAGCCCCTGGAGTGGTGCACCCACACGTCCACCCCTCCCAGCTCGTCGAGCTCGACCATGTCGCCTTTGGCCAGGCAACCTAAATCCCTGGAGAATTTGTTGGGAGATTTGCGCACGTGTAGCTGGTCGAACAGGCTGCGCAAGCGGGTGGCGTGGAAGATTGGCGGCTCCACGGCCCGGTAATTCCCGAACCAATCCCGACACTCTTCCAGGCTGCCATTGAACCAGTTGCCATCGGCGGCCGAGCTGCAGCCCGGGAAGTAGAAGCTATCGGTATTCTGCCAGATGCGCCACGTGGTCCAACCGATGGGAAGAGTGGGCACACGCTGGGCGGTGTAGTGGGCGACGATCAATTCGTAGTCTTTAACCCAGGCTGGCTTGGGATGGACGTGCTCATTCCAGAATCCGGCCGACGTGTAGATGGCGCAGCGTACCTTCGCCAGGCTCTCGACGCTGAGCAGGAACTGGTACAGGGGCTTGCCCACGTCGTCGTCATGAGCGGCGGCGGTTTCCACGTCCACGATGTAGCGCGGGTACTCGGCACTGGCGTTCTTGATGAACCATTCGGCCTGGGCGACAGGGTCCTGGTCTGGCTGGAAGAAGTGGTAAGGAGCATGCGGCACGCCGCGTGCTTGCAGGCCAGCCTGGTTGGCTTTGAAGGATGGGTCGAGAAAACGCCTGCCATCCGTACACTTGAAGTAGCAGAAGGGGATCCACTGGCTGGCAACCTGCCAATCGATGTCGCCCTCCCAATGTGAAACGTCACAACCTATGATGCGCATGATCACTCTCCTAAAATTTTAGAGTTTCCAGGATATCTTTCTGGTTAACCACCTGGCTCTCACCGATGCCCCAGGTTTCCTCGTCAAGCTGGGCGATAAGAGCTGCAGAAAGCACATAGTCGTCATGCACCAGGTCACCGCTGGCAACGCTGCGGGTGCCATCCGGTACACCCCAACGCATGATCTTGCCCGGGCCATCCATGATTTGATACTGGCAGTATTCAAGCTGCTCAGACATGATGCTGTCTAAGGGCGAAAAGTCTTTGTAACGCCCGGTCTCAACGACGGAGATAAAAGCCCATCCCAGGTCTGACTTGCTCACCTGGCTAAACTCGAAGGGGATCACGCGGCTACCCAGGCGATCGGCCAGGAAGCCGGCCATGCCAGCACCCACGCCGGTGGCATCGATGATCACCTTCACCGGTTGCCAGGTCTCGGCCAGGCCGATGATCACGGAGTAAATTGACGAGTGCTTCACTCCCTGCCAGGCGATACGGCTCACCACCCGATAGATGGGTTTGCTGATGAGCTGATCACTGCCGGGCAATTCGAGCTCGAAGATGGTCAGGACCGTGCTATCCCTCCTGGGGTTCTGCAGCGAAGCCAGGTCCTGCACGGCACCCTCATCCTGACCGGCAACGTCGATGGTGAAGGCATACACATGGCCAGGCTGCGGCTCGAGCTGCGCGGGATGGGAACCGACCATGAGCACACGACGGCCCATGGGGAACATGCCACCCTCGGCGTCGATCTCTTCTGAAAAATACTGCGTGCGCACCAGGGGATTGTTTCGCCCAAGCCTCGCTACCTGCTCGTCGACGAACTTTCGATAAGCCGGCACTTCGGCCCCTACATCGTCGGCGGTGAGTAACCACGTGCGACGGAGACCGTCTTTCTTCTCTTCCAGGCGTGCGGCACGCAGCTCGCGGGCCAGCAAGGTTTTCGAGGTCCACGCTGTACCCCAAAATACCCGGGTAGCGTTGGTGGAGGCAGCCATGGGGGCGATTTCTTTATCCCACTTGGTGATTTCAACATCCTGGGCCTCGTCACACTCCAGCAGCAGGCTGGCGGTGGCGCCCACGATCGACGAGGTTGGCGAACCACTGAGGAAGTAAATCATGGCGGATCCAACCTGGTAGATGTACCCCTGGCGCTTGGACCAACGGTCACGCGTGATGATGTTCTTGGAGATAGTACGATGCAGCCGGCGCATGGCATTAAGGGATTGCGGTTTCCAGGTGGGCGAGACCTTGACCATTTCGGCCTGCATGTGCTGGCTGTAGATGGCCAGAAGGTAAGTCTCGATCTGCGCCTGCAGCTCATTCTTACCCGACTGGCGAGGAAAGATCACCACGAAGGTAAGCCCCCGCTGCCTGGTAACCGAATCGACCACGGCCTGCGCTATGTTCCGCTGGTAGCTGCGCAACCTGATGCCACTGGCCGCAGCGCAGAAAAGGTCCATGGTGCGCATAACTTCCTTGCACTCATGGACCAGGCGTTCATAGGATGGCATCATAGGTGCAGAAGGCTGCGCACCAGCTCGATCAGCGAGAGCAAGCCGCCGCCCAAGGCCAGGCTAACCAGCAGCTTGAATTGGGTGGCACTTTCGGTGAGCTCGCGCAGGCGTTTTTCATAGTCACTGGCCTGCATCTCCAGGGTCTTCAAGCGCAGCTGGTTGATCTCGTTGTTGTGCTGCTGCTCCTGGCGTATGGCGCTCAGCTCGGCTTTGATCAGGTCGATGGTGTGCCCCAGCTGCTCGGCAATCAGCCGGTTGGAGCGCTCCTCGGATTCTTGTGGCATCACTCAGTTACCCATTGCCAACTGTCAATCGCTTTTCGTCTTCATTCAGGGCTCAATCCCCACTCGAGCCATAGCTCGCGAATGGCGGTATCCACTGCCTGGGCGAAGTAGCTCATGGTGGGGCAGGCTGCCCTTTCTGGGCAGGTGGCGCAGCGCTGGGTGGAACGGCGCAGCTTGCGCATCACTCGCTGCAGGTCCTGGGCTTTCTCCAGCACGTCCCTGGCTTCCAGCAGGATCGGGCATGTGGGGTTGGGCAGCCCGGGTGTGATGGGCCGTGAGCCCACCTGGAGGGGCTTGGGATAGTTATCTTTCATTTTTGCTCCTTAAGTCCTGGTTTACCTGCTGAATGGCGGTTGAAATTTCGTCTGCCAAAAGTGAATTCGAGCTGTTCAAGGTTTTTTCTGCCCGCAGCAGGCTGGCAAGCCGGCTGGCTGCGGCGCCCAGGGCATCCAGGGCGCGCGTGGCTTCCTTGAGGTCCTCGATGCCATCTGCCAGCTCCATGGTGCGCCGTATCATCACCCGCAGCAGGGTGATCTCGTGCTGCAGGCTGCCGGAATCGTCTCCCGGCAGGTCGTTGGCTTCTGCTGCGTGGAACAGGCGGGAGTAAAAGCCGTGTTTCAGTGCGTTCAGGTTGCCCTTGGGGGCGCCGCGCGAGTTAGGCATAGGATCTGTGAACTCCTGGCACGGGCGGGTGACAAAGCTGCGTGCCCTGGTTCCCTGGCAGGGGAGGCGCCGGTAAGCACCGGGCAGCAGGAGGGACTGCCCTGAGGCGGTTAAAAAGTTTGGCACGGTTGAGCGAGCGCTTTGCTCCGCTTTTTCCGTGCCAGGGGTTCAACGACTATATTATAGCACAAATGTTCTAATCTACAAGGGGTTTAAGCGGGAATTT
>CAYLPS010000161.1:0-5459 GCA_964385625.1 uncultured Anaerolineaceae bacterium | reverse complement strand
ACACATGTTGCCTGATTTTCGCGTACGACAGCGCGATTATTTGTTGGAAATCAGCCGAGCACTGACCCAGGAGCTTGATTTAGATAAGCTCCTGGGGAGGATTCTATATATCTCGGCGGAAATGTTAGCCGGCCAGGCGGGTTTAATTGCTTTGCGGGCTGAGAAAGGCGGTTGGAAAATCGCCACCCGGTTGGGTATTTCGGCCAGCCTGGCACGTTATCTTGAGCCACTGCTGGCGCAAATTCCAGACAATGAAGACCCGGCACGCTTTGAGCTGCCTGAGGTTAACCGTGTGCTGCAGACTTTAGCCAGGACGGTGGGCCTTGGTCTATTGACCGGGGTGGGTTTGCCCCTGATTACCAGAGAAAGGGTGATCGGGGTGATCTTTATTTTCCGCAATTACCCGGGCATTTTTTCATCTAATGATCGGGCTCTACTGCAAAGTTTCGCCAACCAGGCTGCGATCGCAGTGGATAACGCCCAGCTCTATCAGCAGGTCATCCAGGATAAACAGCGTATGGATGCCTTGCTCGACTCTGCTGCGGATGGCATCCTGATCCTGTCGCCGGCGCATATGATCACCCGCTGTAACCCGGCTTTCATCCGGATGCTGGGCGAGCCGATGAATCGGATCGTGGGCAATTCACACGAAGCTGTGATCGATTTGAAGTGCCCTGATGACATGCTGACTCTTGAGCAAGCTGAAGCTGGAGGCTGGCCACTGACCTCCAACGCCACCCTTTATGTGGAAGGGGACTTGCAAAGGTCATCACAGGTCCCCTTACCCGTGGGTATCACCTATGCTCCGCTGATTTCAGCAGAAGGGAATTTACTCAATATCATTGCCACCGTACGTGACATCACCCGTTTTCGCGAGGCCGAGGAGCTCAAGAGCACCTTTATCTCGGTGATCAGCCATGAGCTGAAGACCCCTGTGGCGCTGATTAAAGGGTATGTGGGGACCTTACGCAGGGAGGATGCGGATTGGGATCGTGAAATCATTAAGGACAGCTTGGCTGTAATTGAAGAAGAAGCGGACCGGTTGACCAATTTAATCGAAAATTTGCTGGATGCTTCCCGCTTGCAAGCCGGTGGTTTGACCATAAACCCGACCGATATTGCCCTGGATGCGCTCGCCGAGCGAGTTGCTAAACGCTTCCAGACACAGTCCACCATCCACAAAATCGCGGTCGAATTCCCGGAAAACTTTCCAATTGTGAATGGGGATGAAACGCGCATCGAGCAGGTATTGGCCAACCTGATATCTAATGCGATAAAATATTCGCCGGATGGGGGTGAGATTCGCATTCGGGGGCAAGTCCTTCTCCAGCAGGTCATCGTGTGTGTCAGCGACCAGGGACCAGGGGTCGCGCCTGAAGATATCCCGCATATATTCGACCGCTTTTACCGGTCATCAATCGCCAAACGGACCACGAAAGGTGCGGGTTTGGGTTTATACTTGGCGCGTGCGGTGGTTGAGGCACATGGCGGCCGGATCTGGATTGACACCCAGCCAGGGAATGGGGCTCGTATTTGTTTTTCGATACCGCGCAGTTGATTACATCATAATAGTTTTTTTGCCCTGAACCTGTATAGGAGGGCGATTATAACCAGGAGATATTAATGCCTAAAACGCGTATCAATTGTCCAAACTGCCGCCAGCCGATCATGGCAGATATCGAACAGCTGTTTGATGTCGGCCAGGACCCAGCGGCAAAACAAAAAATACTCTCGGGGGCGTTTAATTTTGCTTCGTGCCCGAACTGTGGTTACCAGGGGATGATCGCCACACCGTTGGTGTATCATGATCCGGAAAAAGAATTATTGCTCACATATTTTCCTCCCGAGCTGGCCTTACCCATCAACGAGCAGGAACGCATTATCGGACCGATCATTACCCGCCTCACCAACAGCCTGCCTCAAGAAAAAAGGAAAGCCTACCTTCTACAACCTAAGGCGATGCTGACTTTACAGACCATGGTGGAGAGCATCCTGGCGGCAGATGGGATCACCAGGGAGATGATCCAGGCCCAGCAGGAGCGCATGAATTTACTGCAGCGCTTGATCAATGCCTCAGACGAAAGCATTGATGAAATTACCAGCAGTGAAGATGCTCTCTTTGACAGTGATTTCTTTAATTTGCTCACCCGATTGACCGAAGCCTCAGCCGTCAATGGAGACCAGGAATCTGCCAAGCGTTTGAGCGATCTACAGAAAAAATTAATCACCCGCACAACTTATGGCAAGCAGATCCAGGAACAATCGAAAGACGTGGAGGCAGCTATTAAAACCCTGCAATCGGCAGGGAAATCGTTGACCAGGGAAAAATTGCTGGAGATGGTGATTAAAGCGCCGAATGAGACCCAATTGAGCGTCCTGGTGAGTCTCAGCCGGCCTGGAATGGATTACGAGTTTTTCAGGATGCTCAGCGAACGCATCGACCGTGCCCGGGCGGATGGCAGGGAGAGATTGATCAAGTTGCGCGACCAGCTGCTGGATATGACGCGTGAAATTGATAAACAGATGGAAGAGCGGGTGATCCAGGCCAGGAAAAACCTGAACAGCATCCTGCAAACTAAAGATGTCACTCAAACCATGTCCCAGAATCTGGCAGTGGTGGATGAGTTTTTCGTAAATGTTTTTAATGAAGAGATGGAAGCAGCCCGAAAAGTGGGAGACCTGGAAAAAATCAGTAAACTCAAACAAATCGAAGATGTGGTTGACAAGGCCAGCAGCCCTCCTCCTGAGGTGGCATTGATCGAGGAGCTTTTGGAAGCTGCGTCGTCGGATGATGAATTGTCCAGGAAACTGGATGAGCATAAGAATGAAATTACACCTGAGTTCATGGACATTCTCTCCGGGTTGCTAACGCGCAGCGAATCGGGTGATGATGCCGAATTGAAAGCGCGCATGAACAAGCTCTTCGGCGCAGCCTTGCGGATGACCATGACTGCCAATCTTTCATAAAAAAATTCGGGGCTGCCAGGCAGCCCCGAATGATTTAATTCTCTTGGGGGGGATTATCCAGGCGTAAGCCGTGGCCACGTACAGTGACCAGGAATTGATGGCTGGAATTGATTGCTGACAGGCGATCGCGCAAGCGGCGTATTAATGCATCCAGGGCTTGCTCAGATACTCCTACCGCATCCTCCTTGCCCCACACTGCCTGGATCAACTCAGACCGGCTAACCACGCGGCCTGGATTTCCATATAATAGATCCAGCAACTGGTATTGTGAGACGGAAAGCGGAGGTAAAAGCTCGACATCCCCGATCCAAACACGCCGTGAGCGTTTTTCCAGACGAAGCAGACGGGGAGTCTCTTCGCCGAGTGGAGTTTTAGTATTACCCAGCTCCAGGGGAATCGTGGAATCAGAGCTCATATATACAAATTGCTGGGCAAAGGCGATTTGGATGATATCGCCATCCTGGAGGATGACCGGTTCAAATACCTCCGACCCGTTGATATGCGTCCCGTTTTTGCTGCCCAGGTCCTCAAGCTGAACTCCATTACTCAGTTGGATAAACCGTGCATGGTAGCGTGAAACCTGGCGATTTTGTATGACTACATTGCACGAGTCATCCCGACCGACCAGGATATCATCCTTAATGATCCAACGCTGTCCGTTGAGTGGCCCTGTTTGGGCGATCAGTAATGGATAATCCTCAGTCTCCAGTGCCATATCATGTTCCTATATATAATTTTATAGAAACTATTCTTAACAAAGGGATAGATAAATATACCATGATTTAATTGGGTGGAGGGCTCGGCGTTGTCTGATGGGTTAAGTTTACCACGATTACCCAACCAGCATTATACGGAATATCAGCGGCGGGCAGGGTTTTGTTGCCCAACGCTTCTCCCTCCAAAATGAGAGCCGTCTCGTCCGGTACACCTGTATCCAGGCATGACATAAAACCGCCGGTTATCAAATTAAGGAAAGATGGAAGCAGATTTCTACAGGGTAGGAAATATCCGGATTTAATATTTCTTTTACTGGTGATGGTAAATATATCTACTCATCAAGCAACCAAAGGTATAATATCCTTATCCGTTTCGCCAACGGATGATAAATGATATGCCGACGCCCTTAAAGACTGGAGAAGTGCTGAGAAGTCGCTACAAAATCCGGAGGATTATTGGGCACGGCGGAATGGGCAGTATCTATCTTGCAGATGACCTTCACTTGCAAGGGCGGCAATGTGCGCTTAAAGAGGTTGAGCATGACCGCACATTGCCGTTGGAGATTGTCCGGCAATCGCGTGAACAATTCCTCCGTGAAGCGACAGTTTTAGCGCGGCTCGATCACCCCAACCTGCCTAAAGTCTCCGATTATTTTTCAATCGGCCAGCGTGACTACCTGACAATGGATTATGTGCCGGGCGATGACCTGCGTACACTGATGCAACAAGCCCGCCAGCGCGGTGAATTCTTGCCTGAAACGGAGGTGCTAGCCTGGGCTAGCCAGATCGCGGATGCGTTGAATTACCTGCACAACCAATCACCGCCGATCCTGCACCGAGATATCAAGCCGAGCAACCTCAAGGTTACACCCAGCGGGATAATCAAACTGGTGGATTTTGGCCTGGTGAAAATCCTGGCCTCTGAGGAAATGACAGTTACGATTCTGCAGGGGAGGGGCACGGCACTATATACTCCTTTGGAGCAATATGGCGGTGATACCGGTCACACCGACCGGCGCAGCGATATCTATGCGTTTGGGGCAACCCTTTATCATTTACTGACCAACCAGCCTCCCAGGGAGGCTCGGGAGAGATTCTTACATCCCGAAGATTTAACCCCTCCACGGCAAATCAACCAGGAAATTAGTGTGCGGACTGAAAAAGCAATCCTGTGGGCTATGAGCCTGCACCCCGACGAACGTCCCCAGGATATCGAAACTTTCCGCCAGGCATTGATCGGGAACTGGACGCCACCCATTCGCCCAGCCAGAAAGGCACCACCGCCATCATTATGGATGATCCTTTCGGCCACGCGCGAGCAGATATTGCTGTGGGTTGCAGCCGCGCTGGTCGTGCTTAGCTTAATTGTCACGCTGGCGCGCTAACTTTGAGGTGTCTTAATTCTGCGAGAATCCGTCACCTGCCAGATCCATGCCGCGGCCACTCCAATTGCTGCCCCAATTATAGCGAGTAATACCACTGCCCAGGTTCCCATATGCTCCAGCATGGAGGCGCTACCCGGCAGATTCACTGCCAGGTAGGTGTAGGTGACCATTCCACCAATCAAAGGGATCAACCCAGACCGTACACCCCAGCGAAGGCCGTTCTTCAGGTTGGAAAACCAGTAATTTGTACCGCTGATAATCACCGTAGCTACCAAGGCGATCAACCAATCACCAAATTGAACGCCACTTTGATCGGGAGGGGGAATGGGGATCGCGGTAGCTTGTGGGGTCAGCGTGGGTGTTTCGGTGGGGGTATAGGTGGGTGTCAGGG
>CAYLPS010000160.1:0-5589 GCA_964385625.1 uncultured Anaerolineaceae bacterium | reverse complement strand
CCAGTAAGCTCGATATTAATTCATTATTCTCTATTCGGGCCTTAAATATGTAATAGATTCGCGTGGTCATAGAGCCAGGTGATCTCACGTTTTCTGTTCTTACCGGCTGATCTTCAACTACCATTGCCTCAAACTTTACTTGGTATTGATCTTGATTTATGCCTAATTGCAAAGTATCCTTAAATTCTTCAGCCAATTCACGTCCGGGGCTGTAATCCAGAATACCTATCTGGGGGTTTAAAGCATGCTCCTTACAAAGCTTCTTTACACTATTCCATGAAGCAGGGTTAATATATATACGCAGGTCAGCTTCCTGGCGCGAGCGCTGGCTGTCATAATGGAAATCACCGATTGAATTATTGAAAGCCTGCTCGTTAGCCAGCCGAACTGCGCCTCCAAACGGTTTTGCCTTGACCATGATCTCAGTTTTTTGCTGGTTTTCCCGCAGCGTTGCAGTCCGTTCGAGCGCCAGCATACGCCTGCCATCCCCCGCGTTGATTAAAATTAATTTTATGAGGCTGGCAACCGATACCCGCAAATTTAATTGCTCAGTAGCGCCTACTCCAATTTGCTGTTCATCGGATTTTGATGTGAGGAGACTCGCCATAATTATGCCATTTCTTCCAGCATTAACCTGGCTTCCTCCAAGTCAACCGTCGAGAATCCTTCGGTCAGTTTCTGATAAGCATCGATCAGCAGCTGGCGGCTTTGTATCTCCTTGCCCGCCTCGCGCCATAACCGCGCCAGGCTTATGGCCGCGCGCAGCTCCAGCATTACAGCACCCTGCTCACGGGCGAGCTCCAGGGCTTGCATAAACCAGGGTTCGGCATCTGAAGGTTTGTTTGGAGCGAGCATTAGGAGCAGGTTTGCCTTGATTTGGAAAAATTCCACCAGGAGCACTTTCCCGTAGCCGTTGGTTGGAATGGCGATTGACTCTTCAATATAACTCAATCCCAATTCAGGCTTACCAGCTTGCCCGCAGACTTTTGCCTGCAAGCTGCGTAAAATTGGCCAGAATATTGGCGGGCTTTTCAAACCCTGGTACAGGTCCATCCCATGTTGGATAATTTGCATTCCCTCTTCCGGCTTGCCAATCCCGGCTAAAGCCGCCCCTTGCAGGCAGTTGCCCACCGCATTCCAAATCTGGAACTGGTGCTTTTCGGATACTTCGAGAACTGCCTGGGCATATTCCAGGCTGAGAGAAATT
Source organism: uncultured Anaerolineaceae bacterium (assembly GCA_964385625.1). Classification (GTDB taxonomy): domain Bacteria; phylum Chloroflexota; class Anaerolineae; order Anaerolineales; family UBA4823; genus FEB-25. The sequence goes on along the minus strand of CAYLPS010000160.1, from coordinate 4,382 downwards.
TCACGCATCCAATAGCGCAAATAGCCATTATGAAACAAGGCATATGCCAGGCTATAGGGATGGCCAATCTCTTTAGCCAATTCCACCGATGCATTGGCTCTTTGGATAGCCTTATCAGGATAACCCAACCCCCAAAGAAGAAAGGATGAAGCGGTGTAACATGAAACCCCAGGATAATTGCCGAGCAAGAAACGCCTGGATGGATGCCATCGCCGGTCGATACTGTTTATTCCTTTGTCCATATACTCAAGCCCGGTTTGATTCTCACCAGTGAAAGCAAGGCTTGAACCGAGCACAAAATATCCAGTCATAAGCATGTAATTATCATTATTGCGCTCCGCCAATTCCAGAATCTGCCTGCCAATTGATAGACCTTTTTCGAATTCGCCACGGAATGTATAAAAGGAATAAAGGGCTCGTAAAACAGGAAACATTTGAGAACCCTGATCGGATGATTGGGCCAGTTGCAGGGCACGATTGTACGCCTCTTCAACTTCGGGGGTATAGCCCTTCACCGCCATCAGGGCTCGGGCCAGGTTGGTTTGCAGCAGAAATCTCTCTTGCACAAGCTCTGGGGTAGATGGGGATGATGATAGGACCGATAACAGGTCATGGGTAAGGTCTAATATTGCGTGATACCAACCTTGGGCATCATAAATAAGCCACAAGCTCTCGGATAATTTACGCAACTGTTCGAGGTTCCCTTGCACCACCCAATAATTCCAGGCAATCCGCAGATTTTCAATGTCAGCTTCCAGCCTTTTAATTACCGCTTGCCTGCCATCCCCAACCGGATGTTCCCATTGATACTGCGAAAAGTCGGCAAAATAGGTAGCGTGAGCCAGGCGCACACCCTGGCTGAAATCAGGTTTTCCGTCCAGGTGTTCACAAGCGTATTCACGGATTGTTTCGAGCATTGCCAATCGGGTGATCCCTGAGGGAAGATCTACTTTTTGCAGCAGATTTTTCGCCACCAGTGAAGTCAAGCTATCCAATACCTCGATATTCAGATCCTCGGGGAATCCAACCAAATCGACTACACCCTCAATGGCTTCAATCGTGGCATCAGAAAATACAGATAATAGCTCAAATAAGCGCTGTTCACCCGCATTAAGCAATTCGTAACTCCAGTCAATCGTGCGGCGCAATGTCTGCTGTCTTTCTGGCAGGTCGCGAACCCCGCTGCTCAACAACTTCAGGCTGCTCCCCACCCGGGTGAGTATATCTTGTGGCGAAAAGAGGCTTATCCGAGCTGTGGCGAGCTCTATGGCTAATGGGAGTCCATCCAGCCGAACACACAATTCCGCGACAGAATGTGCATTTTCTTCCGTCAGCTGAAACGCAGGTTTAACAGACTTGGCGCGATCAACGAACAGCTGAATGGCCTCAGCCCTGGAAAGCTGGTCGAGCGTGGTTTGTTGGGGTTCGAAATCTGGTAACTTTAAAGGCGGAACCTGGAAAACTTGCTCCCCTCGTATGGAAAGTGCCTCCCGGCTGGTCACCTCCAGCTTTATATTCGGGCATTCCCGCATCAGCTCAGCAATATCCAACGCGGCAGCCGTGACTTGTTCGAAATTATCCAATAGCAGCATGATCCTCAAAGGCTGAAAATATCGCTTCAACACCTCGATCAATGGTTGGTCACTTTGTTCTCGCAAGCCAATCGTGCGGGCAATGGCTGGTAGGACTGCTGCGGGATCGCGCACAGGCGCTAGATCGACAAAAAATACACCGCCATCAAATTTATCCTGAAGCTCCGTAGCTACCTGGAGGGCAAGGCGGGTTTTCCCGGTGCCTCCAGGGCCAGTTAGAGTAACCAGGTGCACTCCCTCGCTCATCAAAAGATCGGTTACAGACTTCACCTCTTCCAATCGACCAATGAATGGGGTAAGCAGGACCGGTAGATTTTTCCCGCGGTAGAGGTGAGGAATAACTGATCTAAAATTAAGCTGTTTTGTCTTCTGTCGATCGGCTTCGTATAACGAGATTACATCAACTGGTAAGGGGATACCGAATTGCTGGCAATATCGTTTAAGATGAGCAGCGCTATAGGTCAATGCCGCCAGTCGTTCCTCTGGGGAAAGGACGCCTTTATTGCAGAAATTTAAACCCACTGCAACTGCAGCCAACCAAAACTGGCCCCATAAATCATCGGACAGGCTTGGATGGGCTTCATGAATCCATCTTTCGAAGGATATTCTGCCTGCATTAATAACCGTACATGCGCCTGCCATCTCAACAGCAACATCCTTTGGGTCAGGAATATCGTTGCTGGCAAAGAAACTGACATAATCGACCCATTTTTCCATAGGCACGCGTTCCAATTCACGAATCAGATACGACAACTCGAGGTAGCGTTGGTCGTAGAAAAGTGGCATGCCTGGTTTAAACAGGGCGAAATCAATCAGGAAATATCCGAGCAATTCGGCCGAATCGGAGGCAAACATCGCCAAAATATTGCCGATATTCAGGTCACCATGTTGAAATCCGGTAAGTATATCCAGCGGACGGGTCGTGTTCCAGCGATCAGCATTTACCCCGTATTCTAAAGGATTGGGATAAATTTGCCCCTGGATCACGAAACCTCCGATGTGCGGATCAATGCTCAAGCTATCTTGTAAAAATAATCCAATCTGACCTTCAATCTTTAGCCTATAACCCAGCCATTTTTCTAATATCATCTGTGGGTGCAATGCTTGTGCAAAAGATGCTCCGGCATTCCAACCATTCAACAAGTTTTCGTTTGTGATGTGGAAAAGCACTTCCAACCTGCGTTGATTCTCCACCGAGGCAAGTGTACGATACTGCTGTAAAGACTGTCCGGCAATCGAGTAAAAAAGAGCAACTGCTCCCTGGTCTTCAACCTCATATACCAGTTCGGCCATGTGCTGGCTGGAAAATCGTATAGGAGCCTGGTTTAAAGCAAGCTGATGCCTCTCAACTTCAGTTTGCTTTGCTTTCGGGTTGACATGGTCGAATTTAACCACCAGATGCTGAATCTGCTGCCGATCGCCTTTCGAGACACTGACCAGGTAAACGAAAGCACCTGTACGCCCGCCGTTAAGCTCCTGTAAGGGAATGACTTCCAGGTTGTATTTTTCCCGGGTTATCTCCAATAGATGCAGATATTCGGGAGGCAAATGGCTAAAGTCAATTGGCAACATAGTGATACTTAGGTTTCAGCTTGGTATGCCGAGTATTCTGATAATAAATATTTAGAATGTATTCCATGATCATCTGCTCCTGCCCAATCCAATCCCCAGGTGAGACAAGGCTTAATCATTTCAAGGGACTGTTTATTGAGGGGTGCCTTTCTTCATATTGTCTCCTGGTTTTTATTTATCCTAATATCCAGATGCCTGTTCCCCCAGGTTTATTGACTACCGCAACAAAAGGTGAGCGGCTGATGCCGTACAACCTATAATTATTTAGATCGTGATTATCCATAAAATATGGCTATTCAATCAGCCAGTATAACCCTCATAAGTTATCGATAATTTCATTTGCCATCCTTCCTTAATGAAAGAATGGCACAAGAGTTGTGTTCATCGTCAGATCTACCTGATCTTCGTTTCAACCAGGTGGCAAAGAATTACCCAATCCGAGCTTAAGAAGACGATGTGGATTGATCGGGCGGCTTGGTGGTCGACTGAGGTGGCGACGTAGGGGCAGGCGGTTCTTGTAGCTTGAGCAGGGCATCGGCCAGGTGCTGCTTGTTTTCGTTCAGGTTACTCTCTAATTCGGAGGCTTGCCTACGTAACCTGCGTATCGAGCGGTGATGGCGAAGAATACTGGGCAGGTAGACCAGAAAGGCAATCGCTGCTCCTACCAGCAATGTCACGATCAAGATCAAAGCTAAAGATCCCTGAAAATGCCAAACGAGAAAACTGATTGTCACGGTGGCAGTATTTTGCAGGGCAAATACAATCGCAAATATGGCGATCAGTAAAGCCAGGATGACAAAGAATAACATAGGTTTATCCCTCCTTATACACAAAGCATACATTAATTATATACCTACGGCAAGCCTTTAATAATTAAGCAATCCTTATGAACATCAATCACTAAATAACACGCTTCTCTCTGGCATGGCTGCGATTCACACACAATAAATGGTTACCGTCTAAGCTGCCGGCTCATGGTCCACTCTACTAAACAAGACGAAGAAATAGTTCCACGGGTTTAATTATCGAGATAATTTTGCTTAAGTGAATCTGATGATTTGTATCTCCCTATCCACAACGGTCTTCCTACAACCCGGTATTGTACCAATTTGATTAACATGATAGTATTGCCCGAAAAGGGAGGAAGTGCAATCAGCAGGATCATACCCGGATTCCACGTCACCAATTCAGTCAAATTGCGGAATTTAGATAATACTC
>CAYLPS010000159.1:0-5719 GCA_964385625.1 uncultured Anaerolineaceae bacterium | reverse complement strand
AGGAGCGGCAACCACGCTGGCTCCGCCTATGGGATTGTCATCCTGATCATAGACAAAACCTTGCAATGTTCCGATGTCGGCTACACCACAATTCAAAGATACCAGCTGCAGCACATTCAGGTAGCCATAACCGAAGGTGTAGTTGCCCTGGCCATCCGGAGGGGCGCCGCAATCACCAGCCGGAGGTGTATCCGTGCTATTGATCAGGGCTTGGAAGGTGGCATCGATCTGTCCAAGCAGCTGGGGTGCGCAGGACCATACCTGGGCGACCGCACCGGCCGTGTGCGGGCTGGCCATGGAGGTGCCGCTGTAGCCGCAGCTCCAGCTGTTGGTGGGCACCGTGGAGCAAATGCTCACGCCTGGGGCGGAAATGTTGGGCTTGGTATATGGATCATGCCCAAACATGCTCGGCCCACGGCTGGAAAAGCTGGCGATGCTCCGGTTGCTGGCATGCGCTGCGCTGGAGAAGGTCTCCTGATAATCACCAGGGCTGTTGGCAGAGCCACAAGCAGGACCAGAATTCCCGGCAGAAAAAGCGGGGAAGATACCGGCTGCTGTCCAGGCATTCACGTAAGTGAGGTACCAGGTATCGCCCTGGCCACCACCCCACGAGTTGTTCACCACATCAGGCCGGTTCGCTGGATCTCCACCCGGTGCCACGACCCAATCGCCACACGACTCCAACGCGAATTCTGAGCACGAGTTGGTTTCGCAACCCTTGCAGGCAATCCAAGTGGCATCAGGGGCCATGCCAGCGATGTAAGGTAGCGAGGGGTCATCGAGCGCCACCATGGTGCCCATAGTGTGGCTGCCGTGTCCTTGATTGTCACAGGCACCACCAGCACCGCAGATATTGCTCGGATCATCCCAGCAGTCCGGGTTGTTCGGATCGCCCGGGCAGGCAAACTGGTCGATCAATGCCGGGTGATTCCATTGCACACCCGTATCGATGTTGGCCACCTTGATGCCCGCACCACGGGCTCCCAACAACCAGGCCTGGTCAGCCTTGGTATCGGTGATGCCCCAGTCCGTTGTGGCATTGGGCGAGTTCCCGGCAGTTACCAGCACATTGCTGGCCAGCAGGTCTCCTGACCAATTGATGCTGTTCAGGGTAGTATTGGCATCCGTCGGGTCGATGTAGAATGTGCGCGGGGCACGGATGGAGGCTACCTCGGGTAATGCGGCAATGGCATCTGCATCCGTCAGGCTGCCATTCCATATGTACAAGTCGTTCCCGCCGAATAGAGTCTGGTATTTCAGACCGGCAGTTTCAACGATGGCGATGGCATTCACCTGGCTTTTCGCAGCCACATCGCGCAGGGTGTTATATACATACTCACCGCGTGCATCCCAATCCATCGAATAGGCTGCCGAAAGATCAGCCTGCTCGGTGAAGCGCACGATGAAATCAGAATTGCCACCTGCGGTGAACTTATCCAGCAACACGCTTTCGATTTTGTTGCCCTCATCTTGGGCTGCCACGATCGAATCGTGACCAGCAAGGCCTATCAAGGCGACAGCAATTAAAAGTGCAATTACTGTCGTGCTAAATAGCCACTTTAATTTCATATTATCCTCCTCAAAGGGATTTTAGATTTTTAGATATGACTTTCTAAAGTATTATTGGAACTCAGTTAAAAAACATTGAGGCTTAAGGGTAAAGTGATCGCTTTAAAACGCACCTCCTTTTTGAAATAACTCACTTCCCCCTGCAAGAATTAATTTGTTCGAAATGGAAATCAGGTTAGCTTGATTTTTAGATTGCCGATACTCGCGGTTGTCCATCATGTGACTTTCCAAAAGTCAAGGCTTGTCTGGCGTAATGATTACGCAAACTATCTGCTCAGAAGCTCAATTTTCCCTGTGGCTGGAACATAATATTAATATAGCCTGAAGCCACCATTAAATATCCTGTAGTATATCACATCCATGGCAAGTTATAATTTATTTTGAACCATATTTTTCAATAAAGATTATAAAATTTTAATCATCTGGTGATTTCACCGGAGGCAGGATGCCTGATTTCTGAATGGTTTCGGGTATAATAAAAGTTCCGGGGATGACAGGCTTCGACGGGAGAGGCTGAGCCCGGATTGCGAGCCGAGAGGCACCGACCTCGCTAAATCAGTGCACAACACAAGTGCCAATAACACTTCCTATGCTGCTCTTCCTCTCGCTGCATAAGCCCTAGAAAGGCAGTCATGAGCCTCACGTAGGCTCACGTTCACCTGCCCCGCTCTCCGGCCGGTGGTAGAGTGAACGTCACAAGGCCGGAGTGCCATACACGACACCGCTACCTGTGTGAAAGAGGGGCTTTCGGGCTCCAGCGGCTAGCCAGCTGAGTTTTTTGTCGCTTGTAAACCAGCCGGCGAAACGAACAAGCGACTATGCTCGTAGATATCCGCGGATCTAATCTTTCGGACGCGGGTTCGATTCCCGCCATCTCCACCAACAATCCTGCAGGCCTGATATCGAGAGCTGATATCAGGCCTGCAGGATTTATTTGTAGCATTGTCCTGGTTTATTTTCCGCTCTGTAATATAGCCAGCACCTCTCCAGCATGCCCAGCAGGTTTCACGTTCTTAAACACGTGGATAATTTTGCCGTTTTCGTCGATTAAATAGGTCGTTCGGTATACACCCTGATATTCACGGCCATAATTCTTCTTGGTACCCCACACACCATACAATTCACACACTTTATGCTCATCATCGGCAAGCAATGTAAACGGAAGATCATACTTGGCCTTGAATTTCGTGTGCGATTTGGATGTATCTGGGCTGACACCCAGGATGGTGATACCAGCCTGGTCATACTGGCTGTAATTGTCGCGGAAATTGCAGGCCTCCGTGGTACAGCCAGGTGTATCATCCTTGGGATAAAAATATAGCACTAATGGATGCCCACGGAACTCAGATAGAGAGCGGATCGCCCCGTTTTCATCCGGCAGTGAAAAATCTGGTGCTGTCATTCCACTAGAGAGCGTCATAATGATCACCTTCCTTAATATTCTTAATGATACGGGCCGTGAGGAATAAGCCGAACCGATTCACATGGAAAACTTGATACTCAAATGAACGCGCAGTGTTTTATTACCCACCCGATCTTCTACTATCACATGGTCTTGGTTAGATAATTTCCCGGCCCATTTGCTCGATATTATACCCCGCCAGCCGAGTGACTGCATTTCTAAAAGCTGTATCGTGCAGCAGGTTAAGAAGCGGTGCCAGCAAAGGATCAACATAAAACCGCTGTGGAATGACCAGGTCATATCGTTCCTGATAGAGCGGGATGAAATCCAGTCCCAGCGCCTGCGCGGCGGCGGCAATCCCTAATCCAACGTCTGCCCGTCCGGAAGCGATGGCTGCTGCCACTGCCAGGTGGGTGAATTCCTCCTGATGGTAACCCCTCACTTCTTCCCGGGATATTCCTGCTCGTTGTAGGTGGTAATCCAATAAGACGCGCGTGCCTGCCCCACTTTGTCGATTTATATAGGTTACCCCCACCCTAGTTATATCTTCGAGCGCCAATATCTTTTTCGGATTACCCTTTGCCACCATTAATCCCTGCTCTCGACCCACCAGCACGATCACTTTGACCGGTATCGTGGGCAGCACCTGTCTGATATATTTTAGATTGTACTCACCAGTCTCGGGATCCAGCAGGTGCGAGCCTGCCAGGTGAGCTTCGCCGCGACTCAATGCGACCAAACCACCCATGCTGCCCACGTTGGCAGATACCAGGCGCCTTCCCTTTTCGGCAAGATGTTGCGCCAGGATATCGATGGTGATGTCATGCGAGCCAATGGCGAATATGGTATTTTTGATCTCATCGGGCCGGCGGTACAGGTTCACCCTTATTTCACTTCCCGCTTCAAGCCCCTGGACACCTCGAGGCAGGATGGTGATGCCATCAGCGCGCACCAGCGAGGTAACGACACCTGCACCACGTGACAACGGCGCTGCTAGCACGCGGCCACCTACCCTGCCAACTGCCAGGCGCATGTAATCATCATCGCCTGCAGGGGAGGTCACTTTGCGTGTTAGCCTGGCGTCTATGGTCAGGGGTACAATTGCAGAACGTCCCAGCCAGCGAGATATCAAGGGTTCGACAAATATCTCACCGGTTAGAATAGCCGATACAGGATAGCCCGGCACACCGATAATGGGAATTTGGTGAGGTTTTTCACCAATCATACCCAGAATAACCGGATGCCCCGGTCTCACCGCCACGCCATGCACCAGCAAGTCACCCAACTCCTCCACAACCTTAGCCGAATAATCCTCTGAGCCTGCTGAAGAGCCGGCATTCAGCAAGATCAGGTCGTGGTCCTGGGCAGCTTGTTTGACACGCGAACATAACCGCTCAAAATCATCGCCAGTGATCGGATACCGGGATGCCTCCCCACCCCAGCCAATCACCTGGGAAGCCAGGGCGATCGAATTGAACTCGATGATATCTCCAGCTTTGACCAGTTGGCCAATCGGCACTAGCTCCGATCCTGTGGGAAGAATGGCAACCCGCGGCCTCCTGGCTACTTGCAAGCTAGAATGGCCACTCGCCGCAATGGCACTCAGGTCTACAGGTCGCAGGGTATGCCCGGCGGGTAGCACGAGCTGTGTGGCCACGATATCCTCTCCCATGGGTCGCACGTTACTCCATGGGGTTACCGCAGCGCGGATGCGGATTGCCGAAATAGCAGGTTTAATGTCGCCAGATATTGAAGCGGCCTGTTCCAATTCCACGTTCTCCACCGGTATGACTGCATCAGCCCATTCAGGAAGTGGATCACCGGTATCCACATAGCCTGCCTGGCTGCCCAGGTTGAGTTTTACCGGGTAGGAGGGAGCTGCGTTGGCTGTGCTTTCTGCTCGTACAGCATAGCCATCCATGGCTGCGGCATGGTAATGCGGAGAAGAAATACGGGCCCAAATGGGCTGCGCCAGCACCCTTCCCAGCGCATGCTCACTGAGCGAGATTTCTTCACTTCCCAGCAAATCTGATCTGCCGTTCTCGCGCAGCGCCTGATCAAAGATGGCATTTGCTCGCGGTAATGGAATGTCGTGTAAATAGATGCTCATAATTTCAATCTAAAGTCGCACTGCAACAACCATGATTAATTTGACCACGGCAGTAGAGCGGCAAATTGGGCTAACCCATACTCTCCATGGACTTCGATACGGCTGAGATAAAACAAAGAGCTCAGGGTATGCTCATAGCTTGATCCCAGGCCCATGCCCGCACTGTAACCATACTGGCTGACCTTACTGGTGATGAACTCGTCCGTCTTCCCGTAAGGATAGGCGAGGGTATCGACCTGCTCGCCGGTGGCTTCTTCAAGGTTCGCCCGCGATTGTGCCATCTCATAATTAGCCATTGAATGGTCGATGGTTAAATCGGCGTGTGACATGGCATGGCAGCCGATCTCCCAGCCATCATCTGCCATCTCTTGAAGCTGCTCGACATCCACGAAATATCTGGATTGCAGGCGGTTCGCCACAATATACGTGGTGGCCACAAAGCCCATCTCATGCAGAATGGGGAATGCATTTTGATACACATCCAGGTTCCCATCATCAAATGTGATCACTACCGGGCGGTTGGGCAGCTCACCTCCATTGATCAACACATTTACCAGATCTGTAACCGTGATTGCGGTATAACCCCAACTGCGTAAAGCTTCCATCTGGGCACGGAAGTCCGCTATTGATACATAATA
>CAYLPS010000158.1:0-5762 GCA_964385625.1 uncultured Anaerolineaceae bacterium | reverse complement strand
ATATATCGGTTACTCATTTCCTCTTGATGATATTCTTAAAATTTTAGTATTGTTTTATGTTTTTCTATGCACACTCAATCTGATCTTTGTACTGTTATTCCTCCCGTTGGGTGTAATGCCAGACCCATTTTATCAAGGCGCATGGCGTGGAATTTTCTGGCACCGCAACTATCTGGGTACCTTTATGGCGCTTGGTGTTGTTCTATTCTTGCTGAATATCCTTGCGGGAAGAAAAAAAAGTAGAGGAGAATTTATTCTCAATTTGGTGATGCTAGCGCTGTCTTCTTTATTGTTGATAAAAAGTAAAAATGCCACCGGAGAAATTACTGCAGTAGTTTTGGTAGGATTAGTTTTAATATTGTTTTTCTGGTTGAAATGGCATCATAAAATAAAACAAATTCATTATTATGGTTTTCTGTCTCTCGCCATTGCTGGAGTATCAGTTGTTTTTATAAAACTCGACTTTTTTCTTGGTTTGTTCGGTAGGAATTCTTCATTGACTGGCCGAGTGCCGATGTGGGGTTACCTCCTTCAGAACATCATCAGCCAGCGACCCTGGTTAGGATATGGTTATGGTGCAATCTGGCACATGGAAGGATTTCTTGAAGAAGTGGAAAGAATAGTAAACTGGGGTGTCGGAATGGGAGACAATGGTTATATTGATATTCTGCTGCATTTAGGAGTTGTTGGCTTAATTGCGATAATCGGATTAATCGTAACGGGGATGGTCCGCGGAGTAAAATTCTTCCTTCGCCAGAACGACTTGCAGGCTGCATTTCCCGTTCTTCTTTTAGTTTTTCTGGTGCTAGCCAACATTACCTTTAGCTTAATTCTTGAATCAGAAACATTTTACTGGATGCTGGCGATAGCACTATTAGTCTCGATAGCATCTCGATTTACTGCTCAAACTGAGGTTGAAAAACTACCAGAATCAATGGTTAACCGCAATATTCCTTATAATAAATTGCCCTCCACTTGAAATTTTTTACTGTCAGTCCCATCAAGGAAGTAGTGACCGGCGCTCCGATCCATCCCACACCCGGAATTTCAACTTTACCCGGGTACACCATGCGCATGGATATCTATATCAACAAAAAGTGATAAAAATACCTGCCTTAGCTCGTATTACCGACCTGCTCTAACAATTTTCTATAATACACGTAATTCTGGTAATTCACATCCTCCCTCACCCGACCATCCGCCAGCGGAATATAGCCTCCCTCAGCCAGTAGCGGTTGTACGACGCGCATGACTTCGCGGTAAATCTCCTCCTTCGATTGCCTGAGTGCATCCGAGTCGATCCCGCCGATCAGGCGCAGGTCTCTGCCGAATTCCTTGCGGATTTGGATATAATCCATCGCCTCGGCATTGCACTCGCAGGCCCACAGGCAGTTGAAACCGGCTTTTACCACCTCAGGTAGCAGCGCCCGGGTGTTGGCGTAGGTGCGGTAGATCAGGTTTGCAACCCCATGGGCACGCAGGACATCAAGGATGGGCTGGTAGCTGCCCAGCACGAATTCCCTGTACATGGCGGGTGAGATCAACGGGCCATGGTTGCCGCCGATCGGCTCGCTGAACAGGGCAGCATCCACCTGCACCTCCGAGAGGACGCGCTCAACCAGCTGACCGGTGAAATCTGCGTAGGTATTCAGCCAGTATTTCACCAAGCCGGGGTTATCGATCAGGATGGCGATGGAGTCGGTGAAGCGGCTCCATCCATAAACGCCCATGGTCAGGAAATAACCACGGTGTACCCTGAGGATCAGGGGATCATGGCGGGTTTTCCACACTGCAACCTGGGCTTCCCAATCCTCCGGCAGGCGTTGCGGGTCCCGTGGGTCCAGGCGGGCGGATAGCTTATGCAAGCCTTTCATGCTTTTGGGCCAATGTGTAGGGTGGGGTCGCGGCTCGAGGTCTGGCTCGAGCTCCTCGCGCTGGTCATAGGTGAAAAGTGCTTCTAGGTCATCATGTCTACCCAGTCCCTGGGTGTGCCACTCTTTGAGCACCTCGTCGCGGATGCCATCTTCGAAGAGGGGCGGCCGGTCGGGGGAATCATAAGACAGGGTTTTTAGAAAACGATCCTTGCTGTTCATAATTACCAAAAGGATATGATCTACAAGTATACTTGAATTTATTTGACACGCCTGCTTCTCGAGGGTAGAATTTGTTTATCTTCTCTGTGAAGAATTGAACAAGTAGATTTTACTGACATCATGTTTGATGACTTGAGCAGGCGACTGAGGGGAAAACAAACGGTCATCCTTGGAGTGGGCAATCCTCTGCAAGGGGATGATGCCATCGGTCCTTCCCTGGTGGACCTGCTGCATGGTCGAGTCGAAGCCACCCTCATCAATGCCGGGGAAGTGCCCGAAAATTATCTCAATGCCATCCGGGCAGCCTGCCCGGAGGTGGTGCTGATCATCGTGGCGCTTGAGCTGAGCGCCGAGCCGGGTTATGTGGCGGTGATGGACGCCGACCGGTTACGGGCAATCGAAAATTTCACCTGCAACCCCGGACTGGCTTTCCTGGCGGTGATGATCCAGGACAGCACGGGGGCAGAGGTGATCTTGCTGGGGGTACAGCCCAAAGCCACCAAATTCGCAGCCGAGCTGACCAGGCCGGTGAACCAGACCATGCATCGCCTGGAAGAAATGCTGGTGAGCACGTATTAACCGGTTTTCCGAGTAATCGACCATGAGCTTAAATATGGTGACCGGGACTTAGCCGGATAGTAACCGGATTCAATAAAATAATATCGGGTGGTTATCTTATCAGAATCACACTGATTATCCGGCTTTTTAAAAGGGCCTGGATATTAAGAGTTCTCAACCTGCATATAATTTCATGGTAATCTCAAATTAACTCCACGTTGTGAGGATGCGACTCCTGCAGGGCGGAGGGCGATATGCGGATGAATTCTGCGGCCTGCCACAGCTCCTCGATGGTGCGCGACCCGCCGTAGCTGAGCCCCGAACGCAGGCCTCCGACCAGCTGGTACAGGGTATCCAGCACGCTGCCCTTGTATGGCACGACGGCTTCCACTCCCTCGGGGACTACCTCCCCCCACTCCTCGATGGCCAGCTCGTTTTTATCGAGCATGCGGCGGTTAATATTGGCGGACAGCGAAGCCATGCCGCGCACGATCTTGAAACGCCGCTCCTGGCGGATCACCGTGGCACCGGGGCTCTCATCCGTGCCGGCGAGCAGGTTACCCAGCATCACCGTGCTGGCTCCGGCTGCCAGGGCTTTCACCAGGTCTCCCGAGTTACGGATGCCGCCATCGGCGATGATGGGCACGTGCAGCTCATGGCCCACCGGCGAGCAATCCAGGATGGCGGTGAGCTGGGGGATGCCAAAGCCCGTTACGATGCGGGTAGTGCAGATCGAGCCGGAACCGACGCCTAACTTGACCGCATCCGCACCAGCCTCCACCAGGTCTTTCACTCCCTCGGAAGTGGAGACATTGCCGGCAATGAACGGCAAGCTGGGAAATCGCTTTCTTAATTGGTGCAGCATGTGTATCACGTGGTCCGAATGTCCATGGGCGATATCCACCACCAGCACATCCGCACCGGCATTGACACAAGCCGCGGCGCGCTCAACATCCTGAGGATGGGCACCGATGGCTACCCCCACCCGCAAATGTCCGCGGGCGTCCTTGGTGGCATGGGGGTGCTGCTGGATCTTGAGGATATCCTGGGCGGTGATCAAGCCCTTCAGGCGATTATCCTGGTCAACCAGGGGCAGTTTTTCGATGCGGTATTCATACAGCTTGCTCTGGGCATTTTCCAGGGTCTCGTCTTGCGAGGCGACCACCAGCTTCTCACGCGGCGTCATCACCTCGCTCACAGGCATCTCGGCTTTTTGGGTCAGCAGCACATCGCGGGTGGTGACAATGCCCAGCAGGTGATTTTCTGCGTCCACCACCATCAGGCCTCCCACCTCCGCCTCTGCCATGCGCTGAGCGGCAGTCTCAATGCTCTGATCGGGTGCTATGGTGAGGGGTGACTCGACCACCAGGCTCTCCGAGCGCTTCACGCGGCTCACGCAATCGGCCTGCTGCTCGATGGTCATGAAACGGTGCAGGATACCGATGCCGCCCGATTGGGCCATGGCGATAGCCATGCGCGTCTCGGTCACCGTATCCATGTTGGCTGAAATGATGGGGATGGATAAGCGAATGCCGGGCACCAACCAGGTCTCGGTGGAGACATCCTTGCGGCTCCGGATGGAGGAGCGCCGGGGGACCAGCAAGACGTCGTCGAATGATAGGCCATAATCGGAGCGGATGCTCATAAGCTGCCTCCTTGCCATGAATGTGTCGATTGCAAGCCTCTATAGCAGGCGGGCTTTCAATGGATGACTGTTTTCCACTGAAAATAAGTATACCCTGTTGCCATCAATAATAACCGAGGGACAGGTGTGCCTGTGCGGCAACCTAATAATGAAGTAAAGGGTTTCGTGATCGGCCAACAGGAGTACACAGGCGTGGTTCAGTTTTCAATTATGCCTGGTTGTCGACCGATTCACTCCATCGCGGGTCCGGGCTTATTTTTCCAATATTTACATCTTGCCATCAACGATCGCATGGAATAGGGCAGATGGCCAATGGGACCTATGCCGGACGCTTGACCGGCAGGGATGCGGCGAGATGGATTGCGTAGTTAGGCTTTATGAATCTTCTGCGAGGTGAAAGGCCGCCGCGTTTTTTTCGACGTTCAACAGCTGGTCCAGGCCGGCGTTAGATAAATACACGGCGTTGTTGTAGCGGGGATCCCTGTAATCCACGACCCTCCCATCGCGGAAGGCGGTGATCACCTGCTCGATGCCCTGGTCGATGTTCCAGCGGGGCGAGAAGTCCAGCAGGCGGCGTATTTTCGAGAAATCCACCCGGTAGTTATTCACATCGGGCTGATTGTCGATCAGGATGCGCGCCTCGGGGACATGGGCGTGGATGATCTGCCCGAGCTGCGAGATGGTGAAATTCTGCGCATCGGAGCCAACGTTTAAGACCTGGCCGTGCACGGTTTGGATTGAGGCGTTAAGGGCCTGCAGGATGGCCCGGGCCACATCCTGGACGTGCACGAAGGCCCGCCACTGGTTGCCGCCATGCACGGTGATCACCCCATCCACCAAGGCCTTGGCGGTCAGCAGGTTCACCACCAGGTCGAAGCGGTAGCGCCCCGAGAGGCCATAGACGGTGCTGAAACGCAGGATGACCGGTGAAAAATGGTCATCGGCCATGTGCAGCAGGAGATTTTCTGAGACGGCCTTGGTGCGGGAGTACAGGCTGATGGGCATACGTGCAGAAGTTTCATCCAATAAATGGTCACTGGCACCATACACCGAACAGGAGCTGGCAAAAACGAAGCGCTTCACCCCGTGATCCCGGGCGATTTCGGCGATGACCTGGGTGGCTTGCTGGTTGACCTCCAGGGCGATTTTCTCATCCAGGTCACAGGCGGCATCGGCAACGATGGCGCCCAGATGCACCACGGCCTCCACATCCTGCATGGCATGCTCAACGATATTAGCCTGCCGGATATCAGCCTGGAGGAGCGCGACCTGTGGGTGCTCCAGGTAGGGCTCGATGGCCTCCATCCCGTAGATGCACAGGTCAAGGATGCACACCTGGCAGCCCTGCTCCAGGAGCAGAGGCAGCAGGGCGGAGCCAATGAAACCAGCTCCACCGGTCACCAGGACCTTTTTCATATATCTTCGCGGCGGAAACCACTCCGCTTTAGCGGGTGGAGGAAGCCGCT
>CAYLPS010000157.1:0-5786 GCA_964385625.1 uncultured Anaerolineaceae bacterium | reverse complement strand
GCCATAGGCAGCCACCAGGTACTATGTGTGACGCACTTGCCCCAGCTGGCTGCCTATGGCGACCAGCACCTGCGTGTGCTCAAGCAAGTCACCCATGGCCGGACCGAAACCCTGGTGGATGTGGTGCAGGGCGAGGCACGCCTGGTCGAGCTGGCCCAAATGATGGGTGAGCTCAGCGATGGCACACGCCAATCTGCCAGGGAGCTGCTGCAAGCAGTTGACCAGGCAGTCAACCAGTAAAATAAAAACCTTCCGAACCCGGCTGATCATTCTAAAGATCGGCCCATCATAAGCGCTCACGAGCACCAACATGCTCAAAGTGTTACAAATCATCAAGTTTAGACGCCAGCACCGTGTAAAAGAGCTGAGCAGCCTCTGGGTGAAGCTTGGGGTAATCAGCGCGCTTGGGGCTACCCTGGTGATTGTGGTCATCACGGCCGGTGTAGCCTGGTTTTATTTAGGCATGGTGAAGGACCTACCGGATGCTGGCGAGCTGCCTGCCCTGGTGGAGCCACCGGATGGCGACCTTTTCTATCCAACCCGCCTCTACGACCGCTCTGGCGAGCACGCCATCCTGACCCTTGAAAACCCTGCCGCAACCGGCAAGCAGTATATCACCATCGGGCAAGCCGGCCAGCAACCGCGCAGCCAGGCAATCCAGTACCTGGTAGACGCCACGATCACGAAACTGGACCACGGCTTCTGGCGGCACGGCGGGTACTCGCTGGCTGGCATTATGGATGGCGCCCACCCTACGTTAGCCCAAAAGCTGGTTTCAGAGCTGTTACTGGCAGATGAACCGCCTTCACTCAAGCGTAACCTGCGCGAGCGATGGCTGGCGGCAGCGCTCACCGCCAGGTATGGGCGTGAAAAAGTGCTGGAGTGGTATATCAACACGGCAAAGTATGGGGAGTTCATTTACGGTGTGGATGCTGCAGCTCATGCATACTTCGGGAAATCAGCCAATGACCTCACACTGGCCGAAGCTGCCATGATAACAGCCCTGGTTGAAACCCCCGAAATTAAGCTTGATTCTGGCTTCCAGTCTCTCAAACAGGAGCAGGAATTGATCATCCAGCATTTGTTGGTGGATGGGCGCATCAGCGCACAGGAAACCCAGGCTGCATTGCAGGAAGCCACCCACTTCCAGGCGCCCCTGCAAACTCATGCCCTGGCGCCGGCATTCACCCAACTCGTCCTTGCCCGGCTTGAATCACAAGGGCTGCTGGCAAAGTTGAGCCGGGGCGGTTATAAGGTGGTCACCAGCCTCGATTACGATTTACAGGTGCAGGCCTTGTGTGCTACCCGGGCTCAGCTCGCCCTCAGCCAGGGGGTCGAGGAGCCCGTAAATACAATTGAGGGCAATGCCTGCCAGGCAGATGAATTGCTGCCTGTATTGCAAAAAGGAGCAGGTAGCCTGCTTGGGGACCTGGTTGCCGAAGTGGTGATTATTGATCCTCAAACCGGCCATGTGGTGGCATTCACCGGCGGGGAGGGGATCGGACTACAATCGGCGGTACCCGACGAGCATCCTGCCGGTGCTATCCTCTCACCTTTGATGTATCTGGCAGCATTTACCCGCGGTTTCAGCCCGGCGAGCCTGCTATGGGATATACCTTCAGACGGGCAATCCTCGCTAGCGATGATTCCGCAAACTTCCTTCCATGGGCCGGTAAGCTTGCGTGAGGCATTCTCCCTCGATTACCCGGGTGCAGCAACCCAGGTCATCGACCAGGTTGGCCTGGACACGATCCTGCTGACCGAACAGCAATTTGGGATAGCGATGCCTGATATACCTGGCGAATTAACGGCTGGCTTGCAGAGCTTATATTCGCAACCTGTTTCATTACTTCGAGCGACTGGGTCTTATGCTGTGCTGGCCAATCAGGGGATCATGGCCGGTGATTCAGCACAGGAGTACCCTTACCCTGGCGAGATGCCTGCACTTGCTCCCACAGTGATCTTAGAGATCAGCAGCCTGGGTGGGCAGGTAGTATCCGATAAAGAGGCTTTTCGATCCATACCTGTGGTAAGCTCGCAAATCGCCTACCTCACCACCCATGTGCTGAGTGATGAAAGCTTTCGCCAATCCATGATAGTTGAACCCGGCACCCTGGATATTGGGCAGCCCGTGGCAGTAAAAACCAGCCTGGCTGGCGATGCAAAAGCTGCCTGGGTGGTTGGCTACACCCCTCAGCTGAGTGTGGGGGTATGGTTGGGCTACACGCTGCGGGATAGCGGCGGCATTTCAGCGCAGGTGGCAGCCGGATTATGGAAAGCCATCCTGCAGTATGCATCGAAGGATATGCCAATCCAGGATTTCTCCATCCCCGACGGGATCAGCACGCTAAAAGTATGTGAGCCCTCTGGTATGCTGGAAACGCCTTTATGCCCGAATGTGGTTCCCGAAGTGTTCCTGGTCGGGAACGAACCCACACGGGAAGATGACCTATACCGGAAATTTTTCATCGACCGTGAGACAGGCCTGCTGGCAACCATCTTTACACCGCCAGGCAAGGTGGATGAGCAGGTTTTCCTGATGGTTCCACCACAAGCGGTAGATTGGGCTAAACAAGCCGATGTGCCTTCTCCTCCTGCTCAATATGACTCCATCGATGAGCTTCCACCGCTGATTACCAGCACACAGTTTACCGATCCGCACATGTTCGATGATATTGGTGGAAAGGTGGTTTTCACGGGCGTGGCTGCAGGTGAAGGATTCTCGTATTATCGACTTCAAGTTGGCAAAGGATTGAACCCCCAAGAATGGCTGCAGCTCGGAGAGGATGTTGATACTCCCGTGGAAGGCGGGAAGCTGGGTGAGTGGGATACCAGCGGATTGCATGGTGTATATATCGCCCAGCTGATGGTGGTGAGGCAAGATCGGCGTGTCGATCGAGCCCTCCTGCAGGTGCGAATCGATAATACACCTCCTCAGGTGCAAATCCTGGGCCCCAGGGAAGGCGAGCAGGCTGCATTCATCCAGGATCAAAAGGTGATGTTGAATATCCAGGCTACTGATGACCTGGGTGTGCAGCGTGTGGAATTGTATGTGGACGGCAAGCTGGTATCGACTCTCCTTAAACCTCCCTATACCACCCTGTGGAAGGCTGCACCAGGCTCACACGATTTCGAGGTGACTGTGTATGACGCAGCCGGCAACCAGGCTTCGGCCGGCAGCGCGTTTCAGGTATCAAGCCATTAAGTCAAAAGGCCAGGCTCAACACCTGGCCTTGATCATAAATCACACTTATTTAGAACCAAACTACAAAGGTACCCCAAATCTGGTCGATGATCCAGGTATCGGTATAGTATATTGTGGCCTCCACCAGGATGATCTTTGACTGGGGGTCGACGATATCCACTGCGCTGAGCACATAGGTTTCATAGTCGCTGGATCCCCCGCAGTTGTTGAAGATATCATATTTACCGCGATAAACGCTATCGTTATACTCGTAACGGCCGACCCAGGTGCAATCATCAATATAAAAATCTTTGTAATAATCCAGGAATTCCACATATCCACCGATTTGGGCGAAGGTATCTGACGCGCCAAAGAACATGCCCTCTACATCATAATAATTGCTGAAATCCGAGAGATTGGGGGCAGCGGAAAGCGCAATCCCTATGGCTTCATTGTCGTCTCCAAAAGTCCAGGAGGAGCCGTTTACATCAGTCCAATAATCTGGCACATCGACAGAAACGTAGCCACTGTCATCCCAGCAAGTTATAAAACCTTCCGTATCACTAGTTTCGCAGTTCGCTGGTATGTTGCCGGCTGTTCCTGGTTCCGTCGGTTCTGCCACTGCAGGCTCCGGGGTGGGTTGTGTTCCGGAGTAGGACACTGCTAAGGCGCGTCCGTTAAGCTGACCATCCAGGATTTCCTGGGTTTGCCAGCGCAACACTTCGATCGCCAGGGTATCGCCGGGATTATGGGTGCGCAGGATATCACAGTAATCATTCAAAGTACCATCTGTGGCCAGGGAGAGATTCTCCATGGAAAGCATGATGTCTCCGGGTTTGATGCCCGACTTATCAGCGGGAGAGCCAGATTTAATCGAGCTGACCCAGATGCCGGTGATTGAGCCATCATCTGAGGCGACCGCTTCGCCATTGATGCCGATGGAATCCACATCTTTCCCAGCCTTCAGCTGATCGATCACCGGGAGGGCGGTTCCACGGTTGATGGCGTAATATTGGTTGGTGGAGCTTGCCCCGGCATAATTGACCCCCACCACTTTGGCATCAGGATCCACCAGCGGGCCACCCGAGTTGCCGGGATTGATGGTTGATGTATGCTCAATGACCGAATCCACCGAAGCCCAGCCGGTTTCGCCACCGGCTTTCTCCTTAGAGATGATACCCTTGGTCAGGGTGAATTCTGGGTCACCCAGCGGGTAGCCCGCAGCGTAAACTTCCAGGCCCACGTTAGCTGTACCATCGTACCATTCAAGGTATGGAAATCCGTCACCCTCGATATCGATGACTGCCAGATCAGAACACTCTGATACCCCCAGGATTTTTGCATTGTAGGTTTTGGATGTGTCACCTCCAACCCACACCTTCAGCAATGCTGCTCCGGTCACCACGTGGTTGTTGGTGATGGCAATCCCCGAGGGATCGATGATAAAACCCGAGCCAAGCCCAGCCTGGTTAGCCATATAGCCGAATTGCGGGTCGATGAATGTACCCTGGGCTTCAATCTGGATGGTGGCTTTCTTTAGATCAGAAAGCTGGGTAACAAGGCCAGTTGGTACGGGTGTATCCGTGGGTGCTGAGGTCTCTGTTGGCGCGACTGGCGCGGGTGTGTTGGTAGCAGCTGCCTGGGTAGCCACAGGGGTGCCTCCTCCGCATGCGATACAGGTGAGCAGGATAATCGTGCTTAGCAGAAAAATTGGTTTTATCCTTTTTCCAAGCATATGCTTCTCCTCTGTTTATATTTATTTATGAATGGCTATAAATGGATTGTTACCTGCTTAATGTAGAGTGTACCATATCTTTAGAAATATTTATCTAGAATCTCTTTGGTTGACAAAAATGCAAGGGGAGGCAAGTGATTCATTGAAAAAAATCCTGCCTGAGTGACATCATCTGCCGCTTTAATTTCCCCCGACCTGATATTTCCACGGTACACGATCAAGATACTGGCCCCATGGGGATGCTCCTGGCTGTACAGCACGTCCAGCAGGATCACTTCGTCGATGGAAAGCCCGATTTCCTCCAGGCATTCGCGTTTTACAGCTTCAATAGGGTCTTCGCCTGCATCCACAAATCCACTGGGCATGGTCCAACGGCCTTTTTGAGGATGGTAACGGCGTTGTACGAGCAATACCTTGTCATTCTTCTTGATCAGGACGGCCACAGCCACTTTGGGATCGGGAAAATAGACCCATCTGCAAGCCGGGCAGGTGGGCCTCGGCTTGCCGGTATGAAGTTGTTCTGTGAGGGCAGTTCCGCAGCGGGGGCAAAAACGAATTGGACCTTCTATCATCACCGTGCCCAGATACGCAATATGATGGCCACGACCCCCGCAATGACGGCGATCACCGCCAGGCTGATCTCGATACTGAGCAACAGGTAGCTGAGGAATGAGACATCCGATGTATTTCGTGAAGCCGCAGATTGGTCCTGCACCGAGCTGCTTGCATTGCTCGCACCCTGTGCTGCGCCTGGTGAGGGCGCTTGCGTCGCTGATTCGCTCCCAAAATCGGGGGCGAGCTTCAACGAGGCTTCAGGGGTATGCGAAGGAACGGGCGTTGGGGATGTAGTGGGTATAGGACTGGGGC
>CAYLPS010000156.1:0-5838 GCA_964385625.1 uncultured Anaerolineaceae bacterium | reverse complement strand
AGCCGGTTTCCTCCTCGAACTCACGACGAGCGCCATCCAACGGACTTTCCCCCGGCTCGAGGTGACCGGCAGGCAGGTCGTAGATCACCTTACCAACCGGATGGCGATATTGGCGGGTGAGGATGATGCAATGTTCGTCTGTCAGGCTGACGGTAGCCACGGCTTCAACCGGACTGGTGAGGTAAAAATAGGGGCGCTGCTCACCGCCATATTCCAAAGTGTCGACAATTACCCTGGCATAGGGGTTATCAAAAAGAATTTTAGAATTAATCAGTTTTACTTCCGGCATTAACATCTATCCAATGAAAATATCAAGGTTGTTTCCATCCAAAAACCGTATGGTTTAGAAATGGATGGTTAATGGATCAAAGCCCGTGCAACGCTGTCAATGGGCCTGGTAATTTTACCCCTCGTAGATGGGCTATGCCCTGGCTGATTGGATGGCAGCCTTCATTTGCTCGAGGTGGGACTGCAAGTGATATGAGTTCTGGTTGGCCTGATAGACCAACTTCCAATATCTACCCTTGTGGGACAGAAATTCATCCGGGATGTGTGCCAGCATGCGGATGGATTCGCGATCATGCGCTTTAAGCTCTTTCAGAAGGTCATCCTTGGTGGGGTAGACCTCCAGTGTAGCGTCGATGCGCGCCTGGATGTTCCCCCCAAAGCCGTCATAAGCGCCTTCATACCCACCCATTACTTCACTGGCATAATTCTGCCAGCCGAGCTCGCTGTGAATCAAGTGAGCGAGCACTTCCTTGGCACTCCATTCGGCTGAGGCTGGCTTATGAGCGCACTCCACCTCACTGGCGGCATTCAGCAATTCTTCGATTTGCGCTTCATATTGGTGATAGATCTGCCCAACCTGCTCTGCCAACCCAGCTCCAGATGTGGGAATGGTGGGGATTGGTCTCCCCGAAAGGGTCATGCTGGCGGTCTTCTTTTCTGCACCCCGGTAAAACATCACTTCCACTACATCACCGGCGTGCCTGGAGGTTAAAATCGAACCCAATGTGGTGCCGGCAACCAGCTCATGCCCATCCATGGCGATGATCACATCATCTTTTTGCAGCCCGGCTTTTTGGGCACCCATGCCGTTCACCACGTCACCCAGGCGCGTACCGTAGGCGACCGGAACACCCAACCTGGCAGCAATTTTGGCATCATAATCGGAAAGGACGATGCCCAACATTGGCCGGCGGGTAATGCGCAGGTCGGGACCTTCACCCAGCACTGAGGCCAGGTTGGCGAGAGCGTTTGGCCATTGAAGCTGGTAATTTTGTTTAATGGTTTCCCATTTTTGTCCCTTGCCGAGCTCACGGTGAGCCAACCTCACCAGGGTGCCGCCTCTCTGTTTCTTCAGGGTCACATCTACCCTGGTTTTATGCGGCTCACCGCGACCAAACCAGGTGAACGAGACGGATTTATCCATATCCAATTGAATATACTCACCGCTGGTGTAATATTCGCCTGGCCAACACATGTATAACCGGCCTCCCGGCTCAGGTACAGCGGTGGCAACTTCGCATATCCAATCGCGCAGGGCGGTTGAGTTGGTAAAAGGGCGGTACACCTCTTCAGGAGGTGCCTTGATGAATTTCTCTGTTTTAACGGTGGTCATTTCATTCTCCTTGGTGTATTTCTTATTATATTACCCATTGCTATACACTTCTGCCTGGATATGATCCATCTGCACGTTTGTTGTATTTATAATTCATTAGAATAACTCAATAATTTAAAATATTTTCAATAGATGACCTTATCTGGCTGACTGAAGGGATGAGCGATTCCATCAGGGTGATATTGTAGGGAATTGGAACATCCGGCGTAGTGAGGCGGGTGATGGGCGCATCGAGGTATTGAAAGGCTTGCTCATTGACTACGGCGATGACTTCGGCGGCAAATCCATTGGTGAGGGTATCTTCATGGACGATGAGCAACTTGCCGGTGTGCTGAACACTTTCAACCACAGCCTGCACATCCCAGGGCAGGATCGTTCGCAGGTCCAGAAGGGTGATGCGACCGGGAAAATCACGAGCTGCTTCAAGGCAGAAAGGAACCATGGCCCCCCAGGCCACCAGAGTGAGCTCATCTCCTTCCAATATGCGGGCTGCGACGCCAAATGGCAGGCAAAAACCATCCCCTGGGTAGGGCCGGCGAGCATCAGCACTATCCAGCAGGGCGCGGTGTTCGAAGAAAAAGGTTGGATCGTCACCGCGCAGGGCGGTGCGCATCAGGCCTACTGCATCCTCGGCATTGGAGGGAAATGCGATACGCCAGCCAATAAAATGTGCATAAATCGCCTCGGCAGTAACGCTATGCCAGGGGTCGCCGGTTTTACGGGCAAATCCGACTGGCATTCGAACAACAACAGGGGCGGCAAAATGATTGGCAGTGCGCCAGCGCAGCGTACCCAGGTCATTGAGCTGCTCGTGGGCCGGATCGGCATATTTGCGGAACTGGATTTCTGGAACAGGCAGCAGTCCGGCGAGGGCCATTCCAGTGGAACGGCCGATAATGCCATCTTCGTTGAGCGAGGTATCAAAGACACGGTCTTCACCGAAGCGAGCTTGCATCCCCTGGGTGGCACCATGCACGCCGCCCTTCACACCCACATCTTCTCCGAACACCAGGATGCGAGGGTTGAGCTGCATCTCCACTTCGAGGGTGCGGCGGACGGCATCCAGCAGGTTGAGGCGCGCTCCCTGGGGTTGAGGCTTGGGCGAGCCCAAAGGAAGCATGACTCCCAGGGGACGCAAACCACCCTGTTGTGGGGCATCGCCTGCATAATATACGTGCTGTGTGGCTGTGGGCACAGCAGGCTCGGGGGTGTATTCTGCAGCCTGCAACGCCTGCTGAAGCTCTCCATCCACCTGCCCCTCCAAGGCTTGCCAGGTTTGCTCATCGAGGATGGACTGTTCGAGAAGAAAAGCTTTTAACCTGGGTAACGGGTCTCGCTGGGCTTCGTCCTGGCGCTGCTCTTCTGATTTGTAAGCCTGAGTATCCACAAAGGTGTGGCCCATCAGGCGAGGCACCCGAAGGCGGAGCAGGCAAGGTCCACCCTCCCTGCGGACAAAATCGACAGCCTGGCGAATGGCGTCCCAGGTGATAGCAGGTTCAACCCCTTCAGCATCGATAGTTTTCAAATTTTCATAGTGCGCTAGATTCGCGGCGATATCGCCTCCGGGGGTCTGGCAGAGGGAAGGTACAGATAAGCCGTACTGGTTGTCCTCGATGACGTAAAGGAATGGATACCATAAGGTGGTGACGATATTGAGAGCAGCCCAGAAACCGTTGGCTGCCACCGAACCCTCCCCGCCCATGGCAAGCGCAATGGCGCCATTCCACTCTGGCTCTTCCAGCACCTGGGTGTGGTAACGGATGGACTGCGCCCAACCCGCCGCAGGTGAATACTGTGCACCCACGTTCCCGGAGGTGGGCAGTATCGTGGGCTTACCTTCTCCTGGAAGGTTATACATCACGCCTGTATCGCGGCCTTCCGAGGGGCCGGCGGCTCGCGCCATGCCAGCTGCGAGAGCATCGGCAGCACTTAACCCACGGGCAAGCATAAAGGGGCGGGAGCGGTAATAGAGTGTTACTCCATCATGCGGATGGGTGAGCGCATGGGCTACCAATACCTGGGCTAATTCATGCCCGGCTGATGAAAACTGGTATTTGATCTTACCATTAGGGGTCAGCTGCTGAACTTCCAGCAGGTCCATTTTCCTGGATAGCAGGACGATATGTGCCACCTCGAGCCAATCAGGTGAGTTTTCTGTCATTTAACCCTCATTATTATTGCATTTTGATAATAAATATCGAAGAATAACCATTCTTTTCATTCACATGTTGAGTATAGCATTAGCTTTTTACCTGCAAGATAAACATTTGTTAAATTTCAATATAAATGTAAATCAAAAGGAGTAGAATAAGCATTATTTTACGGAGGGATATGCATAGCAATAACAAGACGGGAAATGAGGTTTCACAACCAGGTACCAGCAAGCTAATTTGCGAAAAGGTGCGAAATATCATCGTTGAAACTAATATCAGGCCGGTACATGTATGGAATAACCACGAGTTAACAACGAAAAGGGGGAGGATACCTCGATGGTAAAACTGTTGTCAATTGCAAAATCGTATTGGGTGATCCCCGGGCGGTTACGTGCCGGAGAATACCCAGGTGCAGTGGAGGAAGAAGAAGCCAGGGGCAAGCTGCAGTGGCTTATGGAGCAGGGGATGGACTATTTCCTGGACCTCACCGAAGCCGGTGAGTATGAAATCAAACCTTACGCTGCCATCCTGCACGAGATAGCCAAAGAATACCAACGAAAGGTGTCCATCAGACGGCTATCCATCCCTGATTTTTCGGCACCATCACAAGAAAGGATGACAGAGATCCTCGATACGATCGATTGGGCCCTATCTACGGGCAGGAATATTTACTTGCACTGCCTTGCAGGCAGGGGGCGCACCGGCACGGTGGTGGGATGTTACCTAGTGCGGCATGGGGTTACATGTGATCAAGCACTGGAAAAAATCCAGGAGCTAAGACGGGGGATACCCAATGAGAATCGCCCATCACCAGAGAATGAAAACCAAAAAAGGATGGTCAGGCAATGGATGAAGGGGAAATAAATACTGCCTCTGAGCTGGACCCAGAGAAGCAAAAACGCGCCAAGCATCTGGCGCGCATAAACAGGCGACTGATGGTGGTGGACCTGGTGATCAGCGCCGTATATTTCGTAGCCTGGCTGGCCTTTGGCTGGTCACAAGCCTTAAGAAACTGGCTATTGAGTTTCACCAACAACGCGTGGCTCCTGGTATTCCTGTATGTGCTGGTAATTGGGGCGATCTTGTTTGTGATCAACCTTCCACTGACTTTTTACCAGGGTTACAGCTTGCCTCACCGGTTTGGGTTATCCACACAGAAGATAGGCGGGTGGATCACCGACCAGATCAAGGGCATATTGCTGGGGGGTATCCTGGGGACGATTGTGCTGGAGATCATCTACGCGATACTACGTTCATACCCCAACTTGTGGTGGCTGTGGGTGGCAGCGTTTTTACTGGTATTTAATGTAATTTTGGCTAACCTGGCGCCCACGCTGCTGATGCCGCTGTTCAACAAGTTTGTTCCCCTGGGAGATGAACATGCCGACTTAGCGGAACGGCTACTGCAACTTGCCAGGCGTTCGGGGACTTATGTGCGAGGGGTATTCAAGTTCGATATGAGCCGGCGAACCAAGCAGGCCAACGCTGGCCTCACCGGGCTGGGGAATACGAGGCGTATCATCATTGGAGATACCCTGCTGAATGAATTTACACCCGATGAGATCGAAACCATCATGGCGCATGAGCTGGGCCACCAGGTGAACAAAGACATCCCGTTGGGAATTGCGTTCAGCACGCTGACCACCCTAGTGGGCCTGTATTTGGCCTCGTTGGGCTTGAGCTATGGGGTAAGCGTGTTGGGTTTCACCAACAGCGCGGATATCGCAGCATTTCCGATATTGTTGATCGTGCTGGGATTGTATGGGCTTGTGACCATGCCGCTGGAAAACGGCTTTTCACGATGGCGTGAGCGCCGTGCGGATGAATATGCACTCAGGCTTACCCATAATGGGGCGGCGTATGCCTCGGCACTACGCAGGCTGGCTAACCAGAACCTGTCGGATGCCGAACCGGAGGCCTGGGTGGAGTGGCTGCTCTATTCGCACCCAGCGCTAGGCAAGCGTATCGCCATGGCGGAAAGCGAAGAAAAGTCTCGACTTACGGGAGAATAAAAGAGGCTGACTCAAAAGCAATAGAGTCAGTCTGGAAAAGATAAAAACAAAA
>CAYLPS010000155.1:0-5891 GCA_964385625.1 uncultured Anaerolineaceae bacterium | reverse complement strand
TCTTCGATTATAGCACATATGTTCTAATCCACAACAGGGATAACTTAGGTTTGGACAAAACCTGCGATAAGGTTGATTATCAGAGTGATGTGTGACTAGCTAAAAACGCTTCCATGGCTGCCTCACCAGCTAGCCTGACAGCCTCCATCCGTTGGGGTGCCATATCAAACTCAAGTGTACCAATTCCTTTCGCAGGTAAATGGCAGATCAATTGTTTATATGCAGAAAGCATGGCTTTATCATGAGCGGAAAGCATGGTAGACGCCAAACCATTAATTCGCAACTTCATTGTTTCCAAAAAGTCATCCTGATCAATCAAGCCCGGTGATTTCCGCGGTTTAGTTTCAGGAATTCCCGCTCCAGGCACTTCAAGTGTTTCATCGATCAGTAAACCAATTACATTCTCTGATTGCATTCCCTTGCCCATGATCTCATTGATATTTTCATCGATAGCAACAAAATAGCTAATCGGGAAATTGGATAACAATCCGCCATCGATCACGCGGTGTCCATCAATGTTTCGCCCTCGATAAGTACCCCACTCATCGCGCCAGACAACTTCCTGCCACGCAAAAGGAAAACTCATCGACATACGAACAGCCCAGACCGTGGGTAACATGGGTGCAGTACGGTGATTCAGTACCAGCATCTCATTCCCAGTGAGATCAGATGCAACAACCGATAAATCTCGACCAGTTTTTTGTTGGAACTCCGATAGCGTTGAATCAGCTAGACAACGATCCTTGGCATCGAGTT
Organism: uncultured Anaerolineaceae bacterium; assembly: GCA_964385625.1. GTDB lineage: Bacteria > Chloroflexota > Anaerolineae > Anaerolineales > UBA4823 > FEB-25. The sequence goes on along the minus strand of CAYLPS010000155.1, from coordinate 5,135 downwards.
TTTCCTTTAGCCAGTTAATTACCTCATCCCCGGCATACCATCCACCCCACATTACGAGCGAAGTGAAATGGCGGACTAAATCAATCTTAACCATATTCTTAATGAGAGTGTCCATGATTGGTTCAATAAGATCAGGAACTACTGGGTTATTTAATTCAGTCCTTAGCCAATAGCCTAATTGATCTTTGGCAAGTAAATCCTCATAAATGGTCGGGATATCCATAAAAGTAGTGAAGCGAGGTCGACCATCTGGGGTTTTCTCCATAATTGTGTCCAAACTTTCTTGGGCAGTGTAACCAGCGGCAATTAAACAAGCGGTGATTGAACCGGCTGAAGTACCGATAAGGCGGCGAGGTTTATGTCCATGACGTTCAAAGGCTTGTAATGCACCAACGAATGCCACCCCTTTTGCGCCTCCACCCTCAAAGACAAGATCGTAATCCATACTAATCCCCTCCACATTATCTTATTGGCTCATTATATCATACATTGAGATAATCCAGGGAAAATCGGTGGTGGTTATTGAAGTTTGAGATTTAGCAAGAATTAGTGGATTTTGAGCAATCGTGGTTGATTTCGATAATTTCAGGTTATAAATAAGGTTATGTAAAGAGGTTTTATTTATTCATACGGTGAGCGCACCTAAATTCAGCGATACTATCGACGGATTGATGAATTTGGGTGAAAACCTGAAACAGTTTTTTTAGCGATGTAAAAGCCTACGGTTATTTTCTTCTGCCTGTAAGCTCGAGATCAATATAAAAATTTTTGCATATATGATAGGGTAATATTGAGAAAAGAGATCGAGCGCGGGGAGAATGTATAGATCAAGATATAATTAACGTTCATTGGGGAAAAATGCATCGAGAGAGTAGATGGTGTAGTTGTAATAAACCGGATTTCGGATAACAACAAGCAATAAGAAATTACATAATGGATAAATAAGAAGAAAAGCATTAATTATTTGTTCGAGCAATCCATGTGGAGGTAGAGATGGTACAGGAACCAATTAAAGATATAAATGCATTCACACAGATGGTGAAGCATAGTCTGCAAAAGGCTCAGAAACAAGTTTCGATGATTCGCAAGACGAATACAGGGCTTCTCATCAGCAATATTGTGTTTTCCTCAGCTGCTACTCTGATAGCAGGTGTTACAGCCGCTACAGGTCCAATTGTTGGAGAAGGACCTGCCGGCTGGCGGACATCATGCATTGTAGCTGCAATTCTGACATTTATTTCGACTTTGAGTACAGGTTTCGTGCAGCAAATGAAATTCGAGGAACGGCTGTTGAATGGTCATCAATGTGTCAATCGTTTACGCGCCCTGGATATATCCATTGCAGCTGGAAGCCATTCATGGGAAGATATTACGAATGAATATCGTGAGATCATAAAAAACTATCCAGAACCTGCGGTATGATTGGCAAGCAAATGCCGGGCATGACTGATCAAAGCTGACAGGATGGCCCCCTGGGGGGCGCCTGTACCCCCCAATTCCTCGACTTGCAGCGGGGGTGAAAAAAGAACCGCGGGAGTGACTGCGGGCGCCTTCCCGGTGAACAACTGGGAGGCAATTTGAAAGATTTCGGCTACTTTTTGGCGCTGCTCATATTTCTTCCATAATTTCATCAACGGGTTACGAAACCAAGCAGCGGATAGCATCCCACTGGCGATGGCAATCACCGTAGTGGTTTGGGGCACATGGCGTAGGAACAGCTCGACGCTTTCAGACCACCCTTCCATGGATTGCTCAGCACCGGGAGAGACGGCCGGGTCTGGCTCGACGTTGCCGCGCGGAAATATTAAAATGGAACCTCCGCCTTTCAAGTGCTGGATGGCGCTCCTCACCGTTTGCAGCCGGGAGGGAATGTGGTATGGCACGGGGATGCTGTGCTGGCGGATATGGGGCAGCATGCGGACGATGGCAATATCCGAGGCAATGATCTTGAGTTCATCGCGGGGAATGCTGGCGGTCAGGATAGCAACGTCGTAAGCAGCGGGGTGGTTGGCGATCACCATCAAAGGCCCGTGTTGTGGAATGAATTCCTGCCCGGTTATTCGGACATCGCTGACCAGGTGAGCGGTAAACGTCTTCACCGCTGAATTCCAGCCGTGGAGGGCGGTGTTGCGGTCGGCCTCAACCAGGTAAGCGGCCATACGGCGTGTTGGGGACCGTAACAATGGATACAGGCTGCGGGTGATCCAATTGGGGCGCTTCAACCCCATCACACCCATAAGCTGCGAGTAGAGGACGGCGGTGACACTGCTGAGAGTGGGTGTGACCAGTGCTTCGGGGTTGGGCATTACACTAGTATATCATCTTCGATTTTCTGCAGCTCCAGGTACATCTGGCGGGTGCGGTTCTCGATGAGTGCGCTGAACGATTTCATCGACTGCCGGTGAGACCCGTGGGGGGCAAATATCTCCTGCTTGCCGATGATGAGCGTCTCGCTGGCGGGATGTACTGCCATGGGATAAACCGGCAACAATGTGCCGGTGCGCTCCTGGAACAGGCTGCACAGCATGGCGAAACCAGGCATGAAAGGCCGCATCTGGGTGGTGGGGTCAGGCTGGAGTACGGCATCTTCCGGAAAGATGAGCAGGTTCTTGCCTTCCATGAGCAAATTTAGTGATTGGCGAAAACCATCGATGGAAGAACCACCAAAACGGTCAATCGAGATGACCCCAAGCTCACGCAGGAAGCGAACGGCAACCTTGGTCAAGCCGGTCGAAAATAGCATGCCAAGGCTCCCACCCAGGTGCAGGACCGGCTGGACAAAATCGTGGAACAGGTATTCGGGAGCACGGTCATAGTCGGTCATCTCGGCAATCGCCCAAATGTAGAAGCGCACCGGGACGGAGATCAGCACTTCGATAGGCCCCAGCGGGCCAAGGTGGTTGGCGGTGTAAATGGCCGGGCCGGAAGTCTGGACGTTCTCAAAACCCAATAGATCATAACTGAAAGGTGAGCCAATGAAACGAGCAATATCGTAAACCAGTGAACGTTCCTGCCTTTGTTCGCCTGTATGTGCAATCGGTGTCCAGCCAGCGCGCATGTTTCCCTCTTACGATTTGCTTACGGTCTCATATATAACTACTGCTTGTTGTGATTCTATCCGAAATAACATCCCACGCCGCCCATTGGTTCGGATAGATGGCATGACTACCCCGTTATTGTACTATCAAAATACCTGGCTGGCGCTAATAAATATTAATATCAGTGATTAACTTCACCATGGTCTGAGCTGGATCCATTTTTACCATCCTACTTGCCTTTTCCATGATGAAGGGGATTAACTTTCGTATAGGCCAGAAATATCACAGGCTCACTACCAGCAACAGCGAGTTAATAGCCCTGTTCAAAACGGCATCTCTCTGATAAGATTATTTTTCGGTAAATTTACCTCGACCCAATGGGTCGGGGTTTTTGTATGAAGCGGGAAAAAGCTGTGATCATCGAACGTAAAGATATCCGTAATATCGCCATCATCGCCCATGTAGACCATGGCAAAACCACACTGGTGGATGGCCTGCTGAAACAGGCGCGCGTGTTCCGGGAAAACCAGCCGGTGGTGGAGCGGGTGATGGATTCCAACGCCCTGGAGCGGGAGAGAGGCATCACCATCCTGGCTAAAAACACCGCCATTGAGATATGGGATGATGAAATTGGAGGCCAGGTGAAGATAAACATCGTGGACACACCTGGACACGCGGATTTCGGCGGTGAGGTGGAACGCGTGATGAACATGGTGGATGGGGTGCTGCTGCTGGTGGATGCAGCGGAAGGGCCGATGCCACAAACGCGTTTTGTGCTCAAGAAAGCGCTGGAGATGGGTCACCGGGCAATCGTGGTGATTAACAAGGTGGACCGCAGGGATGCCGAGCCTGACAGGGTTCTCAACCAGACCTTCGACCTGTTCATCGAGCTGGGGGCCACTGATGAGCAGGCAGATTTTCCCATCCTGTATGCTAATGCCATCACTGCCCAGGCCGGGCTGACCCCCGAGCTGGGCCCCGACCTGCAACCCCTGTTCCAGGCGATACTGCGGCACATCCCCGGGCCACGCGTAGACGTGGAGGCCCCCCTGCAGATGCTGGTGACCACGCTTGGATATGATGATTATCGCGGGGTGACGGCGGTGGGGCGTATTTTTGCGGGAAGGATGAATGTAGGGCAGCCCCTGGCACGCATCATGACCAACGGGCAGGTGCTGCCAGAGCGGGTGCCCTATTTATACGTGCACCAGGGTTTAAAACGCGTGGAGGTAGAGCAAGCAGAAGCCGGTGAGATCGTGGCCCTGGCGGGGCTGGAAGGGATTGGCATCGGTGAAACCCTGGCAGACCCCGAAACCCCGTTAGCCCTCCCCCCCATCAAGGTGGAGGAGCCGACGGTGCGCATGACCTTTGGGGTGAATAGCTCGCCGTTTTCGGGGCGTGAGGGGCGCTGGAACACCTCCCGCCGACTGCGCGAGCGGCTGTTCGATGAATTGCGCTCCAACGTGGCCTTGCGGGTGGCAGAGATGGAAAGCGCCGATTCGTTTATGGTGTCGGGGAGGGGCGAGCTGCACCTGGCAATCCTGGTGGAGACGATGCGGCGCGAAGGCTACGAGTTCCAGATTTCGCGCCCGGAGGTCATCCTGCGGGAGGGCGAAACAGGTGAGATGCTGGAACCATTCGAGGAGCTATACATCGAAACTAGCCAGGCAACGGTGGGCGTGGTGGTGGAGATGCTGGGAGGGCGGCGCGGGCAGATGCTGGATATGCTGGATACGGCGGATAACACCGTGCGCCTGAAGTACCTGGTGCCCACACGAGGCTTGCTGGGTTTCCGCTACCACTTCCTGACCGCCACTCGGGGAGCCGGCACAATGCATGCCATTTTTTACGATTACCTACCCATGGTGGGCGCCATGGCAAGGCGCGAGATGGGCTCGCTGGTCTCGTGGGAAACGGGTATTACCACAACTTATGGGCTGAAAAACGCCGAGGAGCGCGGCACCCTGTTCTACGGCCCGGGGGTGGAAGTTTATGAAGGCATGGTGGTGGGTGAGAACCAGCGGCCGGATGACCTGACCATCAACGTGTGCAAGAAGAAACACCTGACCAATGTGCGGGCTGCCAGGGGCGAGATGG
>CAYLPS010000154.1:0-5910 GCA_964385625.1 uncultured Anaerolineaceae bacterium | reverse complement strand
TTCGTGATTGCTTAAATATTGGTGATGGCGAGTTTGGTTGGTGGCAGCAGTTTGACCAATGTACCCTGTTGCGGTATTGCAACTGGACGATGGGATCAGGTGCAATGGCCTTCGACAATCTACGCCAGGATAGCCTGACACAAACTTCTTCACAGAGAAAAATTATATGAATGAAACATCCCACAATTCAACGAAACGAATTCTGGCCGGGAAGCGGATCGGCGTTTTCGGAAAAGGTGGCTCAGGAAAAAGCACGGCAGTGGTTTTATTGGCGAAAGGCCTCCAAGGCCTTGGTTATGAAGTTTGCGTATTGGATGCCGATTCGACCAATATTGGGCTTTCACTTGCCCTGGGTATCGAAGAAACTCCACAGCCGTTGATACAGTATTATGGGGGAATGGTCTTCAGTGGGGGAAGGGTCACCTGTCCAGTCGATGACCCTACCCCACTCGAAGAGAGTGAAATAGTATTGGATGCCCTGCCCCCTCAATATTATCGACAAAATCAATCGGGAATAACGCTTTTGGTCGCCGGGAAAATTGGCAATCAGGGTCCTGGAGCAGGTTGTGATGGTCCCATCTCCAAAATTACCAGGGATGTGCGCATTAGTAAGCATGGCACAACCCCAATAACGCTTATAGATTTCAAAGCAGGTTTTGAAGATTCTGCCAGAGGGGTGATCACCAGCCTGGATTGGGCCATCGTCCTGGTCGATAACACCTTCGCTGCCCTGGAGATAGCTGCCAACATGAGGGATATGGTCGCTCAAATCAAGAATGGCGCCCTTCCGGCTACGCGCCACCTGGAAACCCTCGACCTTGTTGCAATTGCCAACAGAATGTTTGTAGAGTCGAGGATCAAAGGCACGATGTTCCTGCTCAATAAAATCACAAATTCTGGCATGGAAAAATACCTGCGGACAAAACTGGCTGAACGAGGCATTGAACCAGATGGCATCATCCATGAAGATCCATCGTTATCTGTTGCGTGGTTGAAGGGCACTGCATTGGAAGCGAAAAAAACCCAAAGAGATATTCTCGATTTCATCGCAAAACTGGAATCCGCGGAACACATGCATGCAGCGCAATTGGATTTAATGCACATCGAGGGATAAACCATGCCTGAACGAGAGATCCTAATTTATCCCAAATACAAGATTGAACTGAGATCGAAAAGCGAGTCCATTCAAGATTTTGATAGGAAATTCAAGCGTGTGGTCGAAGACCTCAAAGATACTTTGCTAGCTCACCCAGAAGGGATCGGGCTGGCTGCCCCTCAAATAGGACTAAACCTGCGTACCGTGGTTGTTCGATTGGGGGGTAAATATGATTGGGACAGCAAAGCCGGCCCTCCGATTGTGCTAGCCAATCCGGAAATCGTTGCACAAGGAGATGAACAAAGAGATTTCGATGGCTGCCTGAGCTTCCCCGGATTATACAGTGAGACCGTTCGCCCCCATTACCTGAGGGTAATCGGCCTCACTGAAGACGGGCACCCGTTTGATCAAATCTATCAGGGCTTTGATGCTGTGTTGGTTCATCATGAGATCGATCATTTAGATGGGGTGCTGTTCATTGACCGTACTCAAACCCTGGATGATTTATATCGCGTGTATATGGATCGCAATGGGAAACCAGAGCGCGTGCCCCTATCGAAAATATTACAAAAACGGGAGGAGCCCATAGGATTTATTGAATAGTGACACTTAGAATACTGGCATGTATTTGCGAACAATGCATTGGCACAATCTCCTGGTTTAATGATGTTTTTTGGGAGGCAGCCATTATTGTGAAATTCACAGCCATATTAATGTGGAGACACTTATGAAGAGCGCACTTGTACGAGATTGGATGACCGCCAATCCTATCGTCATTACGAGCAATTGCACCCTGCCCGAGGCTTATTGGTTGATGGTGAACAACAAAATCCGGCGTCTGCCTGTGATGGATCATGACACCCTGGTCGGTATTGTCACACTTGAAGATCTGCGCGGGAAAATCCCTTCGACCTTGATTGGAATGGATCCGGTAAGAGCGAGTGATATGCTAACCAAACTACCGGTACGCCATGTAATGTCTGAAAACCCAAAGACGATCGCGGTAAATGCCACTTTGGTCGAGGCAGCTCGCCTGATGCTTGAGTATAAAATCAGTGCCCTGCCAGTGATGGACGGTAGCAGGCTGGTTGGAATTATCACCGAAAGCGACATTTTCAGAGTCTTGGTGGCAGATTAAATCACGGTTGTAGATAAGCACTGACCAAGGAGAAACAATGATATCCAGCACCACTTTTTTAGCTGTGGTTCTGACCAGCTTTCTTGCATGTGCCATCACCACTATAGGTATCATGGTCATCAGCCGTTACGAACAGTGGGGGGTGGGCAATGCCGTTTACTTCATGAGCTTTGCAGCGGGGGTGCTGATCGCGGTTTCTTTCATTCACATCATCCCCAGGTCTTTTGCGATGAATCCTTCGGCGCCTATTTATCTATTAATCGGATTCGTGGCGCTTTACCTGTTCAATCGTTTCCTGAAGGCATACGTCTGTCACGAGTATGATTACCCTGACATCAGCCTGGGTATCATCCCGATGATGGGTATAGGCCTGCATTCCTTCCTGGATGGCGTGGTTTACTCTGTGACATTCAATGTAAGTATCTTCACCGGAGCCCTGGCAGCTATTGGCATGGTCCTGCACGAGTTTCCAGAGGGCATTGTCACCTTCCTGCTTCTCGAGCGCAGCGGTTTCAAGAAGAAAAAATCGGTAGGATACGCCTTTCTGGCGGCTGCCATCTCCACCCCACTGGGGGCATTGGTCTCCTATCCTTTCATAGTAAGTATTGCTCGCCCAACCCTGGGAGCCATGCTGGCTTTTTCCGCAGGAGCGTTGGTATACGTGGGTGCCTCCCACCTGCTTCCAGCAGTCGAGCGAGAGAACAATAAGTATTCACTCATCGCCATGGCCGTTGGCATTCTGGTGGCAGTCATTATTGTTTTATTGAAAGGATAAAGGGAATGGTTGAAAGGTGACGATAACTAGGTGAAGACGATGATCAATTGGATTTTATCCTGCCTTGCATGTAGCCACACCTGGACGGTTTGTTCCACGAAGAAGAATGATGAAAGATCTGAACATTGTCCTAAATGTGGGCGTAACGCTATTCTTTTTATACGGGTAACTCTGCCTCACTCAATTTATGGAATCTGGGAATGCGATACCCCCTCTCGAAATTAGGGACCATAGAGATTGCTTATGAAATTAATAGAGATCAATTAGATTATTGGAGATAGAAAAATGACCTATCGCGTGTCAAGATCAGAAGTTTTTCAGGTTTTAAGCCAGGTCAGGCATCCGGAGATCCAGGGCCGTAACCTGGTGGAGTTGGGCATGATCCACGAAGTGATCATTGAAAAAGCAGAAATTCAAGTCATGGTAGCTTTGCCTGCGCTGAATGTTCCAATTAAGCAACAGCTGGTTGACTCGGTCCGCCAGGCAGTGGCTCGAATCGCTAATGGCCTCAGGGTGGAAATCCAGCTATTAGAGATGGATGATGCCCAAAAGACAGCTTTTCAATCTGCGGCCAAGGGTGAATTGAAAGTGGCACCGAAAGCCGGGGTGCACATTGGCCGGGTGCTGGCGGTGATGAGCGGCAAGGGTGGCGTAGGGAAGTCATCAGTGGCGGGACTGTTGGCTTGCTCGCTAAGAAAGCGAGGCGTCGAGGTTGGCATCCTCGACGCCGATATCACCGGCCCGAGCATCCCCAAGATGTTTGGCGTCCACCAGTCTCCTGAAGCTGGGCCTGAGGGAATCCAGCCCATCGAATCTCGCCAGGGGATCAAGCTGATGTCGGTCAACTTCCTGCTTGCAGATGAAGACCAGCCAGTGATTTGGCGTGGCCCTCTGATCAGCCGTGCGATCCAGCAGTTCTGGAGCGACATCGCCTGGGGTGACCTTGACATTCTTGTCGTGGATTTGCCACCCGGCACATCAGATGCCTCCTTGACCGTCATGCAGTCCTTGCCGCTGGACAGTATCCTGCTGGTTACTTCGCCTCAAGACCTGGCGGGCATGGTGGTACGCAAAGCCGCCAACATGGCCGCGCGTATGGGTGTGAGGTTGATCGGCCTGGTGGAAAATATGAGATCTATTGTCTGCCCCCAATGCGGGGCGATCATCGAGCTATTCGGCCCCAGCCGCGCCACAAACACTGCAACATTGATTGGGACAAGCTTACTTGGGCATCTTCCCCTCGACCCGCAATTCTCGGTTTTGTGCGATGAAGGCGCCATCGAGTCTTATCATAGCACGGCCTTCGAACAGATCACCGATAGAGTGCTTGAGCTTGTTTCCCTTGCAGAGCTGGAACCCCTTTTCAGGCAGGAGCGTGAATAATGTGCCAGGCAACTGTTTATCTCAACGGAGAAGTGATCATGAGGGACGTCTTGATGGTAGAACCCGTTCCCGAGGGCATCCGCTTGATCGCTCTTTTCGAGCCGGTGCAGGTAGTGCCAGCTACCATCCGGCAAATTGATTTGATGAAGCACCGTGTCATCCTGGAATCACAGCCAGAAAGCCCGCAGCTTTTTGAACGAAACGGGGAGACCGCTGGTGGTGCACCGGTTTGAGACCGATATTGTATTGAGAGATGGTTCACTCGCCCATGTGCGACCAGTATGCTCGGATGATAGCATTCTTTTAGAGCATTTTATCACCAGCCTCTCATCCGATACGATATATCTGCGCTTCCTCCGTCCCATTAAACCAGAAGATGCACTCAGGTGGCTCATCCCAGGCGATGGGCAATTCGCCCTTCTGGCGCTACGAGAAGACATGGTAATTGGGCACGCGATTTATACCAAAATCCAACCTCATCAAGCTGAGCCAGCTGTGGTGGTTGCGGATGAGTTTCAGGAAAAAGGCCTGGGCACGATACTTCTCGGCCAGCTTGCCCAGGCTGCCGTTGCGGAAGGGATTTCCGAATTTGAGGCGCATGTGGCCACAGAAAACGCCCGCATGCTGAAGGTGTTGCGCGAGATAGGATTTCCCACCATCCTGAAAAGCGAGCCAGGCTTCATACGAGTTACATTTCCTGCCTCCCTGCTTCCCGAGGCATTGGAACACTTCGACCAGCGCGATTCAGCGGCTGCTGTGGCTGCAATGGGTAAATTTTTTCGGCCGCGAGCGATTGCAGTCATTGGTGCTTCGCGCCAGCGGGGCACGATCAGCGCTGAGCTATTTAGAAATATCCTCGAGGCAGGCTTTCAGGGGCCGGTATATCCCGTTAATCCGAATTCAGAATTCGTCCAATCGGTAGCAGCCTACCCCTCTGTACTCGAGTGCCCGGGTCCGGTCGATCTGGCTTTCATCGTTGTGCCTGCTTCCTCAGTGCTGCCGGTCGCCAGAGAATGTGCCCAAAAGGAGGTGGGCGCAATCGTGGTCATCTCTGCTGGCTTCGCCGAGGTGAGTGAGGCAGGGGCTGGCCTCCAGCAGCAGCTGGTGGAAATTTGCCGTGAATCCGGCATGCGCCTCATCGGACCGAACTGTATGGGGATCGTTAATACCGCCCCCGCGATCAGCCTCAATGGACAATTTGCACCCTATAAGCCCATACCGGGAAAAATAGGCTTCCTCACCCAATCCGGTGCGCTTGGGATTGCCATTATCGACTACGCCAGCAAGCTGGGGCTTGGGATGTCAACTTTCGTCTCTGTAGGGAATAAGGCCGACATCTCCGGCAACGATCTCATCCAATACTGGGAGAGTGATGAAAACACCAATTTGATCCTTCTATACCTCGAGTCTTTCGGCAACCCGAGGAAATTTTCCCGCATCGCTCGTCGTGTGGGGAGAAAAAAGCCCATCATCGCTGTGAAAGGCGGGCGTTCGTCAGCAGGTTTCCGTGCCACCCAG
>CAYLPS010000153.1:0-5947 GCA_964385625.1 uncultured Anaerolineaceae bacterium | reverse complement strand
CTTTTTTTGTTTTTATCTTTTCCAGACTGACTCTATTGCTTTTGAGTCAGCCGCTGCCCATGATTCAGCGCATGTCAAAAACCATTATTAAGCATCATGGGGAACAGGAAGATGCTGCCCGTGATATTGAAATCCGCCCCCTGGAACCCCAGCTGGTAATAATCGGGCAGGGATAGCGTCCCAAGCAGGATGGCGTAGCTGCCCACCCTCTCGCCGGGCTGGCGTGAAAGCTCACCGCTGAATGCATCACCCTCCAGCAGCGAGCCTGAAGTCACCTGGTAGGTGAGCTCGGGGTCCGGCTGGCCGTAGGGTTTGCTCAGCATATCGGCAGTAACAGTGATGAAGCGCAGCGTGATCTCGTCGTCCACCGTGCCGGCCTGCTCGTTATAGTTACCATTGCTGTCGGTGAATGTCCAGGGGTCATCGGCGTAGCTGCCGATTTCGGTGTGGGTGGTGCCGCTCAGCTCCAGGCCTTCCAGCTCTTCACCCGCAACGCCCGTGCAGCTCCCGCTGGCAGTGTGCGCCTGGCGGTCATATTCCAGGGTGTAGCCGGTCACCATGCAGGTGGCCTCTGCCCTGGCGATGTGATCCGTCACGCTGCCGTTCATATCGCTGTAATTGCCAGTCGGGTCGCTGAACACCCACTCGTCAACGTAGCTTCCGGCATCCGTGTGCGTGGTACCCGATAGATCGAGCCCCTCCAGCGGCTGGCCATCCAACCCCAGGCAGGCGCCTTCGGCGGTGTGGGGCTGGGTGTCGTAGGTCAGGTCATAGGGTGTCACGCTGCATAGCGGCTCGGCCGGGCTGATGATGTCCACCACCGTGCCTTCGGTGTCAACGTAGTTGCCCGTCTGGTCGGTGAACGTCCATGTGTCGGTGTATGTGCCGGCGTCCACGTGGCTGGTGCCGCTCAGGTCCAGGCCGGCCAGTTCCTCGCCGTAAATCCCCGTGCAGCTGCCGGTGGCAGTGTGGACGTTGCCGTCGTACTCCACGTCGTAAGGCGTCACCTCGCACGTGGGCTGGGCCTTTTCGATGGTCAGCAAGGCGCTCACATAGCTCAGCTCGTAATCAGCCGGCAGCGCCAGGCTGCCCTGCAAGATCTCATACTCGCCGGCATCTTCCCCATCGACTCGGCTCAGCGTTCCGGTGAACGTGTCGCTGAACACCAGGCTGCCCTGGGTGATTTGGTAGGTGAGCAATGGGTCGGGGTCGCCGTAGGTCTTGGTTTGTGCATCGGCGCTTACCGTTATTGGTCGCAGGGTCACGGTCAGCGGCTCAGATGCGCTTACGGGTGCGAAGTTCTCATCCCCGCTGTAGGCTGCACCGATCAGGTGCTCCCCGCTGCCCACCGCGTGTGGAGTATAGCTCACCTGGCAGGTAGCAGTGCCATCCTCACCCTCCAGCGTGCAGCTGCCGGGGTCGAAGATGCCGTTGACGTCCGTGCTCCAATCCACGCTGCCGGTGGGGGTCAGCTCGCCCGCCTGGCTGGTGACGCTGACCATGCAGGTTGTGGTATCACCGTAAGCCACTGGCATGCCATCTCCGCAAACCACCTCGCTGCTGGCGGATATTTTATAGTACACGGTAACCTGCATGGAATCCACCCCTGCCTTGCGGTCGTTGCTGCCGTTGTTATCTCGGTAGGCTGCCAGCGACGCGCCGAAATAGGGCGAATTGATATCCGCCGGCGTCCAGTCGGCGCCCCACAGGTCGGTTGGACCACCGTAGGTCTCCACGGTGAAGCTGGTGGGCCAGGTGACATCGCTGGCTTTATTTTCACCGGTCACTGTGCCGTCTTTCAGCAGCCGCAACTCATAATCCATGATATTCGCATTGTGAGTTATCACCCGGCGGTTCACTGCCACCTCGATGCCCGTGATGGTAACGTCATCCGGGATCACGAAGCCGTAGTCTGTTCCTTGCAGGTAATCGGAGTACAGGCTCCCCTGGGTGAGCGTGGCGGTGGCATAAGGCTCCCCGGGAGACACGATTTCACCCGGGTCCTGCCAGTCCATGCCTTCGTTCAGGTCTACATTGGCGCCCTGGCTTGGGTTGCTTGGTCCGTCGCTGAATGCCATGGCTGCCGGTGTTGGCAACACCATCACCATCAGCACCATCGTGACCACTAGGACCACGTGATAAATAGATTTATTGTGTTTCATGCAATCAACTTCTCATATCATTTATCCTGAAATGGTGGCGTAGAACCACCGGTCTCAGTATTTTAACAACTTACAAGAATGCAAGGTGCACTTATGGGTATTTCATTTTATAATTTTTATCAATCGATAAGCCATCGCCCGGCTAGGTTTGGGTTGCGATTGCGCGGTAGGTTTGCCGGAGAGGGCATTTTCCCTCCTTTCTGGTCTTTACGAGAACGGATAAACGCATAAATAATAGCATAATTCATGTAATAGTCAATATACATTGCTTTCTTTTTTGCAAAGGTTTATTAATCTGACAGTTTTATCAGTCTGGACCCATGTCTCCCAGTTATTACCACTGCCAACCATCGAACACCTGTTGTGCCTCATCGATAGGTGCCGCACATAATTTTGTGAAGATATGTACAATATTCATGCCAATTTAGCGGTTGAAAAATTGGATTCTGGCACTCTTCATGCAAGGATAGAGTTGTCAGCAGCGCATGATCGTGAGCGCTGCAGCGTATGGGATTCTTCTTCGATGGGTGTAGCACCTGAAGCTGGTCGCCCGTCAAGCAGCAAGCCATACCAGCCGGTGGCGTTGAGCCGGGTGGAAGGTTCGAGGCAATCCAGGAAAAAGGAGGGTAGCCATCATGCTCGAATATGATGAAAAGGGCAAGTACTTCACCGAGGTCGTCACCAAAGACAAGGTCATTGCCCATATCCAGACGGAGGACTATCGCGTGCGCGGTTACGTGCACGTCCGGCGGGGCGAGCGGCTGAGCGATGAGCTCAACAATGAGACCATGTTCCTGGCTGTCACGAATGCCGAAATTTTCAGTCCGGCTGGCGAGCTCTTATTCATCAGCGATTTCCTGGCCATCAACCGCCAGCACATCGTCTGGCTGATGCCGATCGAGGATGGCAAGCCGAAACCCCCCGGGCAGGAGCCTGAGCATGGATAAATCACCGTTGTTCCCCGACCGCCGCTTGCACGACCCGAACATGGTGAAATTAAAAACCTATATGGTCACTACCATCTCGCGCGAGTTCAACCTGGTGGCAGCGGACATGAATGAAAGAAATGCTGCCTTGCAAGAAGAGATCACCAAGGTCTACGAGCAAACGGGGGTCAGGCTGCCCGAAGACCTGCGCAAGCAGCTATTCCAGGAAATCCTGGACGACATGGTGGGCTATGGCCCCATCCAGACACTGCTGGAAGAGTCCGAGATCAGCGAGGTGATGGTCAATCGCCCCAAGCAGGTGTACATCGAGCGCCAAGGCAAGCTGATGGAGACCAATGTCACCTTCGAGGACGACGATCACGTGATGCGCATCATCGACCGCATCATCTCACCTCTCGGCCGTCGCGTGGATGCCGACTCGCCTATGGTGGACGCTCGCCTGCCCGATGGCTCGCGGGTCAACGCGGTGATTCCGCCAGTGGCCATCGATGGGCCCAACCTCACCATCCGCAAGTTCACCAAAGATAAGCTCACCGACGACCAGCTGCTGGAATTTGGCACCCTCACCCGCACGATGGCCGATTTCCTGTGCGCCTGCGTGCAGGGCAGGCTGAATATCGTCGTTTCGGGCGGCACTGGCTCGGGCAAGACCACGCTGCTGAATGTGCTCTCCGGCTTCATCCCCGAAAACGAGCGCGTGGTCACCATCGAGGATTCGGCCGAGCTGCGCCTGGCCCAGAAACACGTGGTGCGCATGGAAGCCCGTCCGCCTAACATCGACGGGCGTGGCGAGGTGACCATCCGCGACATGGTGCGCAATGCCCTGCGCATGCGCCCCGACCGCATCATCGTGGGTGAGTGCCGCGGCGGCGAGGCGCTGGATATGCTGCAGGCCATGAACACCGGTCACGACGGCTCGCTCACCACCCTGCACGCCAACTCGCCGCGCGATGCCCTTTCGCGCCTGGAAACCATGGTGCTGATGGCCGGCATGGAGCTGCCGCTCAAGGTGATCCGCCAGCAAATCGCCTCGGCCGTTGACCTCATTGTGCACCAGTCGCGCCTGAAAAACGGCCCACGCAAGATCACCGCCATCTCGGAGGTGTGCGGCATGGAAGGCGACACGATCGTGATGACCGATATCTTCAAGTTCGAGCAGACCGGTGTATCACCGGAAGGGGATGTGGTGGGCAATTTCCATCCCACGGGCATCCGCCCGATGTTCTCACCGCGCCTTGAAGCCGTGGGCTATAAGCTGGGTGCCGAGTTATTCAGCACCCGCATAGCCACCCCATCACCGTCGGGTCACCACCGCTAGAGGGACTGCCTGGTCTGGAAGCCCTCCTTATGTGGTTTACTCGTTCATACCAGTCCGTCAGTCTTATTTTCCTAGCTCAAGGATATTCCCCGAGTGGGTGAGCGCCCACACCTGGCCCTGCGCGTCCTGCTCGATGTCCATGATCCAGCCGTAGCCAGCGATATCAGCGCGGATGGGCTGCCACTCCAGGCCCCTGCGCAGGGCTGTGAAATCTCCGCCCAGCACCACTCGCCCGTCGGTCAATGAAGCCAGGGCGTAGATGCCGCCGGTGAGGGGTGGGGTAGCCAGGCGCTGCCACTGCGTGCCGTCCCAATGGAAAAGCGCCCCGCGGGTATCCGTCTGGTCGCGCGCCACTTCGATACCCCCCGCCCATAACGTGCCGTCCGGCGCCCGGCTAAGGCTGTACACCACGTCTGCGCCGGGTAGCAGCGTGTCAGACCATTCTGCTCCGTCCCAGTGCATGATAATGGCTCCCAGGTCTGAGCCGCCGGCAGCGTACACGTCATCTTTGCCCACCGCCAGCACGTCCTTCAGGCCGCCGTTCACTTCGGGGAGCTTCGTTTGCTCCACGAGCTGCTTTCCATCCCAGTGCAGCACCAACGGGCTGCTCTTGCCATCGATGCCTTTCTGCACCCCCACCATCCAGGTATCGTCGCGGGCGCGGCTGTCCACCGCGTACAGCACCTGCGTCCCACCGCCCGGCGCTTCACCTGGAGCGTAGTATGGCAGAGTCTCCGTCCAGTTGCTGCCATCCCATTGCAGCACCTCACCCCCATCACCAACTGCCCAGCCGTCCGAGGCGCCTGAGAAGCTGAGACCGTAGAGAGGGTGCGTGGCAGGTGAGCTCTCCTGCTGCCAGCTCTGGCCAAGGCGCTCGAAGATGATACCGTCATCACCCACCGCCCAGGCCTGCCCGGTGGAGGTGAATGCCAGCGCGTTCAGCGGCACCGAATACGAGATGAGGCACAGCCCCACTCTGCCGGCTGCATCCTGGCACACCCAGCGGTTGGGTGCGTCCTCCAGGCTGGTGAAGAACGGGTTGGGCAGCAGCGTGTAGCTCGCCAGCACTTCTTCTGCAGCGGCGATACAGGCTTCGTGGTCATCACCGGGGGTCACCTGGTAGCAGGTCTCATTCTGCCCATCGCCAGTGCAGTAATTGGCAAACAGCAGCTCTCCTGCCTGGCTGATGCGCGCCACCTGGTAGCTGGTGGAGCCAAAGGTGCGTCTGTACTGCTCCACCAGGTAGCCTTCCGCCTCCTTGCTCACCGAGGGTTCCAGCTTGCAGCCATAAATGGCCCGGCTGGTCAGCGCGTAGCCCATGTAGGAGCTGGGGTAGTACGAGCCCAGCTGCCACACTGCCGGGTCGTATTGCAGCGAGATGAGCTTCTCGGGCCTGGCTAGCTGGGCGTAGGTCGGGCGGTCGAGCAGCAGCTCGGTGGATGGGCCGCTGGGTGCGAAAGTGGCTGTTGCCCCGGCAGGTCCGCCTGGGGTGAGCAGGGGCGCCAGGGTTGGGTTAGGGG
>CAYLPS010000152.1:0-5989 GCA_964385625.1 uncultured Anaerolineaceae bacterium | reverse complement strand
CCCGTGTTTCAGTGCCAGTGTGGGGGGCCACCCTCTCAGGCCCCCTACCCGTCGTAGCCTTGGTAGGCCGTTACCCTACCAACGAGCTGATGGGACGCAGGTCCCTCCCGAAGCGGATTGCTCCTTCAGATACCAGGCCTCTAACCCTGGTAACCACATGAGGCATTAGCTCCAGTTTCCCGGAGTTATTCCTCACTTCGGGGTAGGTCACCAACGCGTTACTCACCCATTCGCCACTAGGAAATCCCCGTATTACTACAAGGACTCCTCGTTCGACTTGCATGTATTAGGCACGCCGCCAGCGTTTATCCTGAGCCAGGATCAAACTCTCCGCAAAAAAATTATGCATCTTGCGATGCGTTTTATGCTGATGCATAAAGTCTGCGTTTTTGTCGTTATAACGACTGGCTGATTTCCTATCACTCTTCAGTTGTTAAGGTTCCTTCAATCGAGCGGGCAGGATTTTATCACCGCCCCATGAGCCTGTCAAGGCCATCTAGAGACTAAATTGCCGATGTTAAACTTAACATCGGCACGTCAGACTGTGAAGTGTGCGCACTTTAGTCTCTGACGCATTGGCGTCTGCGCTCGGTTGTTAGTGTTCTGCCCCACTTCGGCGAGAACAATCCCACTTAATAGTGGAGTTTAATTATACCGGATAACATCTGGGTGTCAAGAGGCCGCCCTCACATTTTTACATAGGGTTGGCAGGGGCATTTTTACAATGGCTTGACAGAGACATTTCTTTTTTGGGGAAATTTTTGGATATTTTAAGAGATCTATGGTGTAGAAAAAAGTGTGTGACAGTTGGGTTTTCGCAATGATCGGATACCATGGGTTTCGGATAGAAAATAACCATTACCGACCCAATCTACCTGCTTCAGTGTTCCAAAATCTCCGGGTAATACAGGACCGCCAACGCCCTACCAATGGCGGCGCCGGCACCCGATAGATGTCCCTCACCTGTAAAAACATGGCTGCTCAGCTCTAAGCCAGGATAACTCCTGGAACGCAAATTCTGAACCATTTTTTCGATTCCCTCACACACCTCCTTTTCACGACCGCCTGCAGTCAGGAATAACTTAATGGGCAAATCTTGGTGTGTCGAGGCATAATTCTTCTCATACTCAAATACTATATCCCACATCGATGGACTGCCAGCAAAGCAGCGTGAAAAGAATTGAGGTGAGGCGAAGAGCGTGTAGAGCGTGAAGAGACCTCCATATGAATACCCGGCAAGGCCCCGATCATTCGCCTGAACACGATAATTTGCCTCGATGAAAGGAATGATCTCTTCTCGTATCGAGGTGAGAAACTGTTGAGCAGCTCCAGTTTTAACTTCTATACTCTCGCCTGGCCGAATCCGGGCCAGATTCTTGGCCCAATTCTGCTCAACATCTTCTCTTCGCACCGGCGTAAGGTCACGAGTTCTCCACAATCCATACTGCGCCAGGCCGCGTAACCGGTCGTCATCGAGACTGTATCCAATGCCGACGATGACGATTTCCTGCGTGTTCATCCCGGGAGTTTCAAAGATCAACGAAGCAGTGGAAAACATAAGGAAATGGCGGTTCGCATCCAGGGTGAACAGGACGGGGTACGTTTTATCGCCCTGCTCATAGGTCCAGGGAAGCTTGATAAATAACAAGAGGTCCTGGTTGAGCACCTGTGAACGGAAAGGGCGCGTTTCAACACCAGGTTGGATTGACATGGTTAGCCTCCTTTTTTACTGGCTGAGATAAAAAAACGGGGACGACGATTAGATGATTATAAACCCAGAAGGGTTAATGAAGGGTTTACCCCATCTCCTGCCGGCCCATCAGGGCGCGCAGCAGGGTGGTCTGATCGGCATATTCCAAGTCACCCCCAATCGGCAATCCCCTCGCCAGGCGGGTCACCTTTACCCCAGAATCCTTGATTTGCTGCTGGATGTACATGGCCGTGGCATCCCCCTCCATGCTGGGGTTAGTGGCCAGGATCAGCTCCTTGATGCCCCCCGCCCTCACCCGCTCGAATAGCTGGCGCATGGTCAAATCTTCCGGGCCTACCCCCTCGATAGGTGAAAGCACGCCGCGTAGCACATGATACCTGCCGGTATAGCCTCCGGTGCGCTCCATGGCCAGCACATCCAGGGGTTCTTCCACTACGCAAACAATGCTCGGGTCGCGCTCTGGGCTGGCGCATATCTCGCACTCTGTGCGCCCGGCGCTGGTGACGTTATAACAGGTGGGGCAATCGACGGTGTTGGCTTTCAGGTCATGCAACGCCTGCGAAAGCCCTTCGGCCAGCTCGTCTGAGGCATTCAGCAAGTAGAACGTCAGCCGCGAGGCAGTCTTCGGGCCGATGCCGGGCAGGCGTGAAAACGCGTCGATCAGGTCCTGGATGGGCTTGGGCAGGATCATGCACATCCCCTTCGAGCGGTTAGAAAGGCAGCCCGCCTGCCAACGGACCCAACCTCTCGGAGGCCAGGTTGCGGGAGGCATCCAGGGCACCATTGATGGCGGTCAGCACCAGGTCCTGCAGCATCTCGACGTCTGCGTCTTTCAATAATTCTGGGTCAATGGTCACTGACTGGCATTTCTGGTCGCCAGTCATCATCACTTTAATCGCCCCCCCACCAGCGGAATATTCCACGGTTTCCTGGGCCAGCTGCTCCTGGGCCTGGGCCAGCTGTTCCTGTAGCTTTTGCAGCTGCTGCATCATCCCCATCTGCCCACCTTTTTGTCCCCCTTTCTGGGGAAAGTTCGGACGGTATTTAGGCATTTTTCACTCCTGAGGTTATTGAATGTCGACGATCTCGCCACCCAGGTCACGTAAAGCTGAAGCAACCATGCCATCATGGTCCACTTCGGCGGGAGGCATGCTGCGGGTGGCAGAGGTTAAAACAACCTGGACAAAGATATCCCTGCCCATGACCTGCTTCAACATCTTTTGGAATAGCTCGATGTTGGCAGGGTCTTCCAATCTCTGTTTTAGCACGTCGCTGCTCATACCAAGGGTAAGTGTACTCCCCTTGAGCAGGCGAGATTTTGCAGAATTCACCAGGGCGGTCAGGCTGGAGTCCTGGTTTTTTAACTGCGCTAGCACCAGGTTCCAGCTGCTGTCCAGCTGCCGGTTGGTAATGGCATCTTCAGGGGTCGTATCCTCTGAAGACCTGGGCTCAGCCTTGGGATCTTTCATGGTAACCGGACTGGCGAGCGTTTCAGCCTTTTCAGGTCCAGAGGTTCCCGTGGGAGGGTTGGGAAGCTGGGCTGGCGGCTGGCTTTGAGCAGCGTTACTTGGTGAAATTGCTTCGACGAAAGCCATTTCGAGGGGCAGGGCAGGTTGCCAGCTGCTGCGCAGGTCGGTGGCGGCCTGGTTATAGAGCTGGATCACCCTGAGAAGCTCATTCACTGGTAAGGCCTGGGCGTGGCGAGCCATCTGTGAGCGCACTTCTGCCGTAGCATCCACCTGGGCAGCATTGCCCATGGCAACCAAAAGCAGGTTGCGCAGGTAATCCACAATTTGCCGGGCAAACTGGCGGGGGTCGGCACCGGCATCAAGGCTGCGGTGAATAGCTTCCAATCCGGCAGCAGATTGACGGCCGAGCATGGCCTCGATAATCTCGAACACTACCTGGTTTGTGGCGGTGCCCAGCACATCCTGTGCCAGCCGGAGAGTGACCCTATCACCTGCTGAAGCGAGCTGGTCGAGCAGGGAGATGGCGTCGCGCATCGACCCGGTGGCCTGGCGGGCCACCAGGCTGAGAGCTTCGGGCTCCGTTTTGATTTTCTCTTCATCGGCGAGTTTCTGGAGGGTATCGACAATCTCTGTCACTGGTATGCGGCGGAATTCGTGCCGCTGGCAGCGCGAAAGCACAGTGGCGGGGATTTTATGTACTTCGGTGGTAGCCAGGATGAAGATGGCATGCGGGGGCGGCTCTTCGAGGGTCTTGAGCAAAGCATTGAAAGCGGCTGTGGAAAGCATGTGCACTTCATCTATGATATACACCTTGTAGCGCCCCCGGTTGGGTGAAAAATTGATACGGTCGCGCAGGTCGCGCACATCCTCCACGCTGGTGTTGGAGGCAGCATCGATCTCGATCAGGTCAAGGAAACGCCCCTCGTTCACGGCACGGCAATGCTCACAGGCATTGCAGGGACGTTTAGCCAGGTCCTCATCCAGGCAGTTGACTGCCTTAGCCAGGATACGGGCTGTGCTGGTTTTACCGGTGCCGCGCGGCCCGGCAAACAGGTAGGCGTGTGCCACCCGGCCGGCTGTGACGGCGTTGCGTAGAGTTTGGACGACGTGCTCCTGGCCAATGACCTTTTCCCAGGTGATGGGGCGCCATTTTCTGTATAGAGACTGTGACATATCTAGAGTGTATCAGACTGAATCGTAATGGTCAACTCACTCGGGTGAAAACATTACTTGCCCACACAGCCCAACCTCCAACTCCTACCATCATGGGCGATCAGCGCCTGGGCTTCAGAAGGTCCCCAGCTGCCCCGCCGGTAGAGGGCCAGCTCGGGAATATTGTGCTCTTCCCAACCACTGGCGATGGTGTCAATCAATTTCCAGGCAGCTTCGATGCCATCTGAACGGGTGAATAGAGACGCATCACCCTGCAATGCCTCCAAGAGCAGCTTTTCATATGCATCGGGCAGAACACCTGTAAATGAATCGCGGTAAAGGAATTCCATATCCACCGGCTGCATATCCTGGTCGGCGTCAGGCACCTTGGCCTCAAATGTTAGGTGGATGCCTTCATCCGGCTGGATGCACAGGGACAGCACGTTGGGGATGAACTTGCCTTCGTCGGGCAAGTGGAACATCAAGTGCGGCGGTCGCTGGAACTCCACAATGACCTGGGAGGTCTTTTGCGCCAGGCTCTTACCGCTGCGCAGGTAGAAAGGAACGCCCTTCCAGCGCCAGTTATCGATATATAGTTTGACCACGGCGAAGGTGGGGGTATGGTTATTGGGGCTGACGCCTTCAGATTGTTCGTAACCCTCGTACTGGGCGCGCACGGTATCCTTAAGCGATATGGGGCGAATGGACGAAAGTAGCTTGAAGGTTTCATTGCGCACCGCGTCTGCTTCAAACGAAGCCGGCGGTTCCATAGCCACCAGGGACAGCAATTGCAGCAGGTGGTTCTGGAACATATCGCGCAGCACACCCACATTGTCGTAATACCCTGCGCGATGCTCGATATCCACGGTTTCGGCCACGGTAATTTGGATATTATCCACGTACCGACGGTTCCAGATGGGCTCGAAGATGGTGTTGGCAAAGCGGAAAAACAGGATATTTTGGGCGGTTTCCTTCCCCAGGTAATGGTCGATGCGGTACACCTGGCTTTCGTCAAAAACGGAATGCAGCACCTGGTTGAGCTCCTGCGCTGATGCGAGGTCCCTGCCGAAGGGTTTCTCGACGATGATTCGGCGCCAGCCTTCGGATTGGACGGCCAGGTTCGCCTGCCCCAGGCAGTTTACCACGGGGATGTAGTGTTCGGGGGCGGTGGCCAGGTAATACAGACGATCGGACGGTTTACCCTCACGCTGAGACAGGAACTCTGCCAGGCGGGTAAAATCTTCGGGCACATCCAGGTTGCCTTTGAAATAGACCAGCTTGGTAGAAAAATCTGCCCAGCGTGCTTCGTTATAACTCTCCGGGCTAAAGGTTTTCACACCTTCTTGCAGGCGCTGGCGGAAGGTTTCGTTGGTAAATGGGCGGCGAGCATAGCCTATGATCTCACCGCAGTGAGGCATGCGCCCCTTTATGTAATTATTATATAAAGCAGGCACCAGCTTACGCCAGGTGAGGTCCCCGGTGGCGCCAAAGATGACGATGGTAGTTAGCTTTTTATCTTTCATGTTTATGAGATTCGCCCTCTCACGTTAGCAGAGTATACCGCGATCTGCAAAAAACCCTGCTCAACACTCTGATAGGTTGCTAAGTAGTCAGTCATAATGAATAAGATGGAACCAAACTTGCAATCTTCAGGTCA
>CAYLPS010000151.1:0-6053 GCA_964385625.1 uncultured Anaerolineaceae bacterium | reverse complement strand
GGGTGAGGGTTGGCTTGGGAGTGATGGAAGGCGGTGGTGTGCGGCTGGGTGAGGCAGTGGCGGTTGGGGAGGTGGTGGGGGAGGGTTGCAGCGTGAATGTGCTGGTTGGCGTCGAGCTTGCCTGGAGGGTGTGCAGGCTGGTGGCTTGCGTGCAGGCGGAGAGCAGCAAGGCGAGAACTAATCCCAGAGAAAAAATAACTGATTTAATGGCACAGTGAAATTTCACACGGAGAGTGGGCATGAGAGGAAAACCAGTATATCCTGGTAATTATAACCAATATCAGCCGGTCACCCGCTTCAATCTGGTTGGGGCACGGCATGCCGTGCATCTACAAAAATATGCCGAGCCGTGCTCTGACGAGGGGTAATTGCCTTATCACCCTCCGTCTGGTGAGTAATACAGCAGCAGGTTGCCGTTGGCAAATGACCGGGTGTCAAGCAGTTTAAGCTTGAACATCCCCTCGACGACCTTGAATACTGCGTTACCCTGACCCAGTACTACCGGGATAACCATCAGGCGATATTCATCGATCAGGTTATTATTTATGAATGTCTCAGCCAGGTTGGCACTGCCCATCAGAAGCAGGTCGTCACCAGGCTGCTGCTTGATTTTATCCAATTCGCTGGCCGCATCCCCCTTGATGATGTGGGTGTTATTCCATTCGGCATGGTCGAGGGTATGGGTGAACACGTACTTGGGCGCGGAATTCATTCTCTCAGCGATGCGCGGGTCGTCTTCCTTAGCCGCGGTGGTGGGCCAATAGGACGCCATACCCTGGTAGGTGACCCTGCCGAAAAGCAGCCCACTCGACTGCTCGAGCTGCTGGAGGGCGAAATCATTGAATTCTTTATCCACCTGGTGCCAGCCGATGTCCCATTTGGCGGGCCCTTCAAAATACCAATCCAGGGATATCAGGTTAAACATAACCACTTTACTCACTATTTCCTCCCTTCATCTCGTGGCTGTATCCTATCAGCCTCTAATCTTATTTTCGTGTGCGCCATCACCGGTAGGAGGCAGGCTGATGTCATTGGCTTACCCGGGCTACCGGTGATTTTTTTATACAGTCATTCCATCGAGCTTTGCCGGCCAGTACCTGTTGTACGACCTCTGACAGGTGCATCACCAGGGGCAGGCTTTTGCGTAGCTGCCCTGGTTCGCAAGCCGGCTAACAGGCGCGTAGCACTGGCCTCGATCTCACCCACCGCAGCCAGGAAAGCTGCAGTGTTGGCTTGCGAGGGAGTGGTGAAACCGCTGATCTTGCGCACGAATTGCAATGCGGCGGCGTGAATTTCTGCCTGGGTGGCCGGTTGCTCAATGTTGTAAAGGGTATGAATGCTGCGGCACATGGCTCAGTCCAGGCATTCTTCCAGCTTATCGAGGGATTGCATCCAACCCTGGCGGGCATTGTCAAGCATATCCCCCTCCGGCAGGCCGCAATGTTCCAGGGTCAAGCGCGTCTTCCCGCCTTCTTCATCCAGGTTGACCTCCACTTCCATATCCAACGGCTCATCGGGTCCCATCCCGTAGTACGAAGCGGGCACGATATTACCGTGCTCGTCAGCAAACGTATCGCGGTATACCA
Organism: uncultured Anaerolineaceae bacterium; assembly: GCA_964385625.1. Classification (GTDB taxonomy): domain Bacteria; phylum Chloroflexota; class Anaerolineae; order Anaerolineales; family UBA4823; genus FEB-25. The sequence goes on along the minus strand of CAYLPS010000151.1, from coordinate 4,467 downwards.
GGCGCTTTTTCTCGATGATCTCTTCGTAAGTGCCCGTATCCCAATACTGCTTACCGTCGGGAGCGCGCATGCCTACCAGGAATTTTCCGCCCTCGCGCACATCCAGCTCAGCGCCTGGCGATGTGAAGTCTCTTGGGCCCCACCAGCACATGTACTCGTGGGGGTCAGTCCAGCGCTCCCAGACGCGCTCACGTGGGGCATCGAACACGCGCGTGATGGTGATGCAACCGGAATTATCTCCATTTTTTGTCATCATAAAATCTCTCCTTTCATGCATAAGCTGCCTTTCCAACAGCTCGTTCAAGCGGGTTGTCATGGCATTGGCACCCTCTTCCATTCCCCATTGCAGTTTCTGGTCGCGATCCTCCACAGAAGGGAAAATCACCGTGCTGTTGATGATCGTTTTCCCATCCTGCTCTTCGAAGGCATCGGTTTCGAGGGTGACCTGACCTGGCATCCCATCATATTCGCTGGTGTAAACCAGGCGTTCGGGGATTACCACATCATGGTACACCCCGTGATAGCCATATTCCTTGCCGTCCTTACCCCTCTGGATGAAATGCCATGTACCACCGCGCATGACGATCATGTTGATCACCTGGGTGGTAAAGCGGCTGTGCCCCCACCAATTAGGGATTTGCAGGGGATCGATGACCGTTCTGAAGACCAGCTCACGCGGGGCATTGAACATTTTCTTAATGAATACCTCGAGGGAATGTGGGGGTGCTCGAAACTCTGTATTGATCATATCGGTCTCTCCTGTTAACTTTTCGATTATCTTTATTCCACAAGGGGGGGGTTGGTGCCCATGCACCTCATTGGGCATTGGGTGCCAGTCTTCCATCCGGCCGGTAACATATGACGACTACCCCTGAAGCGAAAGTGCGGCTCCATTGAAAATCCATTTTAGGCAGGCCGGTCACATCCCGGAACAGGGCTGTCCCACTCCCAATGACCACCGGCATCAACACCAGTTGATACTCATCCACCAGGCCCTGCTGCATGAATTGCCGGGCAAGGTTAGCCCCGCCGCCCAGAAGGATGTCGGCGCCGGGCTGGTTTTTCAGCTGGTTTATCTCCGATGTGTTTAGTGCGTGGACAATTTGAGCGTTCCAGCCGGTTTCCTTGAGGGTTTTTGAAAAAACCAGCTTGCGGATTGGGTTGATGGCATTGGCAAACCTGTGCATGGCGGGCGTTGCATGCGGGTCAGTGGGGGCGGTGGGCCAGTAATTCTGCATCAGCTGGTAGGTGACCCGCCCATACAGCATCAGGTCAGCATTTCCTAGCATAGAGGTGTAGAAGTCATGCAGCTCGTCATCGGGGATCATCCAATCCAGCTTGTGGTGGGGTCCTTCGATGTATCCATCAAGGGTGATGGGGATGGAAAACTTGATTTTTCGCATGTTCACCTCCTGATTTGCTGCTCCATCACTGTGTAATGGTTCCCTGGTATATTGGCACTCGATCTTCATGGAAATTGATATCATTAGCTTGCCTCACCACGTAACTCATGAAGCTCTTGATAATCAGACAACTATTGTCTTAATTGTAATATTGTAAACGCCCGTGATGTCCTGTCAAGATGCGCGGAATTAATATTAGATAAAAGAAGTCCGAATTGTACTTGCCGGGTTTATAGTGGCGTAAAAGGGGGCATAAAGGTAGAATTAATCTATCCCAAGATGGGCAGTCCAGGCCATCAAAATATCGAGGAGATGCATGATGCAGCGGATCATATACACACTAATCCTGATTGCTTCCACCTGCCTGGTGGGGGGCAGCTCAACAGCATGGGATGTCTCAGCCGCACCGCAAGCTCCTTCCACTCTCAGTTATGTCGAATCATCCAATGGGCTGGTGCCTCCCAACCTGGATGGAGGCCCAATTGAAGTGGAGATGGGCGATGTTAACGATGATGGCAACCCTGACCTGCTTTCTATCGGTGACCATGGATCGCCGTATGTGAATACCGATGAGCATGGCGTGATGGTGTGGTTTGGGAATGGGCAGGGGGGCTGGAGTGTTTATCAAAACGGAGAGTTTGGGTATGGAGGCATTGCCCTGGGAGATGCCAACAACGATGGGCTGGTGGATGTGGGTTATGGTATGCACCATAATTACAGCGGTATGGATTTTGGCGACCAGTTGCTGGAAGTGGCACTGGGAGATGGCACGGGCATGAGCTGGACCCCCTGGGACGATGGCCTGGCAACCAATGGAGAATCCTGGGGCATGTTCGGCACCGATTTTGCCGACCTGGACCACGACGGCGACCTCGACCTGGGGTCGGTGTCCTTTGGCTGCTGCAACGGCGTGCACGTCTATCTCAACCAGATGGATGGCAGCTGGGAACAATCATGGAGCACGACTATAGGCGGCAACAGCAACGAGCAGATCACCTTTGGTGATGTGAATGGGGATGGCAACATGGACTTGGCCGCAACTTACAGTTATGGAGTCATTTACCTGGGGGATGGCGATGGCTCGTTCAGCCTCGAGCAGGGCAATCTACCTGCCGCAGCAGATGTGTCTGGCGTGGCGCTGGGTGATACCAACCATGACGGGCAGGATGAGTTGGGGTTGGTGTTGAACAGCGGCGCGGTGCAAGTGTGGAGGTGGCAATCACCGGGTGTATGGGAAAACATGTCTGGTTCCCTGCCATCCAACGGGCCTTATGAGGTCGTCCAGCTGGCAGACATGGATATGGATGGGCAGCTCGACGTGGCTGCCTTTGGCACTGGGCAAGGTCGCGTGTGGCTGGGGGACGGGGCGGGAGGCTGGCTGGAATCTGCCAGCTTCAGTACGCCACCGTACGGGTATGCGCAGGCCTTCAGGGTCGGAGGCGATGCGGACCACAACGGCTATCCGGATATCGTGCTGGTGTCGGAAGAGGGGGACGGGTGGAACTATCAGAACCATATGCATTTTTATAATGAAGCCTCCACGCCTGACAGCCTGGAGATCAAGCCGGTTGCTCCTGCAGTGCATAAGACTTATTACGCCGGGTCGGTGATTTTTATCGATTGGATCAGCGCGGTGCCGGGCGATGATCTGGGCAGGGTCTCGCTGGAGCTCTCCACGCATGGTGCGGATGGCCCGTGGCAGCCAATTAACAACGACCTGCCCAACAATGGTCGCTACCAGTGGTTGCTGCCGTCCGGTACCCCTTCCAGCGAGCAGACCTTCATCCGCTATACCCTGTCCACTTCCACTGAGACGGTGCAGGCTGTGACACCCGGGCCATTCAACATCATTGGCGCGCAGCAAGAGCCCATATCGGGGCTGGAAGCGCACAATGACGGCCCCACCATCCTGGGAGAGACCAGCGTGCTTTCCGCTACCATCATCTCGGGCACCAATGTGCTGTATGGTTGGGATCTCGGCGATGGCATCACCACGACCGGCAGGCTGGTGAGCCACGCGTATCCGGAGATTGGCATTTATACGGCAACCGTCACTGCCAGCAATGACATCAGCAGCCAGACGGCCACCACCGCGGTGGAGGTCTACGAAGAACCTATCACGGGACTGATGGCAATCAATGATAGCCCGACACTCTTGGGTGAAACCACGCATTTGACCGCCACGGTGGATTCGGGCAGTAATGTCGTTTATAGCTGGGATTTGGGAGACGGCAGCACTGCCGGTGACTCAATGGTGAGCCATATATACGCGGTAGCGGGGATTTACACTGCCACAGTCACCGCCAGTAATAAAGCCGGCGAGGTGCAGGCTTCCACCAGCGTGGTGATCATCCCGCCAGCGCCAATCCATCATTATTTTTGGCTGCCCATGATTTGGCGCTAGAAAAGCTGGAACATCACGCTCCAGCTGCCAGGCCAGTGATATCGATGGATTTTTTCATTGGCTGGGACGAGACCGGTCATGTCATTATAGACGTCCCAGAGACACCAGGATCATCGATCTGCTCTGGGGAACCTTCCATGTCTTATCCTGGTCAAGACCTCGCAAGTTATCGATCGATGTGAGATTCAAAGGATCAAGACCTGACGGGTTTTTAAAACCGATTAGGTCTGAGAGATGGATATTTAAGACGAATAAATCCTCATCATCAAAAAGAAACCTCCCCTGAAGCAGACAGGGGAGGTTAACAGCGGGGGTTCGCAGGTGGCACGATGATTATTTATGATCTGTCCCCGCTTCCAATTGGCGGTGATATTTAAGCACACCCAGTTTGGCAAAGCTGCCTTTAGCCAGCTTGCCATCTTCGTAGATGGGAAAATGGTGGTCTGAATCGCGCAGCTGCTTGAGCGTCTGCGCCAGCCCAATCGTGCCGAATTCGCGGGTGCGCGTACAGTGGTCCAGGTCGATCATCTCAGTCAGGATGGTCTGGTTGGTGGAGGCTTCCTGCAGGATGCGCCCATCCGGGTCGATCATGGTGGATCGCCCGCCCCCCCAGGTCCCCACGCCGTTGACGCTGATGAAAAAACACTGGTTGAACAAGGC
>CAYLPS010000150.1:0-6067 GCA_964385625.1 uncultured Anaerolineaceae bacterium | reverse complement strand
CTAGTCAATAGGCGATTAATGCCGTTTTTGTCATCAAGTAAAAAAACTTTACTGCTGGTAAGGGGACCTAATCTGCTCGCTGAGTACACAGGTGAGCTGCAAATTGCCAGTTGGTAGAGATTTGGATGAGTATCGTCAACCATCTCCTGGCATTCTTGAGGCTGGGGTTGTTACAAAATAGAATAAAGGAGCTTTGATATAGCATCGCTTTTCACCCCTTGGAGGGTTCTGCGTTTTACAGGGATACTCCTGGTCATCCTGGCATTGGCGGGGCCGTGGGGTTACGACCTGCTCAGCGTTCCGGCAAGATTCGAATGCCAGCCTCCCACCATTCGCCTTGAAGGAGATTTTTGCGGATGGCCTGTTAACGGGGTTTGGCTTTTCGCCGATCTGGGAAATATTGTGAATTCGCTGGTACATCACGAACACCCAGGTGTTGTCGGCGCGGGGGAAATTGGATTGTTATTGCTCTGGTTTGTCATTACGCTGCTGATTATCGCCCCTGTCATCAGCCTTTTATTGCGCCTCAAGAGCCGCCGTGCCGGGTGGCCGCGGCTGCATATATCGTTGTTTATCCTACTCGCTGTGTTAGAGGCCTTTTATCTGCTGCTTCCCAGACAATACTCGCTAATCTTGATCTGGGGCCAATGGCTCTATTCAGGCACAATATTCTTGCTGCTCGTTGAGATGTTGTTGGCAGAGCTGGGTAACAAGCGGAAGCTGTCTGTCGAATCAAGATAATGTAAAACTTCGGATGTAACCCGCTGCCGTTACGATATCAGTCCCCAACAGTTATGGTTGCATTGCGTTCGGGCCCCACTGACACCATCCTCACCCGGGTATCCACCAGCTCCTCGATCTTGCGCACATAGGCCTGTGCCTGTGTCGGCAGCTCGTCGAATTTCCGCGCCTGCGTGGTGGGCTGCATCCAACCGTCCATTTCAATGTACTCCGGCTCACAATCCTCCAGCCAGCGGGCGTCACCATCCCAGTAGTGAGCAAGCGCGCCTTTTTGGATGCGCAGATGGTAACCTACCCCAATTTTTACCTTCGGCAGCGTATCAAGCACATCCAGCTTGGTGAGGGCGATTTCGGAATAGCCGTTGAGTTTTGCAGTGAAGGCCACCAGGTCGGCATCGAACCAGCCGCAGCGGCGTGGACGGCCGGTGACTGTCCCGAATTCACGCCCTTCGTTTCGCAAGACCAGGCCATTTTCATCATTAAGCTCGCTTGGCATCGGTCCATTGCCCACCCGCGTGGTGTAGGCCTTGGCCACCCCCACCACGCGCTCGATCCACCGCGGGGCGATGCCCAGCCCTGCACTTACCCCTCCCGAGATGGTGGTGGAGGCGGTGCAGTATGGGTAAGTGCCCCAGGTATTATCCAGCAGCGCCCCTTGTGCACCTTCCAGGACAATGGAAGCTTTATTCTTAAGGCTTGCCTGGAGAAGCCCAAATGACTCGCGCACCATGGGTTGTAATTGGGCATATTGCTCCAGCTTTTCTTGTAGGATTGTCTCTACATCGAGAGATTCCATTTCGAAGGCTTCGAACAGCGCATTTTTCACCTTCAACTGGATTTTCAGTTTTTCGCGGAAGGCCTGCTCATTTGCCAGGTCTGCCAGGCGGATGCCGTTGTAGCTCACCTTATCGGCATACACCGGCCCGATTCCCCTACCTGTGGTGCCTGTGCTGGCGCTCCCCTTGGCTTTCTCGAAGATGGTGTCAACCAGCGGGTGGTAGGGCATGATCACATTGCAGCGCGGCGAGATCCATAAACGCCCGGTGATGTCGATCCCGGCCTCCTGGATGGTGCGGATCTCACCGATTAACGTGGCCAGGTTCACCACCACCCCTGGGCCGATGATGCAGGTTGTCTTCGGGTTGGCAAAGCCGTTGGGCACCAGGCGCAGCTTGAAGGTGCCGTAGTTATTCACTACCGTGTGTCCGGCATTATCCCCCCCGTTGAACCGGGCGGTGATATCCGCATCCTGCGAGAGTAAATCTACAATTTTACCCTTGGCTTCGTCCCCCCATTGTGCTCCTACCACCATGCTCACGCTCATCTGCCTGCCCTCCATTTCTGTTGTGCTGATTGAATATATAATTGTACCCTGCGTACCAGTCTGTGGGATGGTAAATTTCAGCCCATTAAAGGATATAATTTAATTCTGTGACCCTGAACCAAGATAGCGCCAACCGCCAGATCGCCCGTTCGGCTGGCAAGGTGATGATCGCCCTGCTGCTCAGCAACCTCACCAACCTCGCCAGCCTGGTGATCAATGCCACCACCTTTGGCACCTCCCCCGAGATGGATGCCTTCCTGGCTGCCAACCGTGTCTCGGAGACCCTGTTCAACCTGATGGCAGGCGGCGCCTTGGGCTCGGCGTTCATCCCCACCTTTACCGGCTTGCTCACCAAGGGTCAGCGTAGCCCCGCCTGGAAGCTAGCTTCTGCCATCGCCAACCTGCTGCTAATCATCTTGATCGCCGCTGCAGTGCTGGCTGCTATCTTTGCCCAACCGTTGGTGCACTATCTGCTGGCTCCCGGCTTCGCCACTGACCCCGCCCAGGAAGCGCTGACGGTGAACCTGATGCGTATCATGCTGCCCTCGGCAGTGATCTTCGGGGTGAGCGGTTTGGTGATGGGCATCCTCAACTCGCACCAGAAGTTCTTCATCCCCGCCCTCACCCCTGCAATGTATCGCCTGGGAATGATCTTTGGCGTGCTGTTCCTCACCCCGCGCATGGGCATTTACGGGCTGGCCTGGGGGGTGATGATTGGCGCCTGCCTGCACCTGCTGCTGCAGGTACCCAGCCTGGTTGGCTTGAAGGGCAGCTACATCCCCACCCTGGGCTTGAAGATGGCGGATGTGCGCCTGGTGGGTCTGTTAATGGCACCGCGCGTCTTTGGCGCTGCTGTGGTGCAGCTGAACTTCTGGGTGAACACCAACCTGGCCTCCCGCATGGCTGAGGGGAGTGTCACCGCCATCACCTGGGCCTTTACCCTCATGCTGCTTCCGCAAGCCATTATCGCCCAGTCGGTGGCCACTGCCGCATTGCCTACCCTTTCGGGTCAGTATGCCCTCGGAAAGTTGGGTGAGCTGCGCGCTTCCCTGGCGGCCAGCCTGAGGGGCATCTTGCTACTGGCCATCCCCGCCTCGCTCGGGTTGGTCCTGCTCAGGCAGCCCATCACCGCCCTGTTGTTGCAGTACGGTCGGTTCACCGCAGCCTCCACCCGGCTGATATCCTGGGCGTTGTTATGGTATGCCGCTGGCCTGGTGGGTCATTGCGTGGTGGAAATCCTGGCCAGGGCATTCTATTCCATGCAAGACACGAAGACTCCCGTACTGGTGGGGGCAGCCGCCATGGGGTTGAATGTCGCACTCAGCCTGCTGCTATCCAGCTGGTTCGCCCGCATCGGCTGGATGCCGCACGGTGGTTTGGCCCTGGCGAACTCCATTGCCACCGGGTTGGAAGCCGCCGGCCTGTGGGTGCTCATGCGCCGCCGATTGGGCGGTCTGGAGGGGGGCAGGGTGCTCAGGGGTACCGTCCAGGCGGTGTTGGCAACGGTTGCCATGGTGCTAGCTGTCTTGGGATGGCTGGGCTTGATGGGCCAGCGCCAAGCTTGGCTGGTGGGCGGCGGAGGGGTGCTGGTTGGCGGGGCGGTGTATGGGTTGGTGGTGCTGGGGTTAAAAGTGCCCGAAGTGCAATCATTGGTAAGCATGATCAGGCGCAGGCTCAGGCCGGCATACAAATAGCATGCTCCCAGAACTTTACCATGCCCATCACAGCCGCCAGATGGAGGACTTGCCTTTCTGGCTCAATTTAGCAGCCCGGCAAGAAAGCCCGGTGCTCGAGTTAGGCTGTGGCACGGGCCGTGTGCTAGTTCCACTTGCCCGCGCTGGATACATTGTGATAGGCATAGACCACGACCCTGGCATGCTCCGCTATCTGAAATCGAAGTTTCAGCCCGTTTCTGGCAGCGGACCGCTCTTGATCCTGGCAGATATCTCTAAATTTTCGCTTGGCAGGCAGTTCCCACTGGTGATTGTGCCGTGCAACACGCTTAGCACACTGGGGCATACCTCCCGGAAGGATTGTTTGAGCTGTGTGCGCCGGCATTTGCAGCCCGGCGGTCTGTTTGCCGCCAGCCTGCCTGACCCGGCGCTGATCGCCTCACATCCGGCCCGCGCAGGCATTGAGCTGGAAGATGAATTTCTTCACCCCACAACGGGCAACCCTGTGCAGGTGAGCAGCGACTGGCGGCTATCCGGCAACAAATTCACCGTCACTTGGCTTTACGATCACCTGTTTCCAGACGGCCGGGTCGAGCGGTATAAACTAGAGGCCAGCCATTATCTGGTCTCGCTTGATGAGCTTCTGGCTGAGGTGCAGGCTGCCGGGATGAGAATCCGGGAAATGTATGGTGATTTTGACTGCTCGGCCTATGCGCCTGGTGCACCCCAGCTTATCTTGCTGGCTGAAGCGGTTTATTAACATCCCCAAACAAGATTCTTTCACAAATCATATACAACGCTTGCAGTACTCTGATATGGATGCTGTATCATAGGGTCATTGTGATACACAAAAGAGATAAAGGAGATAAAAATATGACTTACTATGTTACCCCTTACCGCCGGATGGCTGCCATGCGACATGCAATGAACCGTTGGTTTGAAGATGAGCTGGCAAATCAGGAGCCTGCTGAGCGCGAGATGCTGTTAGCTGTGGATGTAAAGGCCGATGACGAGGCCTACGCTGTTACCGCCCTGGTGCCCGGCCTGGGTGCAGATGATTTGGAAATCGAGGTTTTGAATAATACCGTCACCATTCGCGGTGAATTCAAGACCAATGATGAAGATTCCAATAAATACATGGTATGCGAGCTGCCCAATGGGCGTTTCAGCCGCACCATCACCCTTCCCACCGAAACCGATTCCAGCAAGGTGGAAGCCTCCATCAAGAACGGTGTGCTTTCCCTGCACATCCCCAAGGCAGAGGCCGCTCGGCCGAAGGCCATCAAAGTTACTGCCAAATAATCGGTGATTTGAAATTCGCCTGAATAAAAACAATACAGGGTGCAGTCTCTATTACACAGCAATGTTTGCTGAACCTCAGCTGCACCCTGTTTTTTTATTTGTGCCGGCATACTGCCGGCAATATTGATTAGCTCCCGGGATATTTACTGGCCAAAATAGTGCCTGGCTGCCAGTGCCGCCCCCACGATGCCTGCATCGTTGCCCAGCTCAGCCGGGATGACCCTTGTGTGCACGGTGAGCAGCGGCAAGAACAGGTCTTTCTTCTTAATGGCCCCACCTCCCAGGATGAACAGGTTGGGCGAGAACAGCCTTTCCAGTGTGAGCAGGTATTTATCCAGGCGCCTGGCCCATTTCTTCCACGAGAGCTTCTGTTCCCTGCGCGCAAAATCGGAGGCCATCATTTCGGCGTCTTCGCATTCCACTTCCAGGTGGCCCAGCTCGGTGTTGGGAACCATCTTGCCATCCACGAACAGGGCTGACCCAAGACCTGTACCAATGGTGATCATCAGCACCACCCCTAATGCACCTTTGCCGACCCCAAAAGTCACTTCCGCCAGTCCGGCAGCATCGGCATCGTTGACCACGTTTACGGGGCACTGAGTGGCCTCGGAAAAAAGCTGGGCTACGTTGGTGCCGATCCATTTCTGGCTGATATTGGCCGCGGTTTCAGCCACACCGCTGCGGATCACGGCCGGAAAACCGCAGCCGATAGTGGCATGCCAGTCAAACTGCTCTGCCAAGCGCTTCACCACTCCCGCAATGGGTTCCGGCTTTGCCCTGGGCGGAGTATGCAGTCGGATACGCTCGGCCAGTAATACACCTGTTCCCGTATCCACGGGTGCCCCCTTGATCCCTGTCCCACCAATATCAATACCTAATACATGCATTTACAACTCCTTTTTATCATCCCAGTATATATATTATATCGCTTGGGATGGGCGCCAATGATACTATATCCTGGGTGTACCTTCTGAAATGTTCCGTTAAAGCCAACCCGTGTCCCATAAACTACACGATTATTTACACA
>CAYLPS010000149.1:0-6147 GCA_964385625.1 uncultured Anaerolineaceae bacterium | reverse complement strand
ACGGCGATAAAGACTGCGCGGGTAAGGTAAGGTCAGAAACGATTTGAGAAGTTACTATGTAAAATATAAGGAATATATCAATCCAACTGGATTGTACATGGATGTCTAAACAACGTCAAGCGAGGGAGGAAGAAAATGCGAACAACTGGGGTGAACATTCAAAATTAGAAAAAAAGAAATAGTTTATACAGTTCGCAACAGATGGCATGATTGCTTTACAATATTTCACAATACCTTAGTTAGGGTTGAGAAATATATACGATGATGAGCGTAAGCCAAATTGTGTACAATTTTGTTAGCAACAGGGTAGCAGATATTCGATTTAGAAAATAACGAATTTAGTGCAAGGAACAGTTCAGTAATCTTTCAAAATTCTCCTGCGTTAACAATGCGACCTCATCTGATCTTTCAAGAAAAGGTGCGATATCGCTCACGCTTTTCTTCCAATCGATGCTCCTCCCTTTCTGGCACAGGAGTTCCCGCCAATTCCTCTCGCCCGGGAAAGGTCCATTCCAGCCTGTTTGTAACAAGGCGTTTTGCAGAATTATGAAATTGGGAGCTGGCCAATCCGGATCGCTGAGATACCACATCAGGTCATACAGGTCTCGCCCTTTCACATACCGTCGATGGAAAAAGGCATGCAGCTTGCCCGCCAGTAGCGATGAGCGATCATGGTGCTGTAAGCGTAAAGTGACGTGGCGTTAGAAGCATCTAGTTGGTAAACAGGATCGGACGGGGATTTATTTTTTGAAAAGGAGGCGCCAGGCAACACAGGCCGCGCCGCAGCTGGTAGATTTTGCCAGCTTGCCTCCAGCGCGAGAGCTGGCGGTGGATCTCGCGCGGGTTGGCATTACCGGCGATCAGCAATCCAGTTTCAAAAATGATACTTAGTTCATCCAGTAGAGCCATGAATCCAGCCACGTGGTGATCACACGTCACCGATTAGAAAGCACTGCCAGGTTTAACTACTCTCGCCAGCTTTGGAATCTTGAATATTAGCCATCCGCATCAGGATCATCGAAATATGTCTCGATTCAAACATGGCAGCTAGGTGACCTTCTGTAAAGCGGTCAGCGCGTATATGTGCAGTCAGCAACTTTCGCAGCGTTTGCAAGTCAGCCTTACTAATCAGCGTGGGATTATCCACCAACTGCCTTCCTTCTTCCCAATTCATCCAATTAAACGGCTGGATGAAGCCATTTCCGGAAAGCGTCTTTATGAAGTCAAGCACTTCAGATGCGTAGTTGAAATATGGCAAGCTTCCCTCTTGAGAGATCCACTCTCCATGAGAAAAATCCGGTCGCTCAAAGATGGGCAGGAAATTCAACACAGCCTTGATATTGGCTGGGGTTAACAGTGGGTCCGAGTGCCAAAAGGTTTGTTTTGCAGATTCGATCAGCTCAAAGATATGCCAATCATCATTTTCTGCGGTTCGCCCCAATAAGCCACTGATCCAGCGCGCTGGTAGACCTTTTCGACCATGAAGTGCCCCGACCGCTGCACCAACAATTGAGGCTATAGTGTCATTGTCTTTGGTATCATTTACCGCCCTGATGATAGCTTCCTCGGGATTATCGCCATATCTACCAAGGATAAACAAAACGCATGGCATGGTTTCCAATAGGTTCGCTCCAGAATACCAACGCTCGCACGCCTCCAAAATAGACCACTTCTTCCGAAGCGCTTGGTTTACTTCGCTCTTAATAAACTGCCAGAGCGGCCCTTTGTAGGGTAAAGCTGGATTTCGAGATGCGTAGATGGTGTTACCTTCAATCTCACTGGCGGTTGCTGAAAACGTATCAACCCACCAGTTTGGTTCTGGAGGTTCTTTCAAACACAAGCATTCCCAAAGGATTTGGGTAAAAGCTACACAGCAAGTATTTGACGCCCGGTCATTGTGAGTGATCATTCCTGCTAACGCCGCATCAGCCCAAATTGCCGCTGATGGCTTGCGCAAATGGGGAATCAGCACCGGCGCTATACGCATTAGAGCGCCATTGCCGGCGGATGGTTGACCAGATTGTTCCCAGGAGTCCTCATGATCTTTGTAACTGCGCAGGAAAGCTTTGACGGTGTTGCCAATACCGAAAATTTTTTGCTGGGTAAACTTGTGCGCCAGGTGATCGGGAACTAATCTTCTATCTTCCAGGAGCTGTTCTAGAGTCCAAAAAGCCATCTGCGTGTCATCGGATGGAACACCCACTGGACGACCGTTCGCATATTGATTGGGCAGGTAATCGCGTATCTCGCCATGTGACTGCCGGCGAGTAGCAGGAAGCTGCGACTCGGTGGTATTGCCTAATGCGTCGCCAATTGTAAGGCCAAGAAGCATGCCTTCAATACGCTCAAAATCCCAATCTTTGGGCAAGGGAGAAGGCGCCTGGTTAAGCAAAGGTGCTGGTTCCAGGGCGATTTTCTCCTGATCGAGAAGTTGGCCTAATAAGGACGAGTTATCCATTTTCGTCTGGGTCTCTGGGAGATTGCATTTTGGGTATGTTAGTCAGATAGTATAGCCTCAGCAGCTTGAGATCATCATAATTGACGGTGCCCTCCAGTTCCTCGTATATTGGTTTCAGATACTCTGTTCCCAGTGCTTGGAAAGCCCTCATGACTTTTTGAACCAACTCTTCTGTAAGATCGGGCAAAGCCAGGAACTCACTCGAGCGGAGTGAATACCCCTCCAGGATGTACTTTGAAAGATGGTTCAGAATCGTGCCTTGCTGTACGCCGAATAGCTCCACCAATTCCTGGATCGAAGTACCAGCGTTATACGCTTCGCCGATCAGGATGTGCTTGGGTTGGTGCTCATCGCCTGGTTTGACTTCTATCCTCCTCGTTCCTGGTTTCTGTTTTTCAACAAGCTGGTGTTCTTTACAATACGCTGTAATCTCCTCAATAAATACTTGCCCATATTTGGCAAGCTTTCGCAAACCCACCCCGAAGATCTTCTTCAGGCTAATCACGGAAGTCGGGTAATAAGTCGCCATCTCCATCAGCGTTTTGTCCGGAAAAATCACGTACGGCGGTACATGCGCGCTATCCGCCAACTCCTTGCGCTTCTTTCGCAAGATTTCAAATAGTTTGAGATCGTATTTCACTTCTGCGTCTTTACCGGCAGTAGGCACGGCAGCTTTCTCAGCCTCCAAGACACCCAAGAATTTTTCTGTTCCGTGCAATACCTCCATTGCCCTGAGTGTCAGTTTAAGACTGCCATAATGGTCATCCTGAACTAGTATTCCTCTTTGGATTAACTGGCGAGAAATGTGAAGCCACTGCTTCTTGGTCAGATCTGTGCCAATCCCATATGTGGAAAGATTCTGGTGACCGAATTTCAATATCTTTTGATTCTCTGAACCCAGCAAAATGTCCACGATGTGAGTTGCCCCAAACTTCTCCCTGGAACGTTTGACACAGGACAGGAATTTCTGAGCCTGGATTGTTAGGTCCACCAGGTTCTTCTCACCTTTCCGGCAGTTATCGCACATGCCACAGTTTTCAGTTGTGTATTTCTCGCCAAAATATGCCAGCAGCGGTACCCGCCGGCAGACTTCGCCCTCCGCATAGCGTGTTAGGGCTTTGAGATGCTCATACGCCACCTGCCGCTCCAGATCATCTTTCTGATCTATGAAGTATTTCAGCTTTTGGACATCTGCATAGCTGTACAGTAGCAGGCAGTGCGCTGATAGCCCATCCCGCCCAGCCCGACCGATCTCCTGGTAGTAGCTTTCAATGCTTTTGGGCAAGTCGTAGTGCAGGATAAAGCGCACGTTGGGTTTGTTGATGCCCATGCCGAAGGCGATAGTGGCCACAATGATCTGGACATCGTCCCTGATGAACAATTCTTGGTTCTCCTTGCGCTCGATATCCGGTAGGCCGGCGTGGTAAGGCCGCACTGAAAAACCCTGTCTGGTGAGGGTAGTGGTCAGCTCATCCACCTGTTTACGCGAGAAGCAGTAGATAATCCCGGATTGGCCTGGGAAGCGCCGTATAAAATCCAAAGCTTGCGTCGTTGGATCGGTCTTGGGGTGTACCTCAATCAGCAGATTATCACGATTGAAGCTGGTGATAAACTCATTCGAATTTTCAAAACGCAGGCTGGATTTGATATCCTCACGCACTCTGGGCGTGGCAGTCGCCGTCAGAGCTAAGCACACTGCCTGAGGAAACCTCTCTCTAACTCCAACGAGCTGGCGATATTCGGGCCGGAAATCGTGACCCCATTCCGAAATGCAATGCGCCTCGTCGATCGTCAGGCAGTCCATCGAAATATCACTCAGTAAGTTAAACAAACGCCTTGTCAGCAGGGTTTCAGGTGCGACATATAGCAGCTTGATCTGGCCGCTGCGCACCCACTGCACGTTTTCTTGGTATGTCTTAGAAGACAGAGAGCTGTTTAAGAACAGGGCGGGAACGTCCAACTCGTTGAGCTGCTCCACCTGGTCTTTCATCAGGGCGATCAATGGCGATACAACCACTGTCAATCCGGGGAAGATCAGTGCCGGGATCTGGTAGCATAGCGATTTGCCTCCCCCGGTGGGCATGATCGCCAGCGTGTCTTTTTTGGCAAGGATGTTGGTGATGATCTCTAGCTGAAGAGGTCGAAATTGATCGTAACCGAATACAACTTTGAGGATTGAAGTAGGCGATGTAGGCATTGGTTTCTAACCTTGATGAATGATATTTTAGCCATAAATTAACTGCTTTATTGAACAGTCTATCAATGCTAGCTTAACGATGAAACAGGAATCAGTGTTCAAACTCAGTGGGATAGTCCAATAAGACGTCTTTCAAATAGCAGAATGCTTGTTCCCGTTGATAGCCCGTTCCAGGGGTTCTTTTAAAAGTGAACTGCAAATTGTGTTGATAAATGCTTCCATATTGGAACATCGCTAGGCTGAAGATTCACTAGGAATGGCAATCATCGTTACACCAAATCCGGTCTCCACCTGGTCTCCATCGTGTATTAGCTCACATTGCTAATCTGGAACGTTTTCCAATTTTAAAGGCCTTTTCCCAATCCACGGTCTGAGCCTTCGCATCATAATAAGACTCATAGATCGTCTCAAGTATGCCACGTGCTTCCTCGCTGACGCTAATCACTTCACCGGTATCGAGATCCAGGTAATACGAGATCATCTCGAACCTGCCTGCAAAGGCCAATTCCAGTTCGGACATATCAATTTAAAGATGGCGCATGACGGGCTCTATTTTATTGACTGACAATACATTATAGCTGCATCTTACAGAGGGTGGTGAATTTAAATCACTTGAGGCGATTCACAATCAACCCTGGACAAGATTTTCAACTGTGAATAAACCTATTTCCTCACTGGCTGCCTTTACTTTCAACGCATTCGAAAAACCTCTGCGCGCGAATATCGCATAATGGATGTGTTCGATGTTGCTTTCCTGAGCCATTTTGGCTGCAGAACTCTTTAAATCCTCCAGGATATTTATCCCCACAGGATTCACTGACCATTTGCATTCCCCGACCAATACAGAACGCTCTGACGAGCTAATTGCCAGGACATCCAGCTCTCTGTCGCGGCTCCACCAGCTACCTATCCTCTCGGGCAGGAAAGGCAATTTCCCCTCCCGCGCCTTAGCCGCGATGAACTCTCTCGCTGCTTCCTCAAATGCTACTGCAGCAAAGTGATCCAAATCTGGCTGTATGCGCTGGTCTAAGACTGAGTCGGCCAAACCCAGCTCAAGCGACCCCTGGTTAGGATGCACGTAACGGAACCAAAACCGAAGAAAGTGATCATTGATCTGGTATAAGCCACGCTTGCTCTTTTCGGGTTGGTTTTCTGTGGCTGGCACCCTGCGTGTTATTAACCGCATTTGCTGTAGGATATCAAGATAGCGGGCAACAGTAGATGGCGGACCGACACCCGAAGCCTGTGCAATCTCATTCAACCTGGTGTTCCCTTGGGCGATGGCGTGCAGGAGTGAGAAATAGTTGCGTGGCTCGCGAAGCTCTTCCATCAATAATAAACGCGGCTCGCTATAAAGCGAGCCTGAGTGGGCATCCAAGATATGCTGCCGAATATTAGCCAGTAGCTTTTGCTGGTCGGTGAACGTGGTCAGATAATAGGGCATACCGCCAACTACTGCCCAAGCCAGGAACTGCTCTTCTGGGGAATATTT
>CAYLPS010000148.1:0-6555 GCA_964385625.1 uncultured Anaerolineaceae bacterium | reverse complement strand
TCTTCAATGCCTGTTCCTATTGCATCGGATGAGATTGTTGATGGATCATTTACTGGTAATTTTACGTGAGGGATTGTAAATATGGTGCTCGTTACCGGAATAAAGGTGCGTAGGATGAATACTGTAATGCAAGCGAGAATAGAAAGAAATTTCATCGGTCCCTCTTGGTTTTATGCACCGATCCTATCGATCAACTGGTCGAACAGGTTTTTTCATCCATTTTAGAAATGAATGATGTATGCAGAACGCCTTCTAATCCTTGCACCTATTGCTCCCCCTCGCATTGGTTGTAATAAAATTTATGGTTTTGAAAAAGGGATTTTATGAAATTTTAGAAATGTGACCATTTAAATATTAAACACTTAACCATCCAAAATCAAGTGACAAACATCCCCCATGTGACAATTGTCAATTTATGGATGACCTGATATTGGCGAATGAATGATCTTCTAAAGGTATACAAATAAGACCTTGTGCTGCTGTGTGCACCACCAATATATCAAGGCACTCAGCTGGAAGGAGGAAGCAAGGTTCCTGTGTCCTTCGTCGAACTCGTAGTGACCTGGGGATAGACCTTGATGCCGAATTGGGTCAGTAACACTGCCCCCAGCATCCAGATGCTCAACAGCGCCTTGGGGATCCAGCCCACGCATTGCACGAGGGCTTGCAATCCATTCAGCGTTAGCATCAGCACCAGCATGCCCAGCCCGGCGGAAAAGGCGGGGTGCCACTCAGCCTTAAAGGACAGGGTGATGCGCTTACCCAGCTCGTATCCAAGCGCGATCAGGCCGAAGGCCCAGGCTACCAGCAGCAGGAAGCCACCGAGCAGGGAGACCGGGATCAGGCAGATGGTGATGGCCAGCAGCACCAGGAGGATGGGCAGCACGATGGCGGTGAGCAGGCCCAACCCACCGGATAACCACGGCTGTGAGATGGCAGCCTGGGAAGTCCTCATCAGGTGGTCGGGCAGGAACATGGCCACCAGCATGGCAACCAGTACCCACAGGAATAACTCGATAAAGAACCACAGGATATTTAATATGGGAGTCGTGCGCAGCTGGAATGCCGGGATTTGGATGTTTCCTGGGATGACGATAGTTGAGTTCCCCGAGTTGATGTTCACCTGCCCTTTCAGCTGGGCATTCGGGTCACGGTTGACCGTGGTTCCGGCGGTGTTCAGGTTGCCGTTGAGCAATAAAGTGCTGCTTAGGTTCAGGGTACCCCCCACCACGGTGAGGTTGCCGTTGATCGTCCCGGCAGCCTGGGCGGTGCCTCCCAGCAGGAACACGTTCCCGTTGACGACCGAGCCGCTCATCAGGTCTACATTGCCACCCAGCACGAACAGGTCATCATTCAAAGTTTGCCCGCTTGTGAGGGTGTAGTTATTGCCGATCACCGCGGCAGATGACGAGGCTGCCAGGGCGGTGATGGGAAATGCCGCCAGGAAAATGACACTGAGAATGATTGCCGAATAGAACTTGAGGTGGTCTGTTTTCATGCTGCCCTCCGCGCCAGGCTAAATTTGCGATATGTTGCCAGCCATAGCACGCTCATGAAGCTGATCATGCCCACCAGGAGGATCATTCCCGCCAGGGCATACAGTGGTAAATAGGGCGTGCTTGAGGCGAGAAAGTTTTGTACCAGGTAATATAGGGATATGAAACTGACCAGGCGGTTGAACCACTCAGCCAGGAAGGCGCCAGGCGATTGCAGCAGCAGCCAGCCTTGCCAGGCTATGATGCCAAATAAAGTACTGACGATGAGCGATGTGGCCGCGATGGTGAACCAACCACCTCGTGCTTGCTTTCGCCTCTGGCAGGCAGCCAGGTTGGCCTGCCAGCGTTCGGTGAACCCGGCAGCCGGCCCAACCTGCGGTGCCCTTTTAATCTCCAGCTCGACTTCCTTCCAGGCAGTCTCGATCTTGCTGCAGGCCTCGCAGCTCTTGAGATGGTCTTGCAGAGCTTGCTTCTCACGCTCTGAAAGTTCCTCGTCTGAAAGCAACCAATCTCTAAAAGGCTGATGATTCATCTGGTTTCCTCTCCGGAAGTAAATTACTCTTGGTTTTGCCGCACCATGCCTGCGCCATGCTGATGCGGGCACGGTGCAGGCGGCTTTTCACCGCGCTGCTGGTCAGTGAAAGGCTGTGGGCAATTTCATCGTACGAAAAATCGTACCAGTAGTACATGACCACTGCGGCGCGGTCTTGCGGGCTGAGGGTTTTCAATAAATCCTGCACGCGTCCTTGCTCCTCAAGGGTATGGTACCGCGCTTCTGGCCCAGGGGTGCCATCGGCGGGTTCCAGGTAAGGCGTGGCATCCATTGAGATGATCACCATGCGCCGCTTGCGTAACTGGTCGATACATAGATGGGCAGCGATGGATAGGAGCCAGGTGGAGAATGGACGCCTGTCGTCGTAACGCTTGATATTCTTGTACACTCGCAGGAATGTCTCCTGCGAGGCATCCTCAGCTTCATCTGCATCTCCCAGCATGCGATAACACAGGTTGTACACTGGTCTTTGGTAGGTCTCAACCAGCCAGGTGAAGGCTTCTTGATTTCCTTGGTGAACCCGGTTGAGTACTTCAGGCTCGGGGTTGTTCACTGGGTGCTCCTGTTTGGTTATCTGATCCTATATACGCACGATAAAATCACAAGTTGCACGCATACAGGTTGGGAAAAAATAATTTCATTATTTGACCATAACCAGTAACATGGGCACTTATATAATCTCAGGTCTTTCATTAAAAAAAACAGGCATTAACAAAGCAACGACGGTCTTTCGGTTCACTCCAGCAACCGGACATTCGCCAGGGATTCGATCACCCCCAGCACGGCGGAATTATCCAATTCACCCATGCCCATTTCCAGCATGGCATTGAACAACTGGGAATCCACGGTGGCTGAAGGCAGGGGGATGCCATACTGGTGGGCGGTTTCCATGATAATGTTCAAGTCCTTGGCTTGCATGTAGGCTTTGAACCCCGGGTTTCGGTTGCCTGAAAATAGCCTGGGGGGCTTGACATCCAACGTCCAACACTGGGCTGCCCCACCCTTGATGGCTTCGACCACTTTCTGCGGGTCGGCCCCGGCTTTTTGGGCAAACACCAGCAGCTCACCCATTGCCACCATTTGGGCAGCCACCATGATCTGGTTGGCCGCCTTGGCAATTTGCCCGGCGCCGGCCTCGCCCACGTGGGTCACGCTTTTTCCAATGGCTGCCAGCACCGGTCGCACGACCTCGAGGGCTGCAGCAGGTCCGCCGACCATGATGGCCAGCGTGCCCTGGCGGGCGCCGATATCGCCACCGCTCACAGGGGCATCCAGGCACAGCACGCCTTTTTCACCCAGCATCGCGGCGATGTGGCGGGAGGTGGCGGGCTTGATGGTGGAATTATCCACGAAAATCATGCCCTCATGCGCCCCATGCAGGATACCTTTCTCACCCAGCACCACCAGCTCCACATCGGGAGAATCGGGCAGGTTGGTGAACACCACGTCCACCCGGGCTGCCACCTCGGCAGGGGAGGTTGCCGGTAGTGCGCCCTCATCCGCCAGCTCGTCCACGGCGGCCTGGCTGCGGTTATGCACCACCAGCGGGAAGCCGGCTTTGAGGATATTGCGGGCCATCGACTTGCCCATCAGCCCCAGGCCAATGTAACCAATTTTCAGGGTACCAGGCATAAACCCTCCTTATTTCGAGTACATGCTGCGGATGTTCGGCACCAGGTACTCGGCGAAGGCGCGCTCCACGTTATAATCGGGCTGCCAGCTCCAGTTACGGCGGGCCGCGCTATCATCCAGGTCGGCCGGCCAGGAATCGACAATAGCCTGGCGTTTAACATCCGCTTCAAAGGTAATCTGCCCGTCAGGGAAAAACCTCAGCACCCAATCGCGGAATTCAGCAGCCGAGAGGCTGAAGCTGGTGACATTATAAACACAATGCCTGATGGAGGATTTTGGGGCATTGGTGAGCATCAGCAATGACTTGACTGCGTCGGGCATGACCATGAAGGGGATGCGCACATCTTCGCGCACGAAGCAGGCGTAGGGTTTTTTCTGGGCGGCGGCGTGCAGCATCTCGGGGCCATAGTCACTGGTGCCACCGCTCGGGACGGTGAAGGCACTGATCAAGCCCGGGAAGCGCAGGGCGCGAAAATCCAGCATCACGGGCAAATCAGCAGCTAGCTGGCGGTAATACTTGCTGTAATAAATACCCAGCTGCTCGCAATACAACTTGTTGCAACCATACATGGTGCGGGGATTGTTCCATTCCCACTCGCGCACCCTTGAGTTAGCCCTTTTAGTCTCGAGATCTGGCAAGCCATACGCGGCAATAGAACTGGGGAAGATGAACTTGACCGGTTCATTGCGCCATTCGGATTGCTCGGCAGCCAGGTTGAGCAAGCCCAGCGTGCCCTCCACATTCACCTTGTGGGCGGCTTCGGGCGAGAATTCAGCGCGCGTGGATAGCAGGGCTGCCAGGTGGTAGATGGTGTCCAGCTCGTATTCGCTAACCAGGCGGGAAAGCAGAGCTTTATCCATGATATCCCCCTGGACTGCGGTGACCAGAGGATGGATCTCATCCGGAATGGCAGCAATATCCAATGTGATAATGGGTATCTCGCTTTGTGCCGACAGGCTCTTAACCAGCGCCTGGCCGATTTCGCCAGATGCACCTGTGATGAGGATGGCTTTTCTGCGCATAACTTCTCCTTCGGGAAGCAGATTGGGATTAGAACGTTGCATTCAATCAGAATGTGCTAGAATGAACATACCAATTGTACAACAGCTTTTTTGTTAATATCAGAAATTTATAATTGATGATACTCGTTATCGATCATCCAATTTGATAACCTGAATTTCGCTCGATGAAAGCAATATTCTGCAGCATTTTATTGGTCCTTATCAGCAGCGCCTGTGCCGTTGCGCCAGCGGTTGAAGTGTTACCCACGGATACGCAGGCTGCGCCAACCGCTACCGTCACCCCCACAGTGATCTGGTTCCCACCCACTGCCACGCCTACAGCCTTCCCCACCCCAATCGTCACCCCCACAGTGGATATGCGCCCGGCGCTGGGAAATATATTGTTTGAAGATGATTTTTCAGACGCCAAGGCCTGGACAGGCGGACAATCAGCCGAAGGAAGCGTAGCCCTGGGTAAAAATGAACTCACCATTGCCATAGCAGAGACCAATGCCTACCTTTACAGTGTGCGACAAGAGCCGTCATTTTCGAACTATTACCTTGAAATCACCGCCAATATCAGCCTGTGCCGGGGCTTGGACCAATATGGCGTGCTATTCCGAGTCTCACCTGCCATGGATTATTACCGCTTCTCGCTATCGTGTGATGGGCAGGTGCGCCTGGACCGGGTCATCAACGGGCAGGCTTCCTCACCCCAGCCCTGGATGATGAGCGGCGCGGTGCCGCCCGGTGCCCCGAGTTCAGCGCGCATTGGTATTGCTGCGCAAGGTGATGCGCTGAGCTTTTTCGTTAACGGGCAGTTCCAATTCACAGCCCACGACCCCCTGCTGAGCGAGGGTGGGTTGGGGCTGTTTGCCAGGTCGGTGAACAAGATGGCGGTGACGGTTAATTTCTCACAGCTGGCCATTTACGAGATCATCCAATAAACAGGAAATTCCAACACCCCAAGCTCATGCCGAAGCGTAAGCTCACCAACAAGCTCAATGATCTATCGCCAAAGGAATGGCTGAAATTCCAGAAGTCGTGGTTCGTGCACAACCCACCGCCACGCCAGAAAGATTTGCTGCGCCACCCGGCGAAATTCCCTGAAACGCTGGCGATGGAGTTCATCAGCTTCTTCACCAGGCCAGGCGGGGTAGTGTTGGACCCCATGGCTGGCACGGGCAGCGCACTGGTGGCAGCCTTGCGCTGCGGCAGGCATTCTTACGGCGTTGAGCTCAACCCAGCCTATGCAGAGATCGCCCGCCAGGTCATCGCCAGCGAGCGACAGGCGCTGGGAGAGCAGGCCCAACCCTATCACAGCCAGCTGATCACCGGGGATGCAGCCCACATCACCACACTTGCAGCCGAGCATGCCATCCCACCCATCGACTATGTGCTCACCTCTCCGCCATATTGGGATATGCTGCACGCGCGTGGGTCGGCCACGCAAAAAAACCGGCGTAGCTCGCAGGAATTGGATGTGTTTTATTCCGATGACCCGCATGACCTGGGGAATATCACGGATTATGGGGAATTTATCACCCAGCTTGCTCACATCTATGTTAATATGCAAGCAATTCTGCAACCGCGGGCTTACCTCACCGTCATTGTGAAGAACATAAAAAAAGGCGGCAAGGTCTACCCTCTGGCGTGGGATCTTGCTCGCCTGTTGCGCGAGACCTATACGCTGAAGGACGAAAAAATATGGTGCCAGGATAACCAACGCCTGGCTCCATACGGCCTGGGCAGTGCCTGGGTCAGCAACACTTTCCACCATTACTGCTTGCAATTCAGGAACGAGCCGTAGAACATCCCGTAATTCCCTGTTATTTTTCGAGATTCAGTGTACAATTGTTCTGAATACCGATG